>JBJHCE010000361.1:0-1517 GCA_050485865.1 Gemmatimonadales bacterium | reverse complement strand
TTCACCGAACTCTGGTACGTCCTCTTTCCCTGAACCCCCGTCCATGAACCCGAAGCCGCTGCCCCCACCGGTTCCCGCCCTGGCACGCCTGGGCGACCGCACCATCGCCCTCTGGATCTGGGGGCTTACCGCCGCCATTGTCTTCCTCGTCGCCTTTCTCGTGGCGGCGGGGCAGGTCCTGGCGGTGGAGGGGCTCGACGTTTCGGGGCTTCCCGGCTTCCACGCCGCCCTGAACGGGACCTGCGCCGTGCTCCTCGTGGCCGGGGTGAGCTTCGTGCGCCAGGGGAAGGTGGGGGCGCACCGGGCGGCCATGGTGGGGGCCTTCGCCCTCTCCACCGTATTCCTGCTCTCGTACGTGGTCTACCACGCGCAGGCGCCGGCCACCCCCTTCGGCGGGACCGGGTGGATCCGGCCCTTCTACTTCGCGGTGCTCCTGTCGCACATCGCGCTCGCACCGGTGATCCTTCCCCTGGCCCTCTACACCGTGGTGCGGGCCTTCCGCGCCGAGTACGGAAAGCACCGGCGCATCGCCCGGTGGACCTTTCCCCTCTGGCTCTACGTGGCCGTGACCGGGGTCATGGTCTACTGGATGATGCGCCCGTACTACGGCGGGTAGTGAGGCGGGGAGGAACCCGGCCCCGGGGCGGGGCCGGGTTCCTCCGGTGCGTCGTCAGGTCCCCTCGTACCCCCACGGGGCCGGCGGGGGCTCCACCTCGTCGTCCAGGTCGAAGACGAAGGTGGCCCGGGGCTCGCCGTGGCGGGTCAGGTGGTAGGTGAAGCGGCGTGCCTCGAGGTCCAGCGTCATGTTCCAGACATTCGTGGACGCCTCGGGGATGAGCTCCGCCGTGAAGGCGTCGGCGGGGAAGCTCTGGTGCCAGGGGGTGCCGTCGTCGGCGGTGTCGCCCCCGTACTGGGTTGTCGGGTCGTCGGATCCGTCTTCCAGCCTGTGGTCGTGCTTGAGCCTCAGCCCCTGGGGGGTCCGGGTGAGGATCCAGGTCCGGGACCGGTTCTCCCCCACGTGAAGGGGGATCTGGACCTCGCCGTCGCGGCAGACGCGCACGTGCATGACGAGCCCGGCGGCGAAGTCGTCGGAGGTGGCGAGCGTCGCCTCGCCCCGGAAGGCCTTGCCGCAGAGGTCGGCCAGGTTCGCGAGGAACTGGTCCTGCGGGTGGGGCTCCGGTTCCGGCTCAGGGGCGGGCGCCTCGCCGCAGGCGGAAAGGGCGAGGGCCAGGGTGAAGGCGGAGAGCAGGAGGGTGCTGAAGGGCTTGGGCGCTCGGCCGCGCATGGACGACTCCGGGCGTGGGGAATGGAAATCGGACACCGGGGGGGAACCTGCCCCCCGGGCCCCCTCCGGGGCAAGGTGTGGGTGCGGGCGGCCCCACCGCCGGGTGTCTGACCGCGGTCAGGGGTCGGCGCGCTCCGCATCCCCCGAATCCTCCTCGCCGAGCCCCACGAGCTCGAGGAGGATCAGGGCGTTCCGGGAGGTGGCGGGACCGGGGCGGAGGCGGTAGTCGAAG
>JBJHCE010000360.1:0-1517 GCA_050485865.1 Gemmatimonadales bacterium | reverse complement strand
AGGATCCCGAGCTGGAACACGTCGGAGGCCGTCGTGGCCCGCTCCCCGCGCACCTGCTCGGGGCTCGCGTACTCCGGCGTGAGCACCCGGGCGAGGGGAGCGGTGACCCCCACCTCCGCACCCCCCGCCCCGTGCGCATCCCCCTCCTCGAGAAGCCGCGCGATGCCGAAATCGAGGAGCTTCACCTCGCCCGCGCGGTTCACGAGAATGTTCGAGGGCTTGAGGTCGCGGTGCACCACCAGGTGCCGGTGGGCGTACTCCACCGCCTCGGCCACCGCGATCACGAGCCCCACCCGCTCCGCCGGCCCCGCCCCGGTCCGGGCGCAGTACCGGTCAATGGGCTCCCCTTCCACGTACTCCATGACGAGGTAGGGCCGCCCCGCCGCATCGCTCCCCCCGTCCAGGAGCCGGGCGATCCGGGGGTGGTCGAGCGCCGCCAGGATCCGCCGCTCCTGCTCGAAGCGCCGCCGACCCGCCGGGTGCAGCGCGTGCACGAACTTGACCGCCACCTGCTGGGCGTAGAGGCCGTCGGCGCGCTCGGCCAGGTGGACCTCGGCCATTCCTCCCTGCCCCAGGAGACCCACGATTCGCCACGGACCTACCCGGGTCCCGGGCGCCACCTCGGGGGTTCCGTCTCCCTCGAGGGACTCCCACGGGGGATGCGAACGCCAGTGCCCGGTGTCGAGGCGGGGGTCGGGCTCGGCCCCGGCGGCGAGGAGTCGCTCCACCCGGGAGGCGAGCTCGGGGTCGCGGGTGCGGAGCGCGCCCAGGAAGGCCGATCGGGCCTCGCCGTGGAGGTCCAGGGCGGCGTCCAGCGCCTGGTCGATGGCCCGGTCCCGGTCCGGGTCGGGGGGGGTGGGGATGGCGTCAGGCACCGAGGGCCTCCTGGAGCCAGGCCCGGGCGCGCTGCCAGTCGCGCTGGGCGGTGCGCACCGAAATGTTCAGCGCCTCGGCGGTCTCCTCTTCGGAGAGCCCCCCGAAGAGCCGGCACTCGGCCACCCGGGGAAGGCGCTCGTTGAAGGCGGCGAGGCGGGTGAGGGCGTCGTCGATGGCGAGGAGGGTGTCGGGGTCGGGGGCGGCGCCCGGGGCGTGGTCCGAGAGGGTGACCATGACCTCGCCCCCACCCCGCTTCGCCGCCGCCCCGGCCCGGATGTGGTCCACCACGGCGCAGCGCATGGCCCGGGCCGCCACCGCCAGGAAGTGGGACCGGCCGGCCCAGGGGACGTCGGCGCCGGCGGCGAGGCGCACCCACGCCTCGTGGACGAGCGCCACCGTGTCCAGCGTCACGAGCCCGGGAGCACGGCGAAGCTGGCTCCGGGCGGCGGCCAGGAGCTCGTCGTAGAGCCGGGCGTAGAGAGTGTCGAAGGCGCTCCGGTCCCCGGAACGCGCCCGCTCCAGGAGCTCGGCGGTTTCGCTCGGTGCCATCGCGACGAACCGGGACGTGCGGCGAGGCAGGTCGACGCTTCGGGGCCGGGGAACCCGGGGGACTCGGGGGTCCCGGGGAGGGCCGTGTCGCT
>JBJHCE010000359.1:0-1530 GCA_050485865.1 Gemmatimonadales bacterium | reverse complement strand
GTCCTCGGTGCCGTCGCCTTCCATGGCAGGGCGCGCCTCGACCCGCCCCTCGAGGAACACCCGGACGAGCGCCCCGGGCTCGGGCGCCGCCTCGCCGTAGGCCGCCTCGAGCTCCCGGTACGCGCCCTCCATGGCCACAGGGGTCTGGACCCCCCCGGCGCAGGGGGCGAAGGTGGCGGCGTCGGCCACGTAGCGGAAGAGCCCGTCCTCGCGGAGACGCCCCTCCAGCGTCGGGACCGCGCCGAGGGGGGCGAGCTCCAGGTTCTGTTCGGTCTCGATCTCGCCGCCGGCCATGTCGAGCGCCCGGAGCGCGCCGCCCTGGGCGTCTCCCTGGGCCTCTCCCTGGGCGCCCTCCCGGGCACCCCGGAAGTACCGGGGGCCGTCACTTCCTCCGTCGAGGCGGATCCGGGTGCCGCCCGCGTCCAGCGTCCACCGCCCCCGGGTCCCGAAAAGGGTGTCCCCTTCCGCGATCCGGTCCTCCCGAAGCCCCAGCCAGGCCTGGTCCATCCGGAAGGTCCCCTCCGGGTCGAGGACGAGGATCGTGTTGATCCCGGCGCAGTCGGCGCAGGGGAGCACCCCCTGCCACGCCCGGGGCGCATCGGGGACCGTGAAGGAGGCGGCGCCTTCGGGGGGCGCCGGGTCTCCGGCCGGGGGCCTCGGGGTGTCGGCCTCGGGTGCACATCCCCCGAAAAGGAGGAGGGTGATACACACCACGGAGGAGGTGAAAGCGAAGCTGCGGCGTGCGATCATGGCGTGACCTCGTCGTCGTCGAAGCGACCGAGCTGGAAGCGGAGGGCATCCTCCAGGTCGGGGCGGAGGAAGGTGTAGCCGGTCTCCCGGACGCGGCCAGGAAGGACCCGCTGCCCCTGGAGGAGGAGGGCGTCGCCCATTTCCCCGAAGAGGCCGCGGATCGCGAGGGCGGGGACCGGCAGGAGGGTGGGGCGCCGGAGGACCCGGCCGAGGACGTCGGTGAAGGAGGCGTTCGGGACCGGGTGGGGGGCCACGGCGTTCACCGGGCCCCGGAGGGCTTCCGTGGCCAGCGCGTGGAGGATCACCCCCAGGTGGTCGTCCAGGTCGATCCACGACATGTACTGCCGCCCCCGCCCGAGGCGCCCCCCCACCCCCAGCCGGAAGGGGAGGAGCATGGTGCCGAGGACCCCGCCGTTCGGGGCGAGGACGATCCCGGTGCGGAGGTGAACGGTGCGGATCCCGGCGGTGCGGGCGGGAGCGGTGGCCTGCTCCCAGGCGAGACACACCTCGGTGAGGAACCCCTTGCCGGGCGGAGAGGCCTCGGTGAGGGCCTCGTCGCCCCGATCGCCGTAGAACCCCACCGCCGACGCGGACACGAAGACCCGGGGCTTCCGGGCGAGCCCGGCGAGGGTCCGGGCGAGGAGGAGGGTGCCCGCCTCCCGGCTCCGGTGGATCGCCTTCTTCCGGGCCTCGGTCCACCGCCCCCCGGCGATGCTCTCGCCCGCCAGGTGCACCACCGCGTCCACCCCTTCCAGGGGGGCGCCGTCGAGCTCGCCCCGG
>JBJHCE010000358.1:0-1563 GCA_050485865.1 Gemmatimonadales bacterium | reverse complement strand
CCCGGACCGGCCCCCACCGGTCGTGCACCGGGCAGGGGCTCGACTCGGAGCATCGGGGGAGCCCCACCGCGCAGGATTCCAGGTCCAGGTTCCCGTCGATGGCCGCCCGGATGTCGAGAAGCCGGATCTCCCTCGCGGGGCGGGCCAGCACGTACCCCCCGGTGGGGCCCCGGAGCGAACGCAGGAGCCCTGCCGCCACGAGGCGGTTCAGCACGTTCGAGAGGAAGGGCGCCGGGATCTCCTCCGCGTCGGAAATGTCCTTCACCTTCACGCGCTCGCCCCCGGCCTCGGCCACGTGGGTGAGGGCACGGATCGCGTACTCGGTGGCGGAGGAGCCGATCATCGAATCCGCTGGGACGAGGGGATGACTGGGGGGATGTGCGGCGTACCGACGGGAACCCGGAAAGGGATTCTGCACAAGCAGGTCGGGTTTGCCCCTGAAGGTCGCGAGACGCGGGGTGCGGGGTCAATGGCCGACGGCCCCCCCTCCCCCACTCCAGGTGGGGCGAACGTCGGCCCTGCCGCCGGGTACCGGGGCCATGCCCGAACTTCCCGAAGCGGAAACCATCGCCCGGGGGCTCCGCGAGCCCGCCACCGGGGCCCTCCTTTCCGGCGCCACCGTGCTCCACGCCGACGTCCTGGACCCGGACCCCGTCGCCTTCGACCGGGCCCTCCGGGGCCGCCGGATCACGGGGGTCGGCCGCCGGGGGAAGAACGTGGTCCTGGAACTCGACGACCGCCGGCGCCTCGTGGTGAACCTGGGGATGTCGGGACGGCTCCTCTGGATCGGCGATCCGCGGGACGGGCCACCCCCTTCCCACCCGGCGGTCCTCCTGCACGTGGAGACTCGAGGCGATGACTCGGGCCCTTCCGCCCCCCCGGCGGGGGGTGGCCGCATCGTCTACCACGACCCCCGGCGGTTCGGTCGCATCCAGCTCCTCACCCCCCTCGAATGGAAGGCGTTCTCCGGAGCCCTCGGGCCCGAACCCCTCTCCCGGAGCTTCACCGCCGACACGCTGTTCCGTGGGCTCGGCCGTTCGCGGATGCCCCTCCGGTCGTGGCTCCTGGACCAGCGGAAGATCGCGGGGGTGGGGAACATCTACGCGTCGGAGGCGTGCCACCGGGCCCGGCTCCACCCCGCCCTTCCGGCGAACCGGGTGGACGAGGGGGGGGCACGGCGGCTCCACCGGGCGATCCGGAAGGTGCTCGCGGATGCGGTGGAGGGTGGGGGGACGACGCTTCGCGACTACCGCACCGCCCAGGGGTGGGAGGGGGCGTACCAGCAGGAGCTTCGGGCCTACGGGCGGGAGGGCGAGCCCTGCCCGCGGTGCGGCACCGGGGTCCGGCGGATCGTCTTCTCGAACCGCTCGGCCTTCTACTGCCCCCGGTGCCAGCCCGGGCCCTGAGGGGCGCGGAATCCCCCCTTCACCTCACCCCTCCGGGACGAGGGACACGCGCACGTAGCGCTCGAGGTCCAGGACCCGGCGGGCGACGTCGCGGACGGCATCGCCCTCGAGGGCGTCGATGAGCGCCTCGTAGGTGAGGATCTCGGAGAAGGGCCTG
>JBJHCE010000357.1:0-1571 GCA_050485865.1 Gemmatimonadales bacterium | reverse complement strand
ACCCACACGGTGGCCGAACTCGTGGAGATCGTGAACGCCGACCCCCGCCGGGGGGTGGGGCACGAGAAGGTGCTGACCCGCCTGGAGCTGGACCACCAGGCCCACCGCCTGCTCGAGATCCTGGGGTACTCGGCGGAGACGGTTCCCGCCGAGGGGGAGGTCGTCTACCTCCGCTCCACCGGAAACCTCTCCACCGGCGGCACCGCCACCGACGTGACCGACGTGATCCACCCGGACAACGCCGACATGGCGGTGCGGGCGATCAAGGCCATTGGCCTCGACGTGGGGGGAGTGGACTTCCTGACCGAAGACATCACCCGGTCGTGGAAGGAGGCGGGGGGGGCCATATGCGAGGTGAACGCGGCCCCGGGCTTCCGGATGCACAGCGCGCCGAGCGAGGGGAGACCCCGGGACGTGGCGGGGCCGGTGATCGACATGCTGTTCCCCCCGGGGACCCCGGCCACCGTCCCCATTGCGGCGGTGACCGGCACGAACGGAAAGACCACCACAGCCCGGATGCTCGCCCATATCTGCAAGATGGGGGGGATGACGCCGGGGCTCACCACCACCGACGGCGTCTACATCGACGGCCAGCGCACGGTGGTCGGTGACATGACGGGGCCGGTGGCCACCCGCATCGTGCTCAGTGACCCGACCATCGACGTGGCGGTGCTCGAGATCGCCCGGGGGGGGCTCCTCCGGGCGGGCATGGGAACGCGCTACGTGGACGTGGGTGCGGTGCTGAACGTCCAGCCCGATCACCTGGGGATGCGGGGGATCGAGACGGTGGAAGAGCTCTCGGAGGTGAAGCGGATCGTCGTGGAGGTGGCCCGGAACACGGCGGTGCTCAACGCCGATGATCCGCTCGTGCTTCGCATGGCGTCGTGGACCGAGGCGAAGAACCTCTGCTACGTGACCATGAACCCGGAACACGCGCTGGTGCGGGAGCACGTGCGGGCCGAGGGGCGGGCGGTGTCGCTCGAGAACGGCGTGAACGGGCAGATGATCACGATCTATGACCGGGGAGCGCACATCCCCCTGCTCTGGACCCACCTCATTCCGGCCACCATGGAGGGCCGGGCCCTCCACAACGTGAACAACGCCATGTTCGCCGCCGCCATGGCGTACTCCATGGGGTTCAAGCTGGACACGATCCGCCAGGGGCTCCGGACCTTCGACACCACCTTCTTCCAGGCTCCGGGGCGGGCGAACGTCTTCGACGAGCACCCCTTCAAGGTGATCGTGG
Source organism: Gemmatimonadales bacterium (assembly GCA_050485865.1). Classification (GTDB taxonomy): domain Bacteria; phylum Gemmatimonadota; class Gemmatimonadetes; order Longimicrobiales; family Gaopeijiaceae; genus SKNW01. Next base: position 325 of record JBJHCE010000357.1, on the reverse strand, counting down.
ACTACGGCCACAACGCCCACGCGGTGGAGGCCATGTGCCGGCTGGCCACGAACCTGGACGTGTCGGGACGGAGGCTCGTGGTGCTGGCGGGCCCGGGCGACCGCCGCGACGAGGACCTCCGGGAGGTGGCCCGGGTCTCCGCGGGCCGCTTCGACCACTACATCTGCCGCCGGGACGACGGCCTGCGCGGGCGCGCCCCCGACGAGGTGCCCCGGATCATTGCCGAGGCCCTTCGGGAGCACGGGGTCCCTGCGGACCGGATCACGATCATTCCCGACGAGGAAGAGGCGGTGGATGCGGGGCTCCGGATGGCGGAGCCCGGCGA
>JBJHCE010000356.1:0-1572 GCA_050485865.1 Gemmatimonadales bacterium | reverse complement strand
CTCCTGGAACACGGACCAGGGGCGGCGGCCCACGAACCAGGACGCGGTGGTCGTCCGCTCCCTTCCCGACGGACGGGAGCTCGCCGCCGTGTGCGACGGAATGGGCTCACACCGATCCGGAGGCGTGGCGAGCCACACCGCCCTCGACGCCCTCATCGAGCACCTGTCCGGGGGCGCGACGCTTCTCGATGCGGTGCAGTTCGCGAACCGGGCGGTCCTCAGGGCCGCAGCGGAGTCGGAAGAGCGCGTCGGAATGGCGACGACCCTGGTGGCGATGCTCCGTGAGGGCGACCGCTACTCGATCGCGAACGTGGGAGACAGCCGTGCCTACCGGATGGATGCGGACGGTCTCCACCAGCTCACCACCGACCATTCCTTCATGGCCGAGGCGGTGCAGCAGGGGAAAATGTCGGAGGAGGAGGCGGCGCGCTCCCCCTTCCGGAACGCCATTACCCGGAGCCTGGGAGCCGGGCCGGATCTCGAGGTCGACCTCCTTCCGGACCTCGACGCCACGGTTCCGCACCTCGTGGTCCTCTGCTCCGACGGGGTCCACGGGGTCCTCGGCCACACCCGGATGACCGAAGTCATGGTCGCTGTCCCGAACGTTCGTGACCTGGCGAGGGCCCTTTGCGAAGGGGCCCTCGTGGCCGGCGGCGAGGACAACGTGGCGGTGGCCGTGGTGGAGCTGGGCGGCGGCCTGGGCACGGCCTCCGGGTCGTCGTGACATGAGCGGGCGGCCAAAGGGAGGCGGGCTCCCTCACATCCCGGAGCTCGCGGATTCCTGGGACCTGGTGCGGGAGCTCGGGCAGGGGGGAACGGCGGTGGTCTACCTGGCCCGCGATCGTGAGCTCAGCCGTGACGTGGCAATCAAGCTCATCCGATCGGTCTACGTCCGCGACGAGGAAGCCGTGGCCCGCCTCGAGCGGGAGGCCCGAACCGTAGGGAAACTCCAGCACCCGAACATCGTCATGCTGCTGGGGACGCGCCGGTTATCCGACGGGGGGCTCGCCCTCATTCTCCAGTACGTCCCCGGCCGCACGCTGAAGGAACGGATCCAGCAGGAAGGGCCCCTCCCCTTCGACGAGGCCGAGTCCATCCTCCGCGACCTTGCGCGGGCGCTCTCCCACGCCCACCGCGCCCGGATCGTCCACCGTGACCTGAAGCCCGAAAACGTCTACCTGGACGAGGGCGTGGGCCTCGCCCGCCTGGCGGACTTCGGCATCGCACGCGCCTGGGACAGCGACTCGGGGCTCACCCTTCCAGGGTCGGCCCTCGGCACGCCGGCCTACATGTCGCCGGAACAGGTGGACGGCCGGGACGTGGACGGCCGTAGCGACCTCTACAGCCTGGGGCTCCTGGGTTACGAGATGCTCACGGGTCGCGCGCCATGGGAGGGGGAGAACATCTACTCGATCATCACGAAGCAGAAGACCGAGGATCTCCCGCCCATCGGAGAGCTCCGGGCCGGGACCCCGCCCCATCTCGTACGCATCCTCCGGAAGGCGATGCGGAAGGATCCGGCGGAACGTTTCCAGAGTGCCGAGGCGTTCCTGGCGGCACTGGACGGGGCGG
>JBJHCE010000355.1:0-1573 GCA_050485865.1 Gemmatimonadales bacterium | reverse complement strand
GAGATGTTCAGCGCCACCGAGGCGGCGATGAGGGCCAGGGTGTCCGCGTCGTTCTCCTGGTCCGCCGAGAGGATCTGGCAGTTGACCTGGGTCTCGTGCATGAACCCGTCGGGGAAGAACGGGCGGAGGGGCCGGTCGATCTGGCGGGCGGAGAGGATCTCCTTCTCGCCGGGACGGCCTTCACGCTTGAAGAAGCCGCCGGGGATCTTCCCTGCCGCGTACGACTTCTCCCGGTATTCCACCGTGAGGGGGAAGAAGGGGAGGTGGGTCGGGCGGTTCTGCACCGTGACGGCGCAGAGGACCTGGGACTCGCCGAACTGGACCAGGGCCGATCCCTGGGCCAGGCGAGCCATGCGTCCGGTCTCGATGATGAGGGTCCGGCCCGCGAATTCACGTTCGATTCGATGCATCATGCGGTTTTCGTTCCGTTGCTGCGTGCGTGTGGTCGTCGGGAAGGAGGGAACGGTTCCCTCGTCCGTGCGACCGGGTCGTGTCTCGCAGCGTGCCGGATCCGGCGCGGTTCGACCGCCGGTTCACCGGGTCCTTCCGGGCCGTGGGGCGCGAAAGGATCCCGGCGGGTCCAGCCTCTGTGGGGTTGGCCGACCGTGTCCGGTCAGACAGGCCACGAAACGGGACACGGCGGCCCGGTGGGGCCGCCGTGTCGGGTCCTTCCTACTTCCGGAGGCCGAGCGCCTCGATGAGCTCCCGGTACTTCGGGAGGTCGGTCCGCTTCAGGTACTCCAGGAGGCGCCGGCGGCGCCCCACCATCTTGAGGAGTCCCCGGCGGGAGTGGTGGTCGCCCTTGTGGGCGTCGAAGTGGTCCCGGAGCTCGTTGATCCGGTGGGTGAGGATCGCGACCTGAACCGGAGCGCTGCCACGATCGGAGTCGTGCAGGCCGTGCTTCCGGATGATCTCGTCCTTCGCTTCTTTCGTGATGGTCATGCTTGTTCTCTGCGCCTCCGCAAGAGTCGATTCTGCAGGGGAAGCTGCCAGCGGCTCGCGTTCGTCCTGATGATTCCAGCCTTGAAGGCTAACGAAAGCCCTTCGGGCGATCAAGGACGGCGATCGGCCTCGAGGATGCCCCGGGCCTCGGCCACGTCGTCCCCCATCTGGGCCACGAGTCCCTCCACCGAGGTGAAGGGACGGACCCCCCGGAGGCGCCGGACCAGGTCCACCCGGACCGTCTCGCCGTAGATGTCCCCTTCGAAGTCCATGAGGTAGAGCTCGATGGAGGGCGGCGAGCCCTCGAAGGTGGGACGGGGCCCCACGTGGAGCGCCCCGGGCCAGGTCCCGGAACGGAGCACGCCCCGGACCGCGTAGATCCCGGGCGGGGGAAGGAGCTTCCGGGCATCGCCCACCACCAGGTTCGCGGTGGGAAACCCCAGGTGCCTCCCCCTTCCCTCCCCCCGGACCACGACCCCCCGGAAGGCGTAGGCGCGCCCGAGCCCGGCCCGGGCCTCGTCCATCCGCCCCTCGGCCACCGCGTGGCGAATCCGGGTCGACGAGATCGCCCCCCCCTCCTCCTCCACCGGACCCACCACGTCCACCCCGAACCCCAGCTCGGCACCGATGG
>JBJHCE010000354.1:0-1576 GCA_050485865.1 Gemmatimonadales bacterium | reverse complement strand
ACCAAGTTCTGGTACGCCCGGCTCCTCGCGGCGGCCCTGGGGATCCTCCTCCTGGGGCAGGGCGACCGGGTGGGGCTCGCGGCCTTCGACGACGAGGTCCGGGGCTGGCTTCCCCCGCGGGGGGGGAAGGCCCACGAGGCCCGCCTCCTCCGGCGCCTCGGCGACCTCGAGGCCGGGGGCGGGACCCGTGTCGGCTCCCCCCTGCGCGACGCGGCGCTTCGCCTTCGCCAGGCGGGGGTGGTGATCCTCGTCTCCGACCTCCTCATGGAGCCGGAGCCGGCGGAGCGGGCGCTCCGGTTCCTGGCGCACCGGGGGCACCAGGTCCTGGTCCTTCACCTGATGGACCCGGGCGAGCGGGAGCTTGCCGGCTCCGGGCGCGCCGTGCTCCGGGACCCTGAGTCCGGAAGCCGCCTCCCCCTTTCCATTCCGGACGCCCGCGATGCCTACCGCGACTCGGTGGAGGGGGCGATCCGCCGGTGGCGCGGACAGCTCCGGGGGGCCGGGATCGAGCACCACCTGGTGGACACGAGCGCCCCACCGGCCCAGGCGCTCCGGGCCCTCGTCCACGCGTCGCGGCGGAGATAGCGGCCGGTGACCTTCCTCCTCCCCGGGGCCCTGGTCGCCCTGGTCCTCGCGGCGGTCCCGGTCCTCCTTCACTTCCTCCGGCGGGAGGAGGTGGAGGAGCGGAGCTTTCCGGCGCTCCGGTACTTCCCCCCCGAGCTCCGCGACCGGGACCGGAACCTCCGCATCCGGGAGCGCCTCCTCCTCCTCCTCCGGACCCTCGCGGTGGTCGTGGCGGTGCTCGCGGCGGCCCGGTGGATCGTGCCGGCTGGCGGGGGAAGCGACCCGCCGGCGGACTTCGTGATCGTGGTCGAGGAGGGGATCGCCTCCGGGGCCGTGGTGGAGGGGCGGCGGATCCTCGATGCGCAGCGCGCCCTCGCCACGGAGCTCGTCTCGGCGCTCGGGGAGCGGGACCAGGTGTGGGTCCTGCCGGCCTCGGCCCCCGGGGGCCCGGTGCGCCCCCTCTCGCCGGCGGAGGCCCTGGCGGTGCTGGAGGAGCTGGAGCCCGTGGCGGCCCCGGCCCGGACCCCGGAGGCCCTCGAGCGGGCCGCGGGAATCCTCGCCGCCCGCCCCCCGGGGCCCCGGCAGGTGGTGATGGTCCGCTCTGACGGGACGCGGCACCCGGGGCCCTACCCTCACCCCCTCGTGGAGGTGGACCCGGGAATCCCCTTCCCCCCGAACCGGGGGATCGTCGCGGTGGAGGTGGGCTCGGGGCTCGCCCCCCGGGCCGGCGAGGGATTCGAGCTCCGGGTCCGGGTCGAGGACGAGGCCGGGGCCCCGGTGGTGGACCTCCCGGTCCGGTTCGTCGAGGGCGACGCACCGGTGGCGGTGGCCCGCACCGCCGGAGACGGAGCAGCCCGCCTCGCCCTGGCCCCCCGGGGTCCGGGAGTGATCGAGGGGTCCGTGGAGATCGACCCCGACGCCCTTCGCCTCGATGACCGGGTCCCGGTCCGGATCGAGGTCCTGGAAGCGCCGGAGGTCCGCCTCACCGGCCCCCCGAACCCCTGGGTGGAGA
>JBJHCE010000353.1:0-1576 GCA_050485865.1 Gemmatimonadales bacterium | reverse complement strand
CTCGCCGCTGCGCTTCTGTGGGCGGCGCCGTCCGTGGCTGCGCAGGATCCGCCTCGGGACGCGACGGTCGACGCTTCCGATGCCATCGCCGTGGCCATCGAGCACCTGAAGGAGCGCTGGGGGCCCGAGTACGGGCAGTTCACGATCATCCCTCTCCGTGACGAGGACCGGGCCCTCCCGACGGTTGCGGAAGAGCTCGCGGGCGCCGCCCGGACCCTCGGGGTGGAAGCGGTTCCCGATCGGCCGGAGTACTCCTGCTCGGTAGATCTGCAGGCGGGTCTCGCCCAATGCGTGCACGCGGGAGGTATCCCGACCCTGAGGGTGAGGGGCGAGGTGCAGCAGGACGAGGCGGTGGTCCAGCTCGGAATGGTGTTTCTCGGAGATGCTGGGCCCCGGCCCATCCGGGACCGCACGTACGTCGTAGGCTCATCGCGGCTCTTCACGGTCACGCTGGCGCTTTCCCCCGAGACCGGCGCATGGGTCGTGCGTGACGTCGATCCGGGACTCAGGGGGATGGTCGTGCAGGAGGTTGGACACCCCCGCTGATTCCCGTCCACTCGAAGGCCCCGGCGGGCCCCTTCGCCTACTTCGGCGCCGCAGCCGTGACCCGAAGCACCTCCTCGGGGGTCGTACGTCCGGCCAGGACCAGGCGGAGGCCGTCTTCCCGGAGGAGGCGCATCCCGCGCTCCCGGGCCATGCGTTCGACGTGGCCGGCGCTCGCGCCCCGGTCCAGCTCGACCCTCAGGTCGTCGTCGAGCACGAGGAGCTCGAAGATCCCGGTGCGCCCCCGGTACCCGGTGCCCCGGCAGTTCTCGCACCCCCGCCCCCGCGCGCCCTGGAAGGACGCGGTCTCCGGGCCCCCACCCACCCCGAGGGCGGTCCGTTCCTCGACGGTGAGGGTCACGGGCTCGGTGCACTCCGGGCAGATCCTCCGCACGAGGCGCTGGGCGAGAACCGCCTCCACGGTGCTCGCCACCAGGTAGCGCTCCACCCCCAGGTCCACGAGGCGGGTGAGCGCGGTGGCCGCATCGTTCGTGTGGAGGGTCGAGAGCACCAGGTGGCCGGTGAGCGCCGCGTGGGTCGCGATGTCGGCGGTATCCTGGTCCCGGATCTCTCCCACGAGGATCACGTCCGGGTCCTGACGGAGGAGGGCCCGGAGCGCCGAGGCAAAGGTGAGCCCCACCTTGGGGTTCACCGGCACCTGCGGGACTCCCGGCAACTCGTACTCCACCGGGTCCTCTACCGTCACGATCTTCTCGCGGCCGGTGCGGATCCGGTCGACGGCGGCGTAGAGCGTCGTGGTCTTTCCCGATCCGGTGGGGCCGGTCGAGAGCACGATCCCGTGGGGGCGCGAGATCACCTCCACGAACCGGGCGAGGGTGTCGGCCGGCATCCCCAGCTCCTCGAGGCCCACCCGACCCTGGTCCCGGTCCAGGAGGCGGAGCACCACGCTCTCGCCGTGCAGGGTGGGAAGGGTCGCCACGCGCACGTCCACCTGCCGGTCTCGCATCCTCAGGCGGATCCTTCCGTCCTGGGGGACCCGCCGCTCGGCAATGTCCAGCTCGGCCATGATCTT
>JBJHCE010000352.1:0-1588 GCA_050485865.1 Gemmatimonadales bacterium | reverse complement strand
ACGAGTCGCCGGTGGCGCTCGGCGACGGGGGGGCTCCCCGGACCCGCACCGGGCTCCGGTTCTTCACCCCGGAGTACGCGAGCCCCGAGCAGATCCGGGGCGAGGCCTCGACCACCGCCACCGACGTATGGGCGCTGGGGGTGGTCCTCCACGAACTCCTGTGCGGGAGCCGCCCCTTCGACCTTTCGGGCCATGCGCCGCCCGAGGCGGAGCGGGTGGTCCTGGAGGCCGACCCCCCGAAGCCGTCGGCGTCCGTCACCCCCGAGGCCGCCCGCCTCCGGGGGAGCACCGCGCCCCAGCTCGCCCGGAGGCTCCGGGGGGACCTGGACCGGATCGTCCAGGTGGCCCTCAGGAAGGAGCCCGAGCGGCGCTACCCCTCGGTGGACCGCCTCGTGGACGACGTGGAGCGCCACCTGGAGGGGCTTCCAGTCTCGGCCCAGCCCGACGCACTGGGGTACCGGGTGGGAAAGCTCGTGCGCCGCCACCGGGTGGAGACCGGCGCGGCCCTCGTGGTGCTCCTGGCCGTGGTGGGGGGGGCCGCCGCGGCGCTCTGGCAGGCGCGGGAGGCCCGCGACGAGCGGGACCGGGCGGAGCTTGCCGCGGCCCGCTCCGAGGCGGTGGCCGCCTACCTCCTGGACCTCTTCGGGGCCGCCGATCCGTGGGAGACCCCTGCCGACCGGCTCACCGCCCGGGAGCTCCTGGCCCGGGGCGAGGAGCGGCTCGCCTCCCTCCCGGACGACCCCCTCCTCCGTGCCCGCCTCCTCCTCGGGATCGGGGAGACCTGGATGCGGCTGGGCGAGATCCGGGCCGCCCGCCCCCTCTTCGAGGAGGCCCTGGCCCTCCGCGACGGGGTCCTCGGCCCCCGGGACCCGGAAACGGGAGAAGCGCTCCGCTCCCTCGCGAACCTGAGGATGCGGGAGGGGAACCTGGCCGAGGCGGAGGCCCTCCTCCACGCCGCCCGGGAGGCGAGCGGGGGATCGCCCCAGGGCGAGGCGGCCACCCTCTCCCTTCTCGGCTTCGCCTACACCGGAATGGGGCGGCTGGACGAGGCCCTGGCCTCCTTCCTGGAAGAGCTCGCCCTCCTCCGGCGCACCGGGCTGGAGGACGCCGAGGCCGTGGGCCATGCCCTCATCAACGTGGCGGCGATCCACCGGCGGCTGGCCCGGCTGGACGAGGCGGAGGCGTACCTCCGGGAGGCCGCCGACCACCGGAGGCGCACGCTCGGGGCCGATCACCCCCTCACCGCAGTGGCCCTCGCCCGCCTGGGTGGCCTCCTCTCGGAGCACGCCGGGCGCCCCGACGAGGCGGCTGCACTCTTCCAGGAGGCGCTCGAGATCCAGACCCGGGTCCTGGGGCCGGACCACCCCTCGCGGATCGAGGCGCTGGGTGGCCTCGCCCTGATCCATGAGGAGGGGGGCGACGCTGCCGGGGCCGAGTCCCTTCTCCTCGAGTCCCTCCGCACCCACGCTGCGGGGTTCGGTGCCGACCACCCCACCGCCATGGCCGCCACCGAGGGGTACGCGGAGTTCCTCGTCCGCCACGGACGCGTGGCCGAGGCCCTCCCCCTCTACGATCGCTCGATCCCGGC
>JBJHCE010000351.1:0-1602 GCA_050485865.1 Gemmatimonadales bacterium | reverse complement strand
GTCCACGGCCTGGAGCACGTCCTTGTAGTCGTCGATCCCCCAGGCACGGAGGGTCGAGAACTGGAAGTGCATGCCGTACCCGGATGACCCTCTCGGGTTCGTGTAGAGCACGAACATGCCCTGGGCCGCGAGCATCTGGAACTCGGGGAACCAGGTGTCGGCGTAGCGGGAGTGGGGCCCGCCGTGGATGTAGAGGACGAGGGGGTACTGGCGCCCCTCTTCATAGTCCACCGGGTAGACGAGCCAGGCATCGATCTCGAAGCGGTCGCCGGTGGGGGCGTTGTTCGCCAGCATGTACTCGACCCCGCGTGACGGAAGCTCGTTCAGCCAGTCCCGGTTGTGGGGCACGCCCTCGTAGGTGAAGTGTTCGACCCGCGAGAGCCGGACCTGCCGGTTCCAGTCGGCGTTCACCTCGGTGACCTGGCGGGCCCCGGAGCCGTCGATGTCCGCGACCCAGACCTCCCAGGGCTCCTCGGGGGTGGTGCGGGCGTAGGCCATCTTCCCGATTCCGAAGTTCAGGTCGGTGCCGCTGAAGGTGTGCCGCCCCTGGGTCACGAACTCCACCGGCCCCCCGGTGACCGGGGCACGGACCACGTGATCCATCCCGCCCACGGCGGAGGTCCAGTAGACCCAGCGGTTGTCCTGCGAGAACGCCGGGCTCCCGATGGAGTAGACCCAGTCCTCGCGCGCCACGTCGACCTCGGCGCCGGACTGGAGGTTCACGACCCGCACCCAGGGGTCGGTCCGGTTCGCCGCCGTCTTCACGAAGGCGAGCATCCGCCCGTCGGGAGAGAGGGTGAAGGCCCGGACCTGCCCGCGGACCCGGTGAAGGAGCTCGGGCTCCCCTCCGGTCGAGAGGACCCGGTAGATCCCGGTCTCGGCCGGCGTGGAGTCGCTCGGCTCCGCATCCTCGTGGAACTCGGGCGCAGGCGAGGGCGTGTTCTCGTCCTCGAGGTTCGCCTGCCGGTGGTTCACCGTGTAGAGGATCCAGCGGCCGTCCCGGGAGAACTCCTGGAAGCTCTTGTTCACCTCGTCGAAGGTGATCTGCACCGCTTCCTCGCCGTCGCGGAGCCCGTCGGCGGGGATGCGGAAGAACTGGGTGAAGGTGTTGTTGCCGCCACCCCCGCCACCGCCGCCGGCGAACCCACCCCCCCCCCCGCCACCGCCACCCCCGGGGGGAATGAACGAGAAGGTCTCGTCGCGCTTGTAGACCGAGTGCTCGATGACGTAGATGTCGCACTGCCGCTCGGCCTCGGTGCGCCCCCGGGTCGCCGGGTCGGTGGCACTCGTGAAGGCGGGCGGACCGGCGGGCCAGCACCGCGAAGCCTGGGCACCACCACCACCACCGCCGCCGCCACCCCCGCCGCCACCACCGGGCTGCGCGGCCGGCGCGTCACCGGAGCGGACCTGGCGGCTCACCAGCACCCAGTCACCCGACGGGTGGAAGGTGAAGCCCCCCGTGAGCCCCGGGATCTGGTACGCCTCACCCCCGGGCTCCGTGAAGTTCAGGAAGTGGAGCCCGCTCTCGCCGCCCCGGTTCGTGCTGAAGTAGATCCGTCGCCCGTCGGGGGTCCAGTTCGGGTTCGTGGAGTTCACGCCGTG
>JBJHCE010000350.1:0-1624 GCA_050485865.1 Gemmatimonadales bacterium | reverse complement strand
AGTGAAAGAGCCAGTTGCCCGGCTCGTGCGCCACCCACTCCATGCGCATGGCGCCCGTGACCTGGAGCGGCCAGGTCACGGCGAGGGCCGCATCCGGTCCCCCCGGGTCGAGGGGCGCAAACGCGCTTCCGGTCTGGCTCGTCCACGAGGTCACCTCGAAGTAGAACCCGTGGAGGTGCATGGGGTGGAACGCCCCGCTCTGGTTCACGACCCGCCAGCGTACGGTGTCGCCCAGGGCGTACTCGAGCCGCTCGGTATGAGGCCACGCACGGCCGTTCATGAAGAAGCGGGCCGCGGGGAGGAAGGTGGCCGGCGCCCCCTGGTCCGCCCAGTGCGAGATCAGGAAGAACCGCTCCTCCGGGTCCCGCACCTCGTCGGCCGCATCCACCACGAGGAGCCCCGTGAGCGCCCGGTCCTCGGCGTTCGCCCCGAAGAGGGGCTGGGGCTCGGCACTCCACCCGCCCGCCATCGCTTTCCCGAAGTAGAAGAAGTCGCCGGGCACGGTGGGGGTGAAGCGGACCTCGGCCGCCTCCCCCGGTGCCACCACCACCGAGTCGCCCTGGAACGGGAGGGCCGCGAGGAGGGGCTCCGGCGCCCCCGGCGGAAGCTCCTGCCCCCGGTCGCGCAGCCCCCGCACCATGATCGTGTCGGAGAGGGTGTTCCGGAGCGTCACCTCGACCGGCGTCCCCACCCGCACCCGGAGCTTGGGCCCCGGCACCCGCGCCTCCTCCCCCTCCACCGCGAAGACATGGGCGGGAAGCTCGGGGCCGTCGTCGTCCCAGGGGCGCCACCGGGCCTCGCGCACCTCGAGGGCCACCCGGAAGACCCCGTCTGCCCCCACCGCACCCACTCCGCTCCGGTAGTCCTCCGGGCCGGCGAGCTCCGCATCCCACGCCCCCGCATCCTCCACCGAAGACCCTGCCACGACCTCCGGCTCGGGCGCGAGCATCGCCGCACCGAACACGAGGGCGAGGATCCCCACCGGGACCAGGAGTCGCTTCGGAACCCTGCCGGGGCGTCGTATGCGCATCTCCGCTGCCGCCTCCGCCTGCTTCGAAGGACCGGATCTGCCACCGGCTCGTGAGTCGCGCCGGCAGAACGTACCCACACGGTACGGCCGGCCCCCCGCGGAAGCCAAGGGTTTTCTTCAGGCCGCCCTTCCGGGGGTGCTTCCGGAGGGGGATGCGGAGGGTCCGGCAGGGAAGGAGCGGGCGGGTCCACTGCCGCCCCCCGGGCGGGGGTGGCGGCCCGCCCCGCATGGGGGCGCTCACCCCGGAGGTTGCCTCCCCGGAGGGGTGGGAAGCGGGGGCGGCTGAGCGGGGGCGGGGCGTGGTGCCCCGTTGCGGTACCTCACCGCGCGACCTCACCGTGCCACCTCACCGCGCTCCCTCACCGCACTGCCTCACCGCGCCGCCGCCGCCACCATCTCCTCGATGCACGCGAGGAGCCGCGCCCCGTCGGTCTCGTCCAGGATCCGCCCCTGGGTGAAGCCCCGCACCGTCTCCATGGCCGAAAGGAGCTGGTTCACGGCGGTACGGGTGCGGCCGTCCTCGAGCTGCCCCGCCGCCAGGTGCAGCCGCGAGAGAAGCGCCTGGGCCTGCCCGCCGTTCAGCACGCCCCGCTC
>JBJHCE010000349.1:0-1627 GCA_050485865.1 Gemmatimonadales bacterium | reverse complement strand
ACAAGCGTGGTCATCCGGAATCCTCCCCGCCTCCTACCGCCACCTCCCCCTCCGTCCCCTCGGGCCGGCGGTCGACATTCATCCGGCCCATTTGACCCCGCCCTCCCCCGCCACCACTCATTGGGGTCCGCGACCCCACACAGCCACCCCACCAGAAGGGGGATCCCTTGGGTGAGACCCGCGTCGATCTCCTCCACCTGCTGGAAGACCTGAGGGACGTCTATCCGGGCTCCCTCGAAGAGACGATCCTGACGGAGATCGTGGCGAACGCGCTGGACTCAGGAGCCCGCACCCTCCGATTCGAGACGGACACCGAGGCGGCCACCCTCGCCGCCATCGACGACGGCTCGGGCATGAGCCGGGCGGCCCTCAAGCGCTACCACGACCTGGCCACCACCCAGAAGCGGCGAGGGAAGGGGATCGGCTTCGCGGGGGTGGGGATCAAGCTGGGGCTTCTGGCCTGCCACGAGGTCGTCACCGAGACCCGACAGGGAGGGCGCCACGCTGCCACCACCTGGCGCCTCCAGCACCGATCCCGCGCCCCTTGGTCCTGGACCGAGCCCCTCCACATGGTGGACGGCGACGGCACGGCGGTCCTCCTCCGGCTCTCGAACCCGCTCTCGCAGCTTCTCGATCCGGGGTTCGTCGCGACCACGGTGCTCCATCACTTCCAGCCGCTCTTCGAGCCCGAGTTCCTGGAGATCCTGTCGGGGCCCTACCCGGAGGGCCTTTCGGTGCTCGTGAACGACGCCGTGGTGGTCGGGCCCATCCGCCCAGCGGCCCGCCACCCGCTCACCATCCGGATCGGGAGGCAGCGCAAGCCCTCGGGGGTCGGCTACCTCTCCCGCCACGACGAGCCGCTCCCCGAACACGAGCGGGGGCTCGCCATCAGCACGCTCGGGAAGGTGATCCGTCGCGGATGGGACTGGCTCGGCCTAACCCCAGCGGAGCCTGACCGGATCGAGGGGCTGATCGAGGTGCCTCAGCTTGCGGAGGCCCTCACCCTGAGCAAGGGGGATTTCCTCCGGCACGGCCGTCGCGGCCAGCTCTACCTGTCCTACCGGAAGGCGATCCAGGAAGCGGTAGCCCGCCAACTCGCCGCCTGGGGGGCGGAGCCCCCGCCTCCCAAGCGCACCCGCCGTACCCGTCCCGTCGAGCGCGACCTCCGGAAGGTGCTGGGCGAGCTCTCGGAGGAGTTCCCGGTGCTGGCCACCCTCGCCGAGCGCCGGGCGGGCGGGCAGCGACGGCTCCCCCTCGGCGACGCCGCATCCGGCCGCCCCTCGGGGGATGGGGAGTGGCCCTCCGGGGAGGCGCTCACAGGCACCGCCGGCGGACGCGGGAATCCGCTCCCCGGCACGCCCACCCCCGGGCCCGGCGGGGAGGGGAGGGACGGAGCCGAAGGCGGGGGGAACGAGGATGGCGCGGGATCCGGCAAGCCCTCTGAAGGGACCGCTCACGCACGGCTTCCCGGACCGGGGCGGCGCAAGCGCCCGGCGACGCTGTCGCTGGACATCCGCTTCGAGAGCCGGCCCGGCGAGATGGCGCTCGGGCGACTGGTGGAGACGACGGTCTGGGTGAACGAGGCGCACCCGGCGTACCGGAGGGCCGCAGCGTCCAGGGCGGAGGG
>JBJHCE010000348.1:0-1646 GCA_050485865.1 Gemmatimonadales bacterium | reverse complement strand
ACCGCTCCGGCGCCCGCTCCACCGAGGGGACCGCCCGGGCCATTTCCCGGGCCACCTCCTCGGCGTCGCGCATGGTACCCAGGTCGAGCTCGAAGTCGGGACGTTCCACCGGCTCGAGCTTGGCCAGGAACTCGCGGATCTCCCGCGGCGAGAGTCCGAGGGACTCCATTTCCTCCGCGCGGAGCCGGCCCCCCTCGCGGACCCGCACCTCCGCATCCCCCTCCCTCTCGAGGAGAGCCCGAAGGGCGTCGAGCTCCCCGTGGCTCATGGGCTGCCCCATGAGGTCGTAGTCCACCCAGGCCTCGTACGAGAGGGGCGCCACCCGCTTCACGATCCCCGCCATGACCTCGGCGTACGCCCGGATCTCGAACTGGGCGTGGGGATCCACCCGGAGCGAGAGAAAGTGGAGGAGGTTGTGGAGGTCGATCTTCCAGTACCACTGGGTATAGGTCGAAAGGGGGAGGTCGATGCGGGCGATCTCCCGGGCCACGTCCTCGGAGAGCATCCAGGCGTAGGCGTCCGTGGCAGCCTCCCGGCCACGGTCCCAGCGCCGCACCGCCTCCTCCCAGAGCGCCCGGTCGGCGGCCTCGTCCATCCGCCCCTGGTTGTTCTGCGGGCTCTGGAGCGCGAAGTCCCGCTCCGACGGGGTGTGGAAGAGGAGCGGCATCAGCGAATACCTTCCGCTGTATTCATTTACCGAGGCCGTCCGGTGCCTGATCCACTGCCGCGCCACGAACATCGGCATGGAGCAGTGGAACTTGAATTCCACCATCTCGGTGGGGGTGGAGTGCCTGTGGCGGCGCAGGTAGCGGATCAGCCCCCGGGTGGCCGAGCGCTGCCGGGTCCCGTAGCCGTAGCTCACCCGGGCAGCCCGCTCCACGTCCTCGTCGGAGCCCATGTAGTCCACGAGCGAAACGAACCCGTGGTCCAGCACGGGAAAATAGCCCCCGAGGATCTCCTCGGCGGCGGGGACGGTGGGACGCCTGGTTTCCATGGAGGGCGGGGGCTCCGCGAGGGTGGGGGACAGGAGAGAGGGGCCGGTCGGCGCCGCGACGCACTTCCGGAAATAAGCCCGACCCGCCCCCCGGGGCAACCGCCCGGCCGCCGCCTCTCCATCCCGTCCGCGCCTCCGCCCGAATCACGGGGTGCCGCGCCCACCGGACCGTGGTAGATTCCGGCCCGCTTCCTCCTTCCGATCCCCCCGCCCCCGCATCTCCGGACCGATGAACGACCGCCTTCTCCGGGCCCTCCGCCGCGAGCCCCTCGACCGCACCCCCGTCTGGTTCATGCGGCAGGCCGGCCGCTCCCTCCCCCGCTACCACGAGCTCAAGGGTGACCGGGACCTCCTGGAGGTGACCCGGAACCCGCGCCTCGCCGCCGACATCACGAAGCTCCCCCTGGAGTACTTCCCGGTGGACGGGGCGGTCCTCTACGCCGACATCGCCACGATCTTCCTCGGCGCGGGAATCGACGTGAAGATCGAAAAGGGGCTCGGGCCCGTCCTTCCACACCCCTACGACTCGCCGGAGACGATCCGTGCGCTCCGCCCCTTCGACCCCCGGGACCGCCTCGACTTCGTGATGCGGACCCTCCAGATCCTGAAGGAGGAGCTGGACGTGCCGGTGCTGGGCTTCATCGGCGCACCC
>JBJHCE010000347.1:0-1650 GCA_050485865.1 Gemmatimonadales bacterium | reverse complement strand
CGCTCCAGGAGCTCGGCGGTTTCGCTCGGTGCCATCGCGACGAACCGGGACGTGCGGCGAGGCAGGTCGACGCTTCGGGGCCGGGGAACCCGGGGGACTCGGGGGTCCCGGGGAGGGCCGTGTCGCTCCCCGGGAGGTGCCTCGGGCGTCGGGAGGGGAGCCGGGGCGGGAACCGCGGGCCGACCCCCCACTTCTCGCGGAAACGTACGGGGCGCCCCGGGGGGTGGGCAACCGGGCGGCGCCCCCGCGAACCGGAGGTGGAATGGCGGGCCACGGGGGGAGTTTCCGATAGATGGGGTGAGGGCCCCTTCCGCCCAGGGCGGGTTGCCCGCCCTTCCTTCCCGACGGATGCGCACCGATGATGCCGGAGCCGAGCCCAGGATTCGAGCCGGGAGCCGAGCCGGGAGCCGAGCCGCGACCCGAGCCGCGACCCGAGCCCCGACCCGCCCTGCGCCCCGAGCCTCGCCCGGGGCGCAGGGCGCGGGGCTCCGTGGTGCCCCTTCCCGTCCTCGCCGCTGCGGCACTCCTCCTGGCTCCCGCCGGTCTCGCCGCCCAGAACCCCTTCCAGCTCGCGGTGGCGCCGAGCCCCCTCGTGATCACCGCCGGGGGAGCTGCGGGGAGCGTCACCGTGACCCTCACCCCGGACTCGAACTTCCGCCAGCCGGTGCAGATGGCCCTCGTGGGGCTCCCCGGGGGGATCGCAGTGGGGGCCCCCCGGACCGTGGAGAACCCCTACCCGCCGCAGCTCTTCGCCGTGGAGGCGGGGGCCGGGGTCGCGGCGGGAAGCTACACCGGAACCCTCCAGGCCACCCACCCGGAAGGGGTCGTGAACCACCCGGTCGTGGTGGTGGTGGAGGCGGCGCCCCCTCCCCCGCCGCCGCCGCCTCCCCCACCACCGCCACCTCCGCCGCCGCCACCGCCCGACCTCGTCTCGGTGACCCCGCCGTCGGTGGCGGCCGGCTCCAGGGGGACCTTTCTCCGGCTCCTGGGCCAGAACATGCGGCCGGGGGCGGTGCCCGAGGCCACCCGGGCGGGGGTGGAAGTCGTCTCCTTCCGCCTCCTTTCGGAAACGGCCATGGAAGTGGAGGTGGCCGCCCGGAGCGACGCGCCCCCCGGGGCCTACGGGATCCGGGTCCGGAACGCCGACGGGACCACGTCGAGGACCGCCACCCTCGTCGTGCACGGGCCGGGGTCCCTGTCCGGCCCGGCCACCGTCACGGCGGTGCAGGTGCTCCACCCGCACCCTGGGCAGCTCGTGGCCGAGGGCGAGGCGCTTCGCCCGCGGGCCATCGTGGCGACCTCGGGAACCGGCACCCTCACCGGCACCTGGCAGGTGGACGGGGTCCCCTTCGACCGGTTCACCCGGGTGGTGACCGGGGGGCAGCCCCTGGAGCTCGAGGCCTCCCTCCCCCTCCCGGTGGGCTTTTCGGGAGGGCACCGGCTGGAGCTCGTCTTCGACGGTCCCGGGGCGCACCCGCCGGTGCCCGTGCCCTACGTGCAGGTGGCGACCCGCCACGAGGCGCTCAGGATCCTCCGCCCCCGGGAAGACGGGGTCCTGGACCGGGAGGCGCCCCTCGTGCGGTGGACCCCGGTGCCGGGGGCGTCGGGGTACGCGGTGGAGGTCCGGACCGGGCCTGCGGCGGGGGCGGC
>JBJHCE010000346.1:0-1650 GCA_050485865.1 Gemmatimonadales bacterium | reverse complement strand
GCGGTGAACTGCCTTGCCCCCCCGTCCACGGAGAGCCAGGCCCGGGTCGCTCCGTTCCGGCGCCAGGCAAGGTCACCCCGGATGCCGAGCTCCCCGACGAGTGCCGCAGCGCTCTCGGTGGAATCGCGGAGCGCAGCTCCCGCCGTGGGAAGGTTCCCCTGGTACCCCTCGCCGCTCAGACCGCCGCTCACGACGAAGTCCCGGAGCTGGAGCTGCGCCTCGAGCCCCCCGGGGACGGCAAGCGCAGGAAGGGCCATGACAAGGACCGGGGCGAGGCGGCTCATCACGATGCCCCTCATCTCCCCCCACCTCCCCCACCTCCGCGCAGTTGGGCAAGGCGTCGGAACTCCGCCGCCTGCTCCATCGCCTCCCGCCGGTGGTCCTCCGCCTGCATCCGCACGGAAAGGAGCGCCTCGATCTGCTCCGGAAGGGGGCGCTCGGAAAAGGCGAGCTCAACCCTCCCGGCGTCACCCCCCCGCTCGTCCGCGGCCTGGGCCGAGCCGGGGCGCACCGTGGGGCCCGTGCCCACGGGGCGGTCCCCGTCGAATCGGCCGATTCCGTCCCGGGCGTCGCGAGCGGTCTGCTGGAGCCTGAGTCGGTCCTGGCGAACCCGGATCTCCGCATCGACGAACCCCATCACGCCATCGTAGATGAGGACGTACTGCTCCATCGTCTCGGCCTTGGCCCGGAGCTCTGCCGGCCCATCGGTGGGGGCGGCCCGGAGCGCCGGAAGGGGGCGGAACCCAAGCTCCAGGAGGACCTCCCGTTCGCGCTCCAGCTCGAGCGTCTCCTGGCGCACGCGGACGATTTCCCGGTTGATCGCCGCCTCCCGCGCCTGGGTGGGGCGCCGGTCGAGCTCGGCGAGGAGGGAAGCCTCCGCCGCCTGGAGGACCCGGAGGAGCTCCCTGCGCGCTTCGTCCAGGGCGGCCTTGGCCGCGGCGGAACGCACCTCGAGCCCCACCAGGCTGTCGGCCAGGGGGAAGAACTGGTTCGTGGCCAGGTCACCGGCGGCCCGGAGGTTCCCGGCCTCGCGGTAGGTGTGAAGCGTGGCCGCGAGTCTCATGACCCGGGGACTCATGGCCTGGGCCTGCTGCTGGAGGAGGTTGAAGTCCTCGAGGGCCCGCTCGTACCGGGCGCGTGCCACCCCCTCGGTGGTCTGGGCGGCGAGGCTCGCCCCCGTCCCGGGGATCGCGGCACCGGGCTCGAGCCCCAGGAGGAGGAGTCCCACCGCCCCCACGACGATCCCCGCACGGCACCGGCCGCGGCGGCCGGGGCGGACGCGGGAAGAGGCCGCCGGGGGCGGCCCGGTGGAGCGGGGCGGGGGAGACATCAGGCTTCGATCCCGTACTTCTCGAGCTTGTAATAGAGGGCACTCGGCTTGAGGCCGAGGAGCCGGGCTGCCTCCGCCTTTACCCCGTCGGCCTGCCGAAGAGCCTCGCGCAGGAGGCGCTCCTCCATCCCCTCCACCACCTGGTTCAGGTCCATTCCCCCCGGCGTGAGGGTAGGTACGGGGGTCCCGTTCGATGTGCCGGCCGGCGCACCCAGCACCGGAAGATCCTCCACTTCGAGACATTCTCCCTCGGCCAGGACGAGGGCGCGCTCCAGCACGTTCTCGAGTTCCCGCACGTTCCCCGGCCAGGAGTGGGCCCG
>JBJHCE010000345.1:0-1668 GCA_050485865.1 Gemmatimonadales bacterium | reverse complement strand
TCACCACCGTGAACGGCGCCGCCCTCTCGGTGCGCGTCGAGGGGGGAAGCGCGTTCGTCGATGACGCCCGCATTCTCCAGACCGACATCGAGGCCTCGAACGGGATCATCCACGTGATCGACGGGGTGCTCCTTCCCGAGCCGGTCCTGGACCTGGTCGAGACCGCCATCGCGGCCGAGGACTTCGACACCCTGGCCACCCTGGTCGAGGTGGCGGGGCTCGTCGACGCCCTTCGGGGCGAGGGGCCCTTCACCGTGTTCGCACCCACCGACGAGGCATTCGCTGCGCTCGACGAAGCGCTCCAGGCCGAGCTCATCGGCGACCCCGAGCTCCTGGCCTCCGTCCTCCTCTACCACGTGGTGGAGGGTGCGGTGCTCGCCGAGGCGGTGGTGGGGCTCACCGAGGTGACGACCCTCTCGGGGCAGACGATCACGGTCTCGGTCGAGGGCGGGAGCGTCTTCCTGAACGGGGTGGAGGTGGTGGCCACCGACGTCCTCGCCTCGAACGGGGTCATCCACGTGCTCGGCGGCGTCCTCCTCCCGCCGGAGGGCTGAGCCCGGGGTACGGGGTTCGCGGCCGGTCAGTCCCTTTCGGCCTGGGGCGGCGCCACGACGGCCCGCCCCAGGTCGAAGGCGGCCTCGAGCCTGAGCGTGCCGTTCAGGTACAGCCGGTAGAAGAAGTGACGCCGGTCCGCCGAGAGCGCCATGGCCCAGACGTTCACCTCCCGGGCCGGGCGATCCGCGATCGTGCGGGTGTCGGCGGGAAAGTAGAGGATCGTTTCGCCCAGGGGGTCGTCCACACCCGGCTCCGCCACGTGCGCGAACCCCCCGTAGAGGTTGGCCTCGCCCGTGGTTCCGTCGGCCTCGCGGTGATCGTGGGCAAGCCGCAGCCCCTCCTCCTCGAATTCCAGCACCCAGGTCCGCGACGCATCCTCTCCTACCATGAAGGGGATGGGGAGGATGTCGCCGTCGCAGTCGTCGAGGACCATCCGGAGCACCGCTCCCTCGAAGGGCTCGGGGCTGGACAGGGTGTTCACCGTGGTGCGCCCGGGGTAGGCGGCACGCGGGGCCCCGGCGGCGGTGCTCCCCGCGCGGGCGGGCTCGCCGCCCAGGGCGCGGGCGGGCTCACCCGCGGACGCGTCCGGAGGGGGCGGAGGGAGGCACGCCGCCGTGAGCGCCGAGAGGAAGCGCACCTCGGCAAGGTCGTCTGCGGGAACGAGCGGGGGGTGGGCCTCCGCTCCGGTGACACCGAGCCCGGGGAGGATGTCGGTGATGGCGGGCACGGGGCCCACCTCAAGGGTTCCTCCGTCCGGAGGTCCGCCGTCCAGGGGTCCGCCGTCCCGGGACGCGCCAGGTGCAGCGGCTCCTGCACCGGGCCGCCCGGGAGCGGACCCGTCGTCCGTGCCCGCGACCCGGGCCCGGAAGCTCCCGGTGAGCCCCACGATCCCCCGGTCGCCCCCCTCGGCGGCCAGGAGGTGGAACCCCTCGCCCTCGAGGGTACCCGAGACCGTGCTCCCCTCGAGCGCGTCGAAACGGATCCGGAGCCTCGGCACGGGCTCGAGGGAGACCACGTTCTCGCCCGAGCGGGTGCGGAAGAGGGCGGCGCCGAAGAAGGCGGGCTCGCGAAAGCTCACCTCCCGGCCCACGAGCGCCTGGGCGGTGGCCTCGG
>JBJHCE010000344.1:0-1674 GCA_050485865.1 Gemmatimonadales bacterium | reverse complement strand
CCGGGGGGCGGTCCGGCGCGATCCAGTGGAGTTCCTCCACGAGCATCGAGTCCGCCTGGAGGGCCTCGAGGGGGCCCACCACCACCTCCCGGCGCTCGGGGCGGACCTCCACCACGTAGAGGGGCTCACCGAAGCCGCCCCCGAGCCCCTTCCGCTGGCCCACGGTGAAGCCGGCGTACCCCCGGTGCTCCCCGACCTGCTCGCCGGCGAGGGTCACGATGGGGCCGGGCTCGAGGGCCGGGTGGCGGGGCGCGAGTCGCTTCCGGAGCACCTCCCGGTAGTCGCCCATGGGGACGAAGCAGATTTCCTGGGACTCGGGCTTTTCGGCGGTCTCGAGGCCCCGCTCCCGGGCGAGGGCCCGGACCTCGGGCTTCGTGAGCGCCCCCAGGGGCATGCGGAGGAGGGGGAGGAGCTCCGGCGGGAGCCCCCAGAGGAAGTAGGCCTGGTCCTTCTCCCGGTCCGCGCCCCGGAGAAGCCGTGCCGGCTCCCCCTCCGGCTGGGCCGCCCGCACGTAGTGCCCCGTGGCGATGGCGTCGCATCCCAGCGCCCGGCCGCGCACCATCAGGTCGCGGAACTTGGTGTTCGAGTTGCACCGGACGCAGGGGTTCGGGGTGCGGCCCCGGGCGTACTCGGCCACGAAGTCGTCGATGACGTCACGGGTGAACTCCTCCTCCACGTCGAAGACGTAGTGGGCGATCCCGAGGCGGTCGGCGACCCGCTTCGCGTCCAGGATCCCGTCGAGTCCGCAGCAGGTCCTTGAGGGGCCCTGGTTGTCGTCGTAGCAGAAGGTCTTCATGGTGACCCCCACCACCTCGTGCCCGGCCTCGACGAGAAGGGCGGCCGCCACCGACGAGTCCACCCCTCCTGACATGGCCACGAGGACCCGCTCCCGCTCCCGGGGTGCCGTGGTCATCGGGCCTCCACGATGCGCCGGAGGACACGGACGATGCGTTCGAGGGCATCCTCGACGTCCGCGGCATCGGTGGTACGGCCAAGGGAGAGACGAAGGGAGGCGGCCCGGGCGGCCTCGGGGCCGTGAAGGGCCTCGATCACCGGGCTCGGCTCCGGGCTCCCACTCCGGCAGGCGGAGCCCGCCGACGCGGCGACGCCCTCGAGGTCCAGGGCTCCGGGGAGGAGATCCCGGGGAATCCCGGCGAGCCCCACGCTGGTGATGTGGGGCGCCCGGGGCGCCCCCCCTCCATGAAGGCGAAGCTCGGGGACGGCGGAGAGGAGCCCTTCCTCCAGCCGCTTCCGGAGCGCCGCGAGGCGCGGGGTCTCCACCCTGGCCTCGGCCAAGGCGAGGCGAAGCGCCTCGGCGAACCCCACGGCACCGGCCACGTCTTCCGTTCCTGGCCGAAGGGCGCCTTCCTGCCGGCCCCCGAGGAGGAGCGGCGCCAGCGGGAGCCCCGGGTCCCGGACCAGGACGCCGGTCCCGGGCGGGCCCCCGAGCTTGTGTCCGGACAGGGTCAGGAGGGCAGGGCCGCCCGGGCCCGGCAGGGGGAAGGGGACGCGCCCTGCCGCCTGCACGGCGTCCACGTGCACCGGGACGCCCCGGACGGAACACGCCTCGATCACCGGGGCGAGAGCCGGGATGACCCCGGTCTCGGAGTTCACGGCCTGAACGGAGACAAGGGCCGGGGGCACATCGGCGCCCAGGAACTCCGAGAGGGACTC
>JBJHCE010000343.1:0-1733 GCA_050485865.1 Gemmatimonadales bacterium | reverse complement strand
CGCCGGCGCCGAACCCCGCGGGCCCCCGCCGACCCGCCCGCGCCCCCGCGCCCGCGCCGAACCCCGCGGGCCCTGGCCGACCCCCGGCCCCGAACCGGCACCTTCGCCGGGATCCGGGGTCGGACCCGGTGCGATTCCACGATCCCAGCACGTGCAGTGCCGGGGGCCCGGCCCGGTCCGGGCGCCCGAACCCACGGAGCCCATCCATGGCCCCTGCCACCGACGGCGACGCCGTCCACGTCCACTACACCGGCCGCCTCGACGACGGAACCGTCTTCGACTCCTCCCGGGGGCGCGACCCCCTGACCTTCACCCTGGGCGAGGGGCGGGTGATCCCCGGCTTCGAGGACGCGGTCCGGGGCATGGCCGTGGGCGAGGCCCGGACCACGGTGATCCCGGCCGAGAACGCCTACGGCCCCCGCGACGAGGAGCTCCTCCTCGAGGTACCCCGCGGAGAACTCCCCGACGGGTTCGACCCCGTGGTCGGTGGGTACCTCCAGATGACCCGGAGCGATGGTCAGGCCGTTCCCGTCCGCATCCACGAAGTGAAGGAGGCGGTGGTCATCCTCGACGCGAACCATCCCCTGGCCGGCAAGGCGCTCACCTTCGAGCTCGAGCGGGTCGCCGGGTAGCGGTTCGAGTACCGGCGTCGGTTGCGGTGCGGGGAGCGTAGCGGGCCGCGAGGGCGGAGGGGAGGCAGAAGGGGCCGCGGGTAGCGGGGGCGGGAGGCTCGGCCCATATTGTGCGGCCTTCCAGCCCAACCACGGCCGCAACCCTCTCGAAGGAGCGTTTCCGCGATGCGGAGTTCCCGCCTTGCCCTTGCCACCGCCGCCCTCGCCCTGCCCTTCCTTGCCGGCGGATGCGCCTCGTCCGGCGGGGGCTCCGACGCCGGGCCCCACAAGGAGGTCCTCACCCCCGGGGGCGCCCTCTTCAGCACCGCCATCCGGAGTGGGGGCTTCATCTACCTTTCGGGGGTCATCGGTCGGAGTGCCGACGGGGATGCCGCAGAGGCGACCCGGGCCGCGCTCACCGGCGTCCGGTCCCGCCTCGAGGCGGTGGGCCACTCCATGGCCGATGCGATCAAGTGCACCGTCTACCTGATCGACATGGACGATTACCAGGCCATGAACCAGGTGTACACCGAGTTCTTCCCCCAGGACCCGCCGGCCCGGACGGCGGTGGCGGTGCGCGCGCTCCCGGCGAACGCGCAGGTGGAGGTGACCTGCGTGGCCGCGGCCCGATGAAGGAGGGGCCGATGAGCGAGGGAGCGAAGCCGGGCGGGGACGAGCGCGGGATCGACCGCCGCTCCTTTCTCCGGGCCACCGGGGTCGGGGCGGGGGCGCTTGCAGCGGTGGGCGGGGTGGGTGGACTCCTGTCCGCCTGTACGCCCGGCACGAACGGCCCCGCCTTCCGCAGGGGGTCCGGCCCCGACGTGGTCGTCGTGGGAGCCGGCGCCTTCGGCGGATGGACGGCCTACCACCTCCAGCAGATCGGGGCGCGGGTCACCCTCGTGGACCTCTACGGCCCCGGCAACTCCCGCTCCACCTCGGGCGACGAGACCCGGGGGATCCGCACCTCGTACCCGGGGCGGGAGCTCTGGACCTCGTGGGCGCAGCGCTCCATCGAGCGGTGGCACGAGTTCGACGCCGAGTTCGCCGCCGAAATGGGGGCGCCCATCTTCTACGAGACCGGCGACCTGATCCTCCGCGACACCGAGACCGGGTTCATCGAGC
>JBJHCE010000342.1:0-1754 GCA_050485865.1 Gemmatimonadales bacterium | reverse complement strand
CGGGCCCGCCTGCGGCGCGGGTCTTGCACTGTTTCGCAGACAGGCCTCGGGGTGCTCGCATCGTTCTGGTGCACCATTCGGGCCATGGATCCGGCTTCGCACCATAACAGGGCAAGATCGAGGGCGCGTTGCCCTCGGAGGGAGCGTTACTGATGAACGTCCGCCTCGGCAGCCTCGCAACGTTTCTCGCATCCACTGCCGCACTCCTCTTCGTTTCGGGATGCGATGGAACGGGTCCGGCAGCCTCGGAGGAGTCCGCCCGGGTCCGCATCCTCCTCACCGACGCCCCGACCGAGCTCCTCGAAGAGGCGATCGTGGAGATATCCCGGGTCTACCTGATCCGGGGCGAGGAGGATCCGGAGGAGGCCCCCCCCTTCGTGGACCTCTTTCACGACGAGGAGAACCCCCTGGTCTACGACCTCCTGGAGCTCAGGGACGGGGTGGTGGCGGACATGACCGGTGCAGTGGAGATCCCCGCCGGACGCTACAACCAGCTCCGGATGATCGTGAAGGCGGCCACGGTGACCCTGGCCGGCGACTACCGCTTCGCCGATGGCGCGCAGACCCGGAGCCTCTTCATCCCCGGGGCCGCCCGAACCGGGATCAAGGTGAACCTCGCCCGCGCGGTCGAGGCGGAGGCCCGGTCCCTCACCACCCTCCTCGTGGATTTCGACGTGGACCGGAACTTCGTGATCCAGGGGAACCCGAACACCCCGGCGGGGATCCAGGGGATCCTCTTCACCCCGGTGCTCAAGGAGCTGTCCAGGACGCGGGGCGGGAGCGGGGACTGAGCCGGCGCCCGCCCGGGCTCAGTCCCGGTTGGACTCCCGTTCGGCCAGGACCCCGGAGACGGCCTCGAGAAGTGCGTCGGCGGTGTAGGGCTTCGGGAGGAAGCGGGTGACCGCGAGATCGGATGGATCCTCCAGGTCTCCTGCGGCGGTGAGCCCACTCGCGGCGATGATGGGGAGTCCCGGATCCAGCTTCCGGAGGGAGCGGATCGCCGCCGGCCCATCCATCACCGGCATCATCACGTCCGTCAGGACGACGTCGACCTCGCCTCCCAACCGGTCGTAGGTTGCCAGGGCGTCGGCACCGTCGGTGGCGGTCACGACCCGGTAGCCGTGGGCCTCGAGGGTCTGCCGGGTAATCGTTCGAACCGCCTCCTCGTCGTCCACGACCAGGACGAGCTCCCCGCGACCCCTTCGAAGGGTGGGTGTGGGGACTTCCGGACCGGGGAGCCCGGGTTCCGCCTCGGTCTCCACCACGGGGAAGTCGACCGTGAACGTGGTCCCTTCGCCCGGTTCGGAGGTCACGTTCACGTACCCTCCATGCCCCCGGACGATGGCCGACACGGTGGACAGCCCCAGCCCCGTTCCCCGGCCCACCTCTTTCGTGGTGAAGAAGGGGTCGAAGACCTTGTCGAGGACTTCGGCGGGGATTCCGGTGCCGGTGTCCGTGACCGAGATGCGGACGTACCGCCCGGGCTTTCCCTCCGCGGCACGGGTCGCTTCTGCCGGGCCCAGCGCCACGTTCCCGGCGGCGATCGTGAGCGTTCCCCCGGTGGGCATCGCATCGCGGGCGTTCACCGCGAGGTTCAGGAGAACCTGGTGGAGCTGGGTCGGGTCCCCCCGGGGCCGCCAGAGGGAGGGGGGGACCCGGGTCTCCAGGGTGATGGACTTCGGGAAGGAGTCCCGGACCACCCGGGCGATCTCCGCCACGACCCGCTCCAGGTCCATGTCCAGGTCGCCGACCTC
>JBJHCE010000341.1:0-1817 GCA_050485865.1 Gemmatimonadales bacterium | reverse complement strand
CCCACGCTGCGGGGTTCGGTGCCGACCACCCCACCGCCATGGCCGCCACCGAGGGGTACGCGGAGTTCCTCGTCCGCCACGGACGCGTGGCCGAGGCCCTCCCCCTCTACGATCGCTCGATCCCGGCTCGCCGGGCGAGCCTGGGCCATGCGCATCCCGCCGTGGCGGGTTCCCTCCTGGGGTGGGGAAGCGCCCTCCTCGCCGCGGGCCGGATCGACGAGGCGGAGGCGGCGATGCAGGAGGGACTCGCCATCCGGGAGGCCACCTACGGCACCGAGCACCCCCTCGTGGCCCTTGCCCTCGTGGAGCTGGCCCGGATCCACGCCGCCCGGGGCAACCGCCCCGCCGAGGAGGCCGCACTCCTCCGCGCCCTCCGAATCCTCGAGGCCCACCACCCCCCCGAGCATCCCGAAACGGAGCGGGTACGGGCGCGGCTGGGCGGGGGGTAGCAGCGCACCGGTGGGGGGCACCCGGACCCCCCATGTCCGGTCCGGCGGAGGATCTTCGCAGAAGGAGATGACACGCGGTCCAGGCGGGCCGCTCCCATCCCCGAACCGGAGACCCTCCCATGGCACCCTGGAGACCCGACCCGACCTTCTATCCCTCGCCCCGCCTCGCGGCGGCCGCCCCCGTCGAGGAGCTCGCCTACGTGGCGCTCCTGAACACGAGCGGAAACGGGGGGACCGACGCCATCGGCGTCATCGACGTGAACCCCGAATCCCCGGAGTACGGGAAGCTCGTGGGCCGGACCGACCTCCCCTTCGCGGGCGACGAGGTCCACCACTTCGGCTGGAACGCCTGCTCCTCGCACCTCTGCCCCTGGGCCCCCCACGCCCACGTGGAGCGCCGGTACCTGGTGGTCCCCGGGATCCACTCCTCCCGGATCCACATCCTGGACACGCAGCCCGACCCCCGGAACCCGAAGATCGTGAAGGTCATCGAGGCTGACACGATCCGCGAGCGCACCGGGTACTCGGCCCCCCACTCGGTCCACTGCGGCCCCGACGCCGTCTTCGTGAACGCGCTGGGCGGCGCCGACGGCGACGGCCCCGGGGGAATCTTCGTCCTCGACCACGAGACCTTCGAGCCCAGGGGGGCCTGGGAGCTCGACCGGGGTCCGCAGCACCTGGCCTACGACTTCGCCTGGCACCTGGGGCAGGACACCCTCGTCACGAGCGAGTGGGGGACCCCCAACATGGTGAAGGAGGGCCTCGACCCCGAGCTCCTCCTGGCCGGCAAGTACGGAAACGCCCTCCACGTCTGGGACCTGAAGAAGCGCCGTCACCTCCAGACCCTGGAACTCGGCCCCCAGTACCAGATGACCCTCGAGCTCCGCCCCGCCCGCGACCCCTCCAAGGCGTACGGCTTCGCCGGGGTCGTGATCTCCCTCGAGGACCTCTCCGCCTCGGTCTGGCTCTGGTACCGCCAGGGGCCGGAAGCCGGCGGCCGCTGGGCGGTCCGGAAGGTCATCGAGATCCCCGCCGAGCCCGCCGACCCGGAGCTCCTCCCCCCCATGCTCAAGGGCTTCGGCGCCGTTCCCCCCCTGGTCACCGACCTGAACCTCTCCCTCGACGACCGGTGGCTCTACGTGTCGTGCTGGGGCACGGGCGAGCTCATCCGCTACGACGTCTCCGATCCGTTCCACCCGAAGCGGGCCGGCTCGGTGCGGCTCGGCGGGATCGTGAACCGGACCCCCCACCCGTCGGACCCGACGCGGCCGCTGAACGGCGGTCCCCAGATGGTCGAGGTGAGCCGCGACGGCCGCCGGGTCTACGTCACGAACTCCCTCTACTCGCCCTGGGACGCCCAGTTCTATC
>JBJHCE010000340.1:0-1818 GCA_050485865.1 Gemmatimonadales bacterium | reverse complement strand
GCCCCGTCTCACCCACCCGCACCGAGGGCTGGACCGACACGAGGAGGCTCCGGCTCTCGCCCACCTCCGGCGCCCCCGCCGTCACCGAACGGGCCGCGGTGGCGGTCAGTTCCACCCATTCGTGGGGTCGGCCGAACGCCCCGAACTGGAGGTTCGTGACCTCCTGGTCCGACCAGGGCTGCCCCGCATCCGAAAGGGTCTGTCGACCCAGGGACTGCGTGAGACTCAGCATCCCCACCGTCTGCATGAGCGAGAGGGTCCCCCCCCGCTGGCTCCGGTCCGAGGCCGGAAGGGCGTGGGCCTCCACCGCGTCGGCCCGGTGCCCGGAGGCGTTCCCGGCCAGGTTCAGGAAGAGCCAGGGCGCGGCGGGGAGCCCCAGGTTCACGATCACCCCGTTCTCGGTGGCGTCGGGGGCGTCCTCGAGCCCCGCCGGCGTCATGCGGAGGTGCTGCACGGTGGCGCTCGCCGAGGCCCGCCCGAAGAAGGTGTTCGAGAGCTGCACCTCGGCCCGGGTGCGCCCGCCCTGTCCCGACGGGGAGAACCCCGGGCTCGCCGGGTTCACGTACCCCTCGTCGGCGCGGCTCACCGAGAGCTGGTAGGCGGCGGTCCCCGCGCTTCCCCGGGCGCCGAGGCGGACCGCCGTTCCCTCGCGCTCCTCGGAGAGCGAGGTGGGATCGGGCTCGAATCGGGTGGTGGCCACCTCGCCCGAAAGCCTGAGGCGCCGGTCGAGCTCCGCCACCGCCATGACCCCGTACCCCTCGCCTTCGCCCCCCCCGCCGAATCCCTCCACCGGGTCGGTCCGCACCCGGAGCGCCGCGGCCCGGGCCAGGAAGCGCCCGTCATCGGTGGCGGTCTCGAAGGCCCCCGCCTCCACCGTGGGCGCGGGCTGGAAGGGGTTCGACGGAGCCCCGAGCCCCAGGGACCGGTAGAGGGAGACCCGGGCTGCCGACGCCTGCACCGATCCCTCGACCCCGCCCCCCTTCGAGAAGACCGAAAGGAGCTCGCTTCCGTCGAGGAGCCCGGGCGGCGCAAAGCCGATGCGCGCTTCGGGCCTGATGGCCCCTTCAAGCCCCTCCACCCGGGCCACCCAGCTCTGGCTCTCGGCCCGGTTCCCCCATGGGTCCCCCAGGTCGTGGCTCGAGGTGAAGTCGCCGGTGAGCTGGAACCCCACCCCCCCGCTCCGCACGTCGGTGCTCGACGAAAGGAGCATCCGTCCCACGCCGGACGCCCCGGGCACCCCCGAGGAGTGGGCCGCCGTCGTCGCCCCCACCGAGAGGTTCACGGTGCTCGGGTCGGAAGGGAGCTCCTGGGCCCTCACGCCCGGGAACCGCACATGGGATGCGAAGGACTGGCCCCTCAAACCGTCCGCATCGAGGTGCCGCGCCTCCGGGGCGTCCGATGGCCCCCCGACCCCGCCCCGGAGTGCGGTCCCCTGGAACGGCACGGAGCGCGCCGCCGCGGCCCCGGCCGAGGATCCGGCCGACGAGCTGGCCGACGATCCGGCCCCGGCAAACCGGATCGGGTGCCAGGGGGTGGCGGGTCCGTCCACCCCGGCGGGGAACTGGACCCTGACCCGGAACGAGGCATCTCCCGAGGCCTCGAGGACCCGGACGAGCCCCTCCTCGGGGCTCCACCTGGGGTCCCGCACCCGGCGGATCGCCACGTAGATCGGCTCGGCGTCGGAGCCGGCGGCCGCCCCCGCCGCAGGCCCGGTCCGGACCTCCACCGCGTACCCCGACGCCCCCGGCACCGGGGTCCACCGCACGAGGGGCGCCTCCCGGTCCAGGACCCCGTCTTCCCGGGGGCGGAGGATCCTGA
>JBJHCE010000339.1:0-1830 GCA_050485865.1 Gemmatimonadales bacterium | reverse complement strand
TTTCCCACGTCCACGACCAGGTGCATCACCCCTCCTTGAAAGGCCCGTCGTCAGGATTTCCGCCGATTCCGGCGGGAAGGAGGCGCACCGACCCGGCGCGCACCGCCACGAGGTCGGCGCCCCCGGCGGACTCCAGCAGGAGCGCGCCGTCGTCCCCTACCCCCACCACCCTCCCCCGGGGTCCCGGGGTCACGCGGACCTCACGCCCCCGGAGGAAGTCCCGCCCCTCCCATGCCGCCCGGAGCGCGCCGTCCAGCCGGTCCGCGGGAGCGTCGGCCCACCGGCGGAGGGCTCCCAGGAGGGCGGCAGCGAGCACCCCCGCGGGGATCCGCTCCCCACCCTGCCCCACCGCGAAATCCCGGGGCCACCCGCCCACCGATCTCGCCGGCTCCCCGCCCCCCTCCGCGGGGTCGTCCGGGGCGAGGTTCACCCCGATGCCGGCCACGATCCCCCCCACACCGCCCACGGCGCCGGGCATGGCGCCCCGGGGCGCCACCTCGCAGAGCACCCCCGCCACCTTTCCGGGAAGCAGGCCTCCCCCCTCGACGAGTACGTCGTTCGGCCACTTGAGCCGCACTCCCCGGACCCCCAACTCCTCCAGGGCCTCGGCCACCGCCACCCCCACCGCCAGCGGTGCCACCCCCGGCGGCCCCGACGGAGGCGGAGGGAGGAGTACCGACATCCAGAGCCCGCCCCCCGCCGGCGAATCCCACCTCCGCCCCTCCCTTCCCCGCCCGGCGCGCTGCTCGTGGGCCACCACGGTGGTGAACCAGGGCGCCCCCCCTGCGGCGAGCCCCCGGAGCCACGCGTTCGTCGAGTCCACCAGGGGGACCAGGGCGAGCCCGGGCACACCAAGCCGCCTCGCCCACCCCGCCGCATCCTCCCCCTCCCAACCCGGGAGAGGCCCCCCGGCTCGGTTCACCCTCCGCCCCCCGTGCCCAGCCACGCCAGGAACAGGGTTCCCGCGACCCAGCAATAGACCCCGAAGGCTGGAAACGACCGGTTTCGAAGCATCACGACGAAGGTCCGGATCGCGAGGACGCCGACCCCGGCCGCCGCCACCGCCGCCACCACGAGCGGAGCCACCCCGATCCCCTGCGCCCCTTCCGCGAGCTCCGGGAGCGAGAGGACTGCCGCCCCCGCAATGGCCGGGAGGGAGAGGAGGAAGGAGAAGGCCGCAGCCTCCACCGGGCGCACCCCGAGCCAGAGGGCGGTGACCACGGTGATGCCCGATCGCGAGATCCCGGGAGCCAGGGCCAGGCACTGGACGAGGCCCACGAGGAGGGCAACCCGCCAGCCGATCCCCGTGTCCAGGGGGCGCCGAAGGGCCCGGCGGCTCGAGAGGAGGAAGGTCCCGGTGATGAGGAGTGCCACGCCCACGGCAGCGGGAGCGTCGAAGAGCGCGGTCACCCGGTCGCCGAAGAGCAACCCCACGACCGCCACCGGGAGGGTGCCCAGGGCAAGCCACCCCAGGTAGCGCCATGCGTCGGGGGTACGCTCCACGAGGGCGCCCCGTCCGAGTGCCAGGAGGCGGGCCCGGTAGACCACGATCACCGAGAGGAGGGTGGCCACGTGCACGACGATCTCGAAGAGGATCCCCGGAAGGGAGAGCCCCAGGAGCGCCTGCCCGATCACCAGGTGCCCCGACGACGACACCGGGAGAAACTCCGTGGCCCCCTGGAGCGCCCCGAGGAGAAAGGCCTCGAAGGTCGTCATGGAGGCGCCTTCCCATCCCGCTCCGCTGCCGCCAGGATCCGCGCGTACCAGGCCTCGTACGCCGGGACCACCCGTTCCACCGAGAAGCGCTCCACCGCCACCGCGCGCGCCGCG
>JBJHCE010000338.1:0-1833 GCA_050485865.1 Gemmatimonadales bacterium | reverse complement strand
TCGTGGGTTCGTCCAGGAGGAGAACCCGGGCCGGATTTTCGGATAGCCCGACCAGCGCGAGGCGGGTGATTTCGCCCCCGCTGAGCCGGGACACCGGGACTTCCGGTCCCAGGGTCGGGAGCCCGGCGTGCTCGACCAGGCGGAGCACGCGGGCGGGGAGATCCCAGGCGCCCTCGACGCGGGCCAGGTCCTCCGCATCCCCCGAACCTCCCTCGAGACGCGCCAGCGCATCCCATGCGGGTCCGAATCCGAGGAGGTCCACGACCCGGCCCCCCGCGACCCGGTCGGGGCGCTGGGAGAGGAAGGCCACGGGCCCCGCGCGGTGCACGATGCCGCTCGTGGGTGCGAGGCTCCCCAGGAGGAGGGCCAGGAGGGTGCTCTTCCCCGACCCGTTCGGGCCGACGACGGCGGTGATCCCCGGGTCGAAGCCCAGGGTCAGGTTGCGGAAGAGGAGACGCCCGTCAGGAAGGCGGTACGAAACGCCCTGGGCGGAAAGCTGCGGAGTGTGGGATCGAGACATGCCGGGGAACTCCCGTCTGGAGGAAACGCGTGGGGCGCGGACCTTCCAGGGAGTTCAGCATGGCTCGGAGCTCCGGATGCGGACGGGAGGGGAACGGGGCGGGTGGGCAACCCGGGTGCAGGGCACGCCGGGCGTCCCCGTCCGCCACGAGATTCGCGGCGAAGGGGGCCGGCGTCAAGCGGGGGTGGGGCGGCGTGGGGCTCAGGGCGCGCTGCCCCCCGCCACCCGCTTCATGAGCATTCCGGCGGGGATCGCCTGTCCCGGGCGCACCCGGTTGATGGTGCCGATGACGTCGATGGGAACCGAAGAGGGGAAGCGGGAATGGAAGGTCTCGAGGGTCATGGACTCGGGCACCTGGACGAGCTCGATCCGGGCGGGCTGGGCCGCGAGCACCTGGGGGTCCGTCTCCCGGGCGAAGCTCCGGATCGAGGCGCGAAGGGCCCCCTCTCGGGCGCTCCAGGAGGCGTCGGTGCTGTAGCCCAGGAGGCGGTAGACGCGCCCCCCGAGCTCCACGAAGGAGGCGGTCCCCCGGAGGCGCACCCCGCCCTCGGGGGTGGCCTGGAACTCCAGGTGGGCTGCGGGGAGCCCCGAGACCGCCTCGGTCCGGAGCCCCGACGCGGTGATCCCCTCGCCCCGGGAGAACTGGTCGCGGGCCGCCACCGCCGACGACGCCCCCTCGACGATGGTGAGCACGAGGAGGGCGTCCTGCTGGGCGCTCACCCCCTGCACCGCCGCGCGCTGGTTCACGGTTCGCCACCCCTGAGGGAAGTCCATGCGGAAGGCGAGCTCGGGGTGGTGGAAGCGGGCGTCCCGGAAGTAGCCCTCCCGGGGGTTCTCGCCGAAGGGCATCCCCTCGATCCGGCGGAGGTAGGCGTCCCGCTCGACCCGCGCTCCCCCGATCTCGCCCGCCTCGATCCGCCCCAGGATCCGGTCGCGGCGCTCGAGGGGATCCGGGTGGGTGGAGAGGAAGCCGGGAATGCGCTCCCCGTCTTCCGCCCCCGAGGCCCGGGCGAGCATCTCGAAGGTGGCGGCCATCTCCCGGGGGTCGTAGTTCTCCCGGGTCATGTACTGGATCCCCAGGTCGTCGGCCTGGCGCTCGGCGTCGCGGCCGTAGCGGAGGAAGAGGAGACCGAGCCCCGCCCCGGCCACGTCCGCCACCCCGGCCAGGTCGGGCGCCAGGATCGTGCCGATGCCGAGGCCGATCTGGGCGAGCCCCGCCCGGCTCACCTGCTGCACCCCGTGGCGCGCGGTCACGTGGCCGATCTCGTGGCCGATGACCCCGGCGAGCTCCGCCTCCGACGAGAAGTGCCCCA
>JBJHCE010000337.1:0-1834 GCA_050485865.1 Gemmatimonadales bacterium | reverse complement strand
CCGGGACTTGCGCAGGTCGGCGAAGCGGACGATGGCCTCGGCCAGGTCACCCCCGGTGGAAAGCTCGAGGGCATCCACGCCGGCCCGGGCCAGGGTGGAGCGGACGGACTCCTCCCGCTCCCGGGCCGCCGCCTGGAACCGGGCCCGGAACCCCTCGTCGTGGGTATCCACCAGGAGCTGCTCGCCGGTCTCGGCATCCTCCATCACCACGAGCCCCAGGTCGGGAATCGCCAGCTCCATGGGGTCGAAGAGGCGCACGGCCAGCACCTCGTGCCGGCGCGCGAGGCTCAGGAGGGGCGGTCCCCACCCCGGCTGGCTCACGAAGTCCGACACCACGAAGACCACCGACCGCCGCCGCAGGATAGGCGCGGCGCCCCGGAGAAAGGCCCCGAGGTCCGTGACCCCCGGGGGGCCGTCGGCCCCGGTGGGCGGACGGTTGAGGACGCGGCTGAGGATGCGCAGAACCTGGGTCCGCCCGGCCCCGGGCGGGATGGGAAGTTCCATTCCCGCCCCGTAGAGGATGGCTCCCACCCGGTTGCCGTTCCGGCTCAGGAGGCGAGCCAGCGCCGCCACGAAGTCCAAAAGCACCGCCTCCTTCTTCACCGCCTCGGAGCCGAAGTCCACCGAGGGGCTCACGTCCAGGAGGAACCAGGCCGTGATCTCGCGGTCCTCGTGGAACTCCCGCACGTGCGGCGTGAGGACCCGGGCCGTGACGTTCCAGTCGATGTGGCGCACGTCGTCGTGGAGCTGGTACTCGCGGAGGTCCGCGAGGTCGAGCCCCGTTCCCCGGAAGAGGGTCCGGTGGTCGCCGTGGAGCACCCCGTCCAGCCGCCGCAGGACGGTCCACTCCACCCGGCGGAGTATGGCCTCAGGATCCCGCGAGGGCTCGGGCATGATGCTCCAGGGGCTTCTCGGGGGGCGGGGTACGTTCCATGATGCGGTGCAGGAGATGGTCCGCGGTGAGGTTCTCGGCGAGCGCCTCGTACGACAGGATGATGCGGTGGCGGAGGACGTCGGGAGCCAGGTCCGTCACATCCTCCGGAAGGAGGTAATCACGGCCCCGGAGGAAGGCCAGCGCCCGCCCGGCCTCGATGAGCTGGATCGTTCCCCGGGGGCTCGCCCCCCAGGAGATGAAGCGAGCGAGCTCACCCAGCCCCGCCGCCGCCGGGGTCCGGGTGGCGGTCACGAGGCGCACGGCGTAGCGGATCAGCGAGGGATCCACGTACACGGCGCGGCACGCCTTCTGGAGCCGTTCCAGGTCGCCTGTGGTGGCCACCGGGACCACCGCCGTGGACGGCCCCGTGACCCGCTCCACGATGACGAATTCCTCGTCGGGGTCCGGGTAGTCCACGAGGACCTTCATCATGAACCGGTCCACCTGGGCTTCGGGAAGGGGGTAGGTCCCCTCGCTCTCCAGCGGGTTCTGGGTGGCCAGCACGAGGAAGGGCCGAGGCACCGGGTGCGTCTGCCCCGCGATGGTGACCTGGTACTCCTGCATGACCTCCAGGAGGGCGCTCTGGACCTTGGCCGGGGCGCGATTGATCTCGTCCGCAAGGAGGAGGTTCGTGAAGACGGGCCCCAGCGAGGTCGTGAACTCCCCGGTGCCCTGGTTGTAGATGCGCGTCCCCACGAGGTCGGCGGGGACCAGGTCCGGGGTGAACTGGATGCGACGGAAGCTCCCCTGGAGGCATCCGGCCAGCGTCTTCACCGTGAGGGTCTTGGCGAGCCCCGGTACCCCTTCCACCAGCAGGTGCCCCTGGGCCAGGATCGCCACCAGCACCCGTTCGAGAAAGGCGTCCTGCCCCACGACGATCTTCTTGACCTCGTAGAGGAG
>JBJHCE010000336.1:0-1876 GCA_050485865.1 Gemmatimonadales bacterium | reverse complement strand
CCGTAGCCGCATCCCCTGGGGCCGGGCCCTCCCGGGGCCGGGCGGCCTGCCCGGTACCGGGCGGAGCGAAGAGCGTCCGCGGCAGCTCGAGGAGGGTGGCCCACCCAAGCCCCATCGCCGCACCGAGCGCAATCCCCGAGGGGGCGGCCCATCCCGCCACCACCGTTCCCAGCGCCACGGCGGAGAGGACGAAGGTGCAGACCCCCGCAGTCGCCACCGCAGGGGTCCACCCGAAGCGCCGGGCCGCCACCGCCGTGGCGTGCACGAGAAGGGCAGCCGCCACCGCCATCGTCACCGACGGAAACTCGGCCCGGGGCACGAGCCCCTCGATCACGAACCGGTCGAGGAAGTAGGCGCCTCCCCCGGCACCCGCGATCCCCACCCCAACCCGGAGCGCCGGAAGAAGGCCCCGAAGGGCGTAGACCGCCGCGGCGAGAGGGAGGGCAAGGAGGAGCACCCCCGGCCAGCGGAAGACCTGGAGAACCGCCCGGGCGAAGGCCACCGCCTCGTCGGTCCGGGTTGCCACCATCCACTCGAGGACCGGAAAGTCCAGGAGGGCCAGCCCCTCCACCGCACGGGTCTGGTTCAGCACGATCCCCACCGCCCCCGCCGCGGCCACGAGGACGAGGAAGGCCACCGTGAGCGAAAGTCCACGGGCAAGCCGGGGGTCGAGCCTCCGCACCGTCCAGAGGAACCCGGGCGCCAGCGCCCGCGCCACGCCCCGCGTACCGGTGGCACGGAGGAAGAACCGCCAGGTGGCCACGACCCGCCGCCGGTTCTGGGCGATCCGGGCGGTTACCCAGCGGATCACGAGGGCCAGCACGAAGAGAATCAGGACGAGGATCGCCGCCGTCCCAGCCACCTCGCTCACCACCTCCCACGACTCCCCGAGCACGTAGCCGAGCCCGGTCCAGAGCACGGCCCAGAAAAGGGTCGTGGGGGCGTCGAAGGTCGCGAAGCGGCGGTAGCGCATTCCCGACGCCCCCGCCAGGAAGGGCACCACGATCCGGGTGGGCGTGGCGAACCGGCCCAGCACGATGGCCCACTCCCCCCGCCTCAGCATGAAGGCCTGGGCCCGGGCGAGCCCTCCTCCGAACAGGGCGTTCAGGGGCTTCCACTGGAGCACCCCGGTCCCCCAGCGCCGGCCCAGTGCGAACCCGGTGGCGTTCCCGGCGATCGTGGCCATGACCACGACCGCCAGGAGGATCGGGAAGGCCACCTGCCCCCTGGACGCGAGGATCCCCCCGGCGGCCACGGCGAGCTCCCCCGGAGTGACGAAGCCGAGAAAGAACGCCGCCTCCGCCCAGCAGAGCACGGCGACCAGGAGGTAGACTGCCGTATCGGGAAGCCCGAAGAGCGCGTCGAGGACCCGTTCTGCGAGTTCAGCCATCCGGGGCCTCGAGGCCCACATCTCGAGGTCGTCCCGGGGTCAGCGCTCGGCTCCCGTCCTCGACGTGGCCGGCCGCGCCCTCCCGCTCGGCGGCGAGCGCCCTGACCTTCCGGTCGCAGAGTCTCTTCACCACGATCCCGAAAAGCCCCGCGGCGGCGAGACTCGTGAGGGAGACCCCGATCCCCACGATCCGGAGGGCCGGAAGCGCGATCACCGGCGCGAGGGTCAGGAGCGCGAGCCCCTCCAGGTGCCCCTCGGGACGGCTCCCGTCGTACCACCCCCGGAAGTGCACCGCCGCCCCCCAGAGGACCCCGAGGAGGAGGAGGAGCCAGAGTACCCCCGATCCGACGAGGGTCACGCGGTAGAGGTCCAGGTCCGGCATCAGAGCGCGAGGGTTCCCTGGGCGGTCCCCTCGAGGGGCGCGTCGAAGTGGGTTCCCCCGGCGGAGAACCCCTCGAGGGCCAGGAGCGCCACCTTCCGGTCGAG
>JBJHCE010000335.1:0-1896 GCA_050485865.1 Gemmatimonadales bacterium | reverse complement strand
CGAAGGACCTCGAGGAGGTAGTTCGCGTTGAACCCGATGGTGATCGGCTCTCCGTCGTAGGAGACCTCGAGTTCGTCGTGCGCCTCGCCGAGGTCCGGGGTGAGCACGTTGAAATTCATCTTCCCCGCCGAGAACTCGAGGCGGATCCGGTGAGTCTGGTCGCTCGCCACCGCCGCCACCCGGCGCACCGCCGACTCCAGGGGCTTGCGCTCGATGGTGGCGTTCTTGTCGTTGTCCTTCGGGATCACCTGCTCGTAGTTCGGATAGCTCCCCTCGATGAGCCGGGTGTAGACCTCCGCGTCACCGGCCCGGAACCCCAGGTGGTTCTGCTCGCGGGCCACCGAGACCTCGGCGCCCTCGGGGATCAGGCGCTGTACCTGCTGGAGGGCCGCCGGGGGCACGATGAGCTGCGTCGTGGTCTGAAGCGAGGGCCCCGCCGGGATCCTCATCCGGGCGAGCCGGTGCCCGTTCGTCGCCACCATGCGCATCTCCCCATCGCGGAGCTCCCAGAGAACCCCGTTCAGAA
Organism: Gemmatimonadales bacterium; assembly: GCA_050485865.1. Taxonomy (GTDB): domain Bacteria; phylum Gemmatimonadota; class Gemmatimonadetes; order Longimicrobiales; family Gaopeijiaceae; genus SKNW01. Next base: position 1,370 of record JBJHCE010000335.1, on the reverse strand, counting down.
CCGGGCGCGACTCCTCCGTCGACACGGCGAAGGAGGTGTGGCGGATGAGGGAGAGGAGGTCCTTCCCCGCCGCCTTCCACCCCGAGTCGAAGTCCACCTGCGGCAGCTGGGGAAAGTCCTCCGCCGGAAGCCCGTTCAGCTTGAAGTGCGCCCGGCCGCAGCGCAGCTCGATCTGGTCGCCCCGGGTCTGCACCTGCACCACCTCGTCGGGAAGCTCCCGGGCGATCTCCTGGAGCTTCCGCCCCGGAGCCGTCATCGCCCCCCCCTCCTTCACGTCGGCCGGAACCCGGAGCCGAACGCCCACGTCCAGGTCGGTTCCGCTCATCCGGATCCCGTCGCCCGAGGTCTCGAAGAGAATGTTCGAGAGAACCGGAAGCGTCGTCTTCGAGGGGATGCTCGCCGACACGGAAGCCAGCCCCTGGTGCAGGTTCTGGCGGGTGATGGAGAAGTTCATGGGGACTCCGCGAGGTGGAGGGTTCGGGAAGGCTCTCCACGGGAAGAGCTTCCTGCTTCTCTTCTTCTATGAAGGAACAGCAGTAGTAGTAGGGGCTGTGGAGGTGTGGAAGACCCCGGACCAAGGATATCCGAAAGCCCCTTCCTGCACCACTCTGCACGGCCTCCGGCGCCCGTGGAAGGAGCGTGGAGGAGTGCTCCTCCACGTCCACGCTTTCCACGAGCCGCTCCAGGGTGTGGAGAAACCCCCCTCCTTTCCACGGGGTTTTCCCCGGCCCCGGCAGCTCCCGTCGGGCCCGCCCGGAAGCCCCTCATCCGTCGAGGGCCTCCCGCACCGCACGCACCCGCTCGGCGAACCGAGGGTCCTCGGCAAGCTGCCCTTCCACTTTCCGGATCGAGTGGATCACGGTGGAATGATCGCGCCCCCCGAAGACCCTTCCGATGGCCACGAGGGACTCGTCCAGGAGCTCCTTGATCAGGTACATGGCCACCTGCCGGGGCACGGTCACCTCCTTCGTCCGCTTCCGCGACTGGAGCCCCTCGGGGCGCACCCCCCAGGCCTCCGCCACCCGGTCCCGGATCCGCTCAGGCGTGAGCACCCCACCCGCTCCGCCGCTCCCGCCCCCTCGGAGCATCCCGGAGAGCGCCTCCCGGGCGAGCTCCTCGGTCACCTCCTGGCGCTTGAGCGACGAGTAGGCGAGAAGCTTGATCACCGCACCCTCGATCTCGCGTACCGAGGAGGTGCACGACCGGGCGATGTAGTCGATCACGTCGTCCTCGAGCACGAGCCCGTCGTCGTCGGCCTTCTTCCTGAGGATCGCCACCCGGGTCTCGTAGTCCGGGGGCTTGATGTCGACGACAAGTCCCCACTCGAAGCGAGACACGAGCCGGTCCTCCACCCCGGGAAGGTCCTTCGG
>JBJHCE010000334.1:0-1923 GCA_050485865.1 Gemmatimonadales bacterium | reverse complement strand
GCACCTGTTCGACCCGCTCCCGGACCTCCAGCGAGGCCAGGTCCATGTTCGTCCCCGGCTGGAACTCGAGCTCCACCTGGGCCCGGTTCTGAGAGGCGGTTGACCGGATCGTCTCCAGCCGGCGCACGGTTCCCAGCGCTTCCTCCAGCGGACGAACGATTCGCCGCTCCACCTCCGCCGGAGACGCATCGGGATAGGGAACGTTCACCTGCAGCACCGGGCGCTCGAAGGACGGAAACATGTCCAGCGAGATCCGCGAGATCGCGAGCATCCCCATCACGATGACGGTGACGACGAGCATCCCGGTGGTGACGGGATTCCGGACCGAGAAACGTGGCAGCGACATGGGCGACTGGAGTTCGAGGTCGGCGTTCGGTGTGAACGGGACTCAGGCGGTCCCGGGCTGGGGCTCGCCGGCGGGGCGTTGGGCGGCTGCGGGCTCCCTGCCCTCGAGCCGCGCCCGTTCCCCCCGGAGTTCGAAGACCCGGTAGAGCACGGGGACCACGATGAGGGTCAGGAGGGTCGAGAAGATCAGTCCCCCGATCACGGGAACCGCCAGGGGCACGCGAAGCTCCGCACCCTCGCCCGGGATCATGGCCAGGGGGAGAAGCCCGAGAACCGTGGTGAGGGTGGACATCAGGATGGGGCGAAGGCGGACCCTTCCCGCCTCCACGATGGCCTGGTCGAGCGCCATCCCTTCCTTCCGGCGCAGGACGTTGATGAAGTCCACGAGGACGATGGCATTGTTCACGACGATCCCCACGAGCATCACCATTCCGATGAGCGCCACCACCGAGATCGAGTTGCCTGTGAGCCAGAGGGCCCCGACGGCGCCGGGAAGGGCGAGGGGCACCGAGGCGAGAATGACGCCCGGGAGGCGGAACGACTCGAACTGGCTTGCCATCACGAGATAGACGAGGAAGATGGCCAGCAGAAGGGCGAGCTGCATGGACTGCACCGACTGCTGCAGGTCCCGCGACTGTCCCGCCACCGCGACGTGGATGTCCGCCGGAACCGGGATCGTACGCATTTCCTGCTGGATGCGGTCGATGACGCCCGCCAGGTCCGTGCCTTCGGGACGCGCCTCCACCAGGGCCACGCGGGAACCGCCGCGCCGGACGATCTCGGCCGGACCTTCCTGGAACCCCAGGTCGGCCACTGCGGAAAGGGCGACGCTTCCGCCGCCGGGGACCTCGAGCCTGAGGTTCGAAAGGTCGTCCAGGGTGGCCCGCTGCTCCTCGCGGGCTCGGACGAGAACCGTGAGGTCCCTGTCCCGCTCCGTGAACTCGGTGGCAGGGGCGCCGCGGACCCGCGCCTGGAGCGCCTCCGCCGCATCGCCCACCGTCAGGCCGAGCCGGGCCAGGCGATCCCGGTCGAACCGAATGGAAATCTCGGGCGTTCCCTGGCGCCGCTCCTCCTCCACGCCGGTCACGCCGGGCATGGCACGTAGCGAGGCCCGGACGTCAGCCGCGACATCGTTCAGCAGCCGCAGGTCGAAGCCTCGCACCTCCACCTCCACCGGGGCATTCACCGTGAAGAGACGAGGCTTGTCCACCCGCACCTGGAGTCCCGGCAGGTCGGCGAGGCGCGCCGCCATGCGGCCTGCAATGAGATCCTCGTCGGCCCGGAGCCCGTCGAGGCGCACGAGGAGCGTGGCGGCGTGCCTCTCCCGCTCCCCGGTCCTCCCCAGGGTCCCCGCGCCGCCGCGGACCCCCACGTTCGTGAAGATCTCCTGCGTCTCGGGGAACTCGGCGGCGAGAATGGTCTCGGCCTGCCTCGCCAGCTCCTCCATCCGTACAAGGCTCGTGCCGGGCGAGGCTTCAAGCTCCACCACCAGTTCGCCCTGCGAGAGTTCCGGAACGAGCGAAACCCCGATGCGCGGCAGGAGGAGGGCTCCACCTCCGAGGAAGAGGAGTGCGACCA
>JBJHCE010000333.1:0-1940 GCA_050485865.1 Gemmatimonadales bacterium | reverse complement strand
GAAGAGCGCCGCCGATCCTCCGGAGGCTCTCCCCGCCCTCCACGTCGCGGGGCTCGAGGGGCACCCGGACCCGGGGAAGGTCGGAGAAGGCCTCGTCGATCTGCTCCAGGTAGCGTTCCTCCTGGGCCCGCCGTGCCTCGAGAAAGTCGCCGAGCGGCCCGGGGGGGAGGACCCGGTTCACCACGAGGCCCACCACCGGAACCCCGTGCTCCCGGAGGACCCGGAGGGCCGTGCCGCTCTCGAGGATCGGGAGCCGCTCCGGGTTCAGGACCAGGAGAAAGCCCACGGACTCCGGGTCCAGGAGGAGCCTCCGGGCCCTGGAGAAGCGCCGGCGTCGCTCGAGGAGAACCTCCCGGAGGCGCCGGAGGCGGGGGTCCGAGGGACCGTCCTCGCCCGGCTCCCCGAGCGGGCCCTCGGTGGAGGTGCCTCCGCCGAGTGCGGCTTCCGCCCGGCCCAGCGCCTCGGACCGGTCCCGGCGGCGGAGGAGCCCGTCGGTCCAGGCGGACATGAGCTCGGGGAGGGCGAGGAGCCGGAGGGTATGCCCGGTGGGGGCGGTGTCGAAGATCACCCGGTCGAAGCGCGCCGGCCCCTCGTCCATGAGCTCCGCCACCCGGTCCATCATCGCCGCCTCCGCCGCCCCCGGCGCCTGCCGCGTGAGGGTGATCTGCCGCTCCACCTCGGCGTAGAGCGCCGGCCGGACGAAGGCCCGCATCGAGTCCCGGACCCCGGCCAGGTAGCGGTCCGTCTCGGCATCGGGATCGATCTCGAGGGCGGTCACCGATCCGCCCCCACCCCCGGCGGGCTCCTCGAGGACCCGTTCCCGGTCTCCGATTTCCCTTCCGAAGAGGTCCCCCAGCGAGTGGGCCGGGTCCGTGGACACGAGGAGGACCCGGTCCCCCTCGGCCGCGAGGCGAAAGGCGAGGGCGGCGGCGGTGGTGGTCTTCCCGACCCCGCCCTTTCCCCCCACGAAGAGGAGCTTCCGCCGGCCGATGGGGAGGGGTGTCGGGGTGCCCCGGTGCGACCCGGTCATTCGCTCGCCAGGGTTTCCCGAATCCCCTCCTCGTAGGGGGTCGCGGCTTCTCCGAGAACGGCCGCAGCAGCCGAGCTGTCGAAGCGGTAGTCCTCGTCGAACTGGTACATCATTTCCCGGTTCTCCCGGAGCACGGGGACAAGGAGCCCCGCCAGGGAAAGCATCCACCCCGGCATCCGCTGGAGGGCGAAGGGGCGGCCAGCGGCCTCGCAGGCGATTTCGACGAACCTTCGCCCGGGCAGGGGGCGTGGGTCGGTGAGGGCGTGCCAGACCCGACCCCAGCTGTCGTGGCGGTTCGCCAGGAGCGCCGTGCACCGCCCCGCATCCGGGGTGAAGATCCACGAGTGGACCCGCTCGGGGTCGCCGATCCACTGCGGCGTCTTCCCCTTGCGCAGACGCTCGAACACGGTGGCGTGCATGAGGCTCAGGAGGGCGCCGGGACCATAGAAATCCGGGGCCCGCACGATCATGGCCTCCACGTCTCCGGCGCCCGCCGCTTCGAGGAGCCGGGTGGCGATCCGGGCCCGGACCTCGCCCTTCCGTGAACAGGGAGCGAGGGGGGTGTCTTCGGTCATGACCCCGTCCACCCTCCCGTAGGCGTAGACGTTGTCGAAGAAGACGAGGCGGACCCGGTGCCGTGCGCACCCCTCGATCACGTTCTCCATGATCCGGGGCCACTCGTCCTCCCACACCCGGGCATCGTAACGGAGCCCCGCGACCAGGTAGGCGATCGTGCTCCCCTCCACCGCCCGGGCCACCGCATCGCGGTCCAGGAGATCCGCGGCGAAGGGCTCGTCGGTGGCGTTGACCCGCACCCCGGCACGGGATGGATCGCGGTTCACCTGGCGGATCCGGTCCGTGAACGCGGGAAGCGCGCGGGAGAGCTCCCGGCCGATGACGCCGCCGGCGC
>JBJHCE010000332.1:0-1942 GCA_050485865.1 Gemmatimonadales bacterium | reverse complement strand
TCAGAGCTCCACCCGGCGAAGGAGCTGGGCGTTCAGCGCCACGATCACCGTGCTCGCCGACATGAGGACCGCCCCCACGGCGGGGGTGAGGAGGACCCCCCATGCCGCCAGGGCCCCCGCGGCCAGGGGAATCGCGACGATGTTGTAGCCCGCGGCCCACCAGAGGTTCTGGACCATCTTCCGGTAGGTGGCCCGGGAGAGGGTGATGATCCGGGGAATGTCCCGGGGGTCGGAGCGGACCAGGACGATGTGTCCGGCCTCGACCGCCACGTCGGTTCCGGCCCCGATGGCGATCCCGATGTCGGCGGTGGCCAGGGCGGGGGCATCGTTCACCCCGTCGCCCACCATGGCCACCCGCTTCCCCTGCGCCTGGAGCTCGCGGATCCTGGCTGCCTTCTCGTCGGGGAGAACCTCGGCGAAGACGGTGTCGATCCCCAGTTCCTCCGCCACCGCATCGGCCACGGCCCGGGCATCCCCGGTGAGCATGGCCACCTCGATCCCCCGCTCGTGGAGGGCACGCACCGCCTCGTGGCTCTCGTCGCGGATCGCGTCGGCCACGGCGAAGACGGCCAGCGCCTCCCCATCCCGGAGGAGGTAGATGGCGGCCTGCCCCCGACTCGCCGCCGCCTCGGCGGCGTCCTGGAGGGCGGAGGGCACCTGGGCATCCTCTCCCTTCAGGAGCGCCGGTCCGCCCACCTGGTACCGGACCCCCTCCACGGAGGCGGAAACGCCCTTTCCGGCGACGGCCCGGAACCCCTCCGGTGCGGGGATCTCGAGATCGCGCTCCTCCGCGGACTTCATGACACCCCGGGCAATGGGATGCTCGGACTCCGACTCCACCGATGCGGCGATCCGGAGCGCCTCCGCTTCCTCCACCCCCTCGGCCACGGTCAGCTCCACGACCCGGTGCTCTCCCAGGGTCAGCGTCCCCGTCTTGTCGAAGACCACCACGTCCAGGTTCCGGGCCTCCTCCAGCCCCCGGCGATCGCGAACGAGGAGTCCGCCCTGGGCACCCAGGGTGGTGGAAATGGCCACCACCAGGGGGACGGCCAGCCCCAGGGCGTGGGGGCAGGCGATGACGAGGACGGTGACGACCCTCACGATGGAGAAGTCGATGTCGGCCCCGGCGAGCTGCCACCCGACCAGGGTCAGGACCCCGGCGGCGAGGGCGACCCCGGTGAGGAGGCGGGCGGCCCGGTCCGCAAGGTGCTGCGCCCGCGACTTGGAGCGCTGGGCGTCGCTCACGAGGCGCATGATTCCCGAGAGCTTCGTGTCGTCACCCGTCCCGGTCACCTCGATGCGGAGGGAGCCGTCGCCGTTGATGGTGCCGGCGATGACCTCGCTCTCCTCCTCCTTCTTCACCGCGCGGGATTCGCCGGTGATCATGGACTCGTTCACGGCGCTCGAACCGCGGCGCACGACACCGTCGGCGGGAATGCTCTCGCCGGGGCGGACGAGGACCAGGTCTCCGTCTCGGAGGTCGGTCACAGGGACCTCTTCCTCGCCGGCCTCCGTGATCCGGGTCGCCTTGTCCGGGAGGAGCTTCGCCAGTTCCTTGAGGGCCCCCTGGGCCTGGTCGATGGAGCGCATCTCGACCCAGTGCCCGAGGAGCATGATGGAGACGAGGGTGGCCAGTTCCCACCAGAGCGCCGAAGCATCGATCCACCCGAGGAGGACCACCCAGGAGAAGCCGAAGGCCACCGTGATCGCCAGCGCGATCAGCGTCATCATCCCCGGGAGTCGGGCCTTGAGCTCCCGCCAGGCGCCCTGGAGGAAGACCCAGCCGCCATAGAAGAAGACGAAGGTGCCCAGGGCCGGCGGGATCCAGTCCGATCCGGGAAAGACCGGCGCCTGGTACCCGAGAAGCTCCTCGATGTGGTCGGACCAGAAGACCACGGGAAGGGTCAGGAGGAAGGAGAGCCAGAACCGGTCCCGGAACATC
>JBJHCE010000331.1:0-1962 GCA_050485865.1 Gemmatimonadales bacterium | reverse complement strand
GGCCGACCGAGCCTTCGACGCCGCCGCCTGCATCGGATGCGGGGCGTGCGTGGCCGCCTGTCCGAACGCCTCCGCCATGCTCTTCACGGCGGCGAAGGCAGCCCACCTCTCCCACGTCCCCCAGGGCCAGCCCGAACGCCTCGAGAGGGCCGTCCGGATGGTGGAGGCCCACGACGCCGAGGGGTTCGGCAATTGCACGAACCACGGGGCGTGCCAGGAGGTATGCCCGAAGGGGATCAGCGTGGACTACATCGCGCGGCTGAACAGGGACGTCCTGAAGGCGATGCTCACCGGGGTGGACTGAGGCCGACGCTCCGGGACCGAGCGTCCCACCGCCACGGACTTCCTGCATCGCGGCCGCTCCCACCCCGGGGCGGCCGCGTCTTGCTTCCCCCCCCGCCGACGGGTACGATGCGCCTCGTGCACCCCGCACCCCCTGCATCCCCCGAACCCCGTCCCGGAGCCTGCCGGATGCCCCGTCGAGTCCGCCCCCGCCTCGCCCCCGCCGCCTTCCTCCTCGGTGCCCTCGCCCTTTCCGGTTGCGGCCCCGACGGCACCGCCGACCTCATCCTCACCGGAGGCCAGGTCTGGACCGGCCACGACGCCCAGCCCTGGGCCGAGGCGGTGGCGGTGGAGGGAAACCGGATCATCGCGGTGGGGAGCGTCTCGGAGGTGGGCCGCCACCGGGGCGAACGCACCCGGGTGATCGAGCTCGAGGGGCGGTTCGTGGCCCCCGGGTTCATCGACAACCACACGCACTTCAACCAGGCCGGGGCGCTCCTCCTCGGCGCGAACCTCCTGGACGTGGCCGACGAGGAAGGGCTCGTGACCCGGCTTCGCGAGGCCGCAGGGAGGATGCCCACCGGCGCCTGGATCACCGGGGGCAACTGGGGGGCCTACGAGGCCTGGGCCATGGGAAGCGCAGGGGTGGAAGGGGAAGGGGAGGCAGCGGAACCCTTCTCCCCCCACCGGGGGATGATCGACGCTGTCACCCCCGACCACCCGGTGGTGGTGAACCGATGGGACCGGAGCGCCTTCCTGGCGAACACCCGGGCCCTCGAGGCGGCGGGGGCGAGTTGCACCTGGGCCGGGGTCGAATGCGCGGACGGGTCCCCTACCGGGCGCCTTTCCGCCGACGCCGCCCGCCGGGTCCTTGCCGCCCAGCCCCCGAAGCCGATGGACCTGCGCCTGGCCGAGGCCCGCGCCGCCCTCGCCGACCTGGCCCAGTTCGGCGTCACCACGATCCACGACAATACCCCCCCGAACATGTTTCCCGTCTACCAGGCGCTCCTGGAAGGAGGGGACCTCACCACCCGGATCTACGCCCGCCCCACCCTCGACCGGATGGCGGACCAGGCGGCCCTCGGCCTTCCCCGGAGCTTCGGCGACGAGTTCATCACCCTCGGTGGGTTCAAGGGCTTCGTCGACGGGATCATGGGCGCCTCCACCGCCATGTTCTACGAACCCTTCGACCACACCGGCGGGTTCGGGATCTGGCGCGACATGATGAACCCGGCGGGGAACATGGAGCGCCTCCTGGTCGAGGCCGATCGGCGCGGGTACTGGCCGCAGGTCCACGCCATCGGGGACTTCGCCATCGACACCCTCCTGGCCCTCTACGAGCGGGTATACGAGGTGAACGGGCCCCGCGACGACCGGCGTTTCCGCGTGATCCACGCCCAGCACCTGCGCGGCCCCGAGACGGCGGAGTGGATGGCCCGGGTGGGGGCGATCGCCGAGGTGCAGCCCTACCACGCCATCGACGACATGCGCTGGATGGAGGAGCGGATCGGGGCGGAGCGGATCCGCTGGACCTACGCCTTCCGCACCCTCCACGATGCCGGCGTGGTGCTCTCCTTCGGAAGCGACTGGCCCGGCACCCAGGCCTCGTGGTACACGGCGAACCCCCTCATGGGGATCTACGCCGCCGTCACCCGCCAGACCCCCGACGGCGAGCCCGAA
>JBJHCE010000330.1:0-1966 GCA_050485865.1 Gemmatimonadales bacterium | reverse complement strand
CCCCACGAATGGGTGGAACTGACCGCCACCGCGGCCCGTTCGGTGACGGCGGGGGCGCCGGAGGTGGGCGAGAGCCGGAGCCTCCTCGTGTCGGTCCAGCCCTCGGTGCGGGTGGGTGAGACGGGGCTTCGGTTTGCCCCCCGGGTGGCCTACACCCGCTCCGAAACGGACCTCTTGGAGACCGATGCCCGGACCCTCCAGCTCCACGGGGCCCTCCGGTGGTCGGCCCCCTGGGCGTCGCTCCGGGTGGACGTGGAGCTCTCGGGCGACCTCTCGCGCCAGTGGGACCAGGGGGATGCGGAGCGTCCGGACTTCGAGCGGGCCATGCGGTTCTCGGTGGGACTCACCTGGAACGGAGGGCGGACGTGGTGACGAAGCGCGTGGTGAAGCGGTACCGGGTGATCGCGGCGCGGGCGGGAGCCTTCCTCCTTGCGGGGGCGCTCCTCCTCGGGGCGGGCCCATCCGCCTTCGGGGGACCGGTGGGCGCGGCGGCGCAGCTCCAGCTCATGGCCCTTCCCGGGCAGGTCTCGACGGCCCCGGGGGAGCTCTCCCCGCCCGTGACCCTCCGCCTCGTCTCCGCCGATCCGGCGCGAGAGACCCAGGCCTACACCTTCCAGATCCAGCCCCCCCCGGCGCTGGCGGGGCAGGTGGCGGTCCAGCCCGCCTCGGTGACCCTCGTCCTCACCACCGGGCAGAGCCAGGCCGAGGCGGTGGTGCGCTTCCTCCCCTCGGCGTCGGCGCCACCGGGGAACCACACCCTCATGGTGGTGGCGCCGGCCCAGGGGATCTCGGCCCCGGTGGGGCTCACGATCACCCCGCCCGCGCCCCCTCCACCCCCCGCCGGCGCCCTGGAGCTCGGGATCACGCCGCAGCGGATCACCCTCTGTCCGGGAGATGCGCCGAGCCGGGTCACCGCCCTCGTGCGGGGCACCGGGACCTGGCGGGGGACCCCGAACCTCCAGTGGAGCGTCCCCGGAGGGTTCGTGGTGTCGCCACCGGCGCAGCCGAGCCCGCCCCTTCCGCCGGACCGGCAGCTCCCCTTCGACATCTCGGCCTCGACCGCCCAGCCGGGCACCCACACCCTTCCCCTGGTGGGGATCGACCCGGCGAGCGGGACAAGGGTCGAGACCTCCCTCGAGGTGGAGGTGCTTGCGCCCGAGTTCGCGCCCCGGGTGATTCCGGCGAACGTGCAGGTGCGCCAGGGGGGGCCCGAGGCCACCTTCGGGGTCTTCGTGGACATCGCGCGCTGCCCGGGGGGCCAGCCCTTCCGGGTGACGCTTGACGGCGCCCCGGAGGCGGGGCTCCTCGTGAACCCGCCGGCCGGGGTCCTCCCCGGGGGCGGGGCCCAGGCGACCTTCCGGGTGGCGGCGGCCCCCGGCACCCCCACCGGGCCCCATGTGCTCCGCTTCCAGGTGGCCCGGAGCGCCCCGGGGGGCGACCTGGTCCGGACCCTGGAGGTGCCGGTCCTGGTGGAACCGCAGGACCAGGCCCGGGCGCCCCGGATCGACCGGGTGGAACCGGGCCAGGTGGAGCCCGGGACCACCACGACCCTCGAGCTCACCGGGCAGAACCTGGGGCCCGGGGTGACCCTCTCCTTCGAGCCCGCCGGGGTCACCCCCGTGGGTCCGCCGGTCTTTCTCTCGTCCACCCGGGCCACGGTGCAGGTCTTCGTGTCGGAGGCGGCGGCGGACGGGGTGCGGGTGGCGGTGGCGGTGGGGCCGGAGGGGCGCTCCGACGGCCCCGGTGAGCTCCGGGTGGACACGACGCCGGTGCAGGATCCGGACGACCCCGATGATCCCGACGACCCCGACGACCCCGACGACCCGGAAGAGCCCGAAGACGAGCCGGAGGACCCGAACGGGGTAACCATGCTCGACATCGGGGGCTTCCTCCTGGAAGTGACCGCGGTCACGAACCCGGCCCATGACGCCTTCGGTGGCCAGGGCGTGCTGGACGAGTTCGTCTT
>JBJHCE010000329.1:0-1980 GCA_050485865.1 Gemmatimonadales bacterium | reverse complement strand
GTGGACCTGGACGCCCTGGAACGGGAGTTCGATCAGATGGTGGCCCGGATGCAGACCGCGGAACATCAAGGCGCCGTGGAGGCCCTCTTCCGGATGTCTGGCGACGAGCTCGGGGAGGCGGCGGTCGTCGGGGGCGACAGGGACCGGGACCACCGGTAGGTGACGGGCCCCACCGCGGTACGAGGGGACATCGTCGTTCTGGCCGGAACGAACGGGGGCGGCAAGTCAAGCGTCGCAGGCGCGGCCTTGGAACGCACGGGCGGGAAATTCTACAACCCGGACCGTGCGACCGGGGCCTATGTCGAGAGGGGCATTCCTCTTCCCGAGGCAAACTCCCGAGCCTGGCACCGGGGGGTCCGGCAGCTCGAACGGGCAATTCGCGACGGAACCCCCTACGCCTTCGAGACGACGCTCGGAGGCCGCACGATCACTCGAACCCTCCTCGATGCGGCCGTCCAGGGCCGCCCGGTACGGATCTGGTACGCAGGACTCGCCTCGCCGGAGCTTCACATCGAACGGGTCCGGGCCAGGGTTGCTGCGGGCGGGCATGACATCCCCGAGGAAACGATCCGCAAGCGGTGGGACTCGAGCCGGAGGAACCTGATCCGGCTGCTCCCGCACCTGCGTGAGCTCGTGCTGTTCGACAACAGCAGAACCGTGGATCTTTCCGCCGGCGAGGCGCCCCGGCCGGAGAAACTCCTCCATACGAGAGACGGGGGGGTCACGTACGTTGCCAGGCCCGGGACCATCCCAGCCTGGGCGAAGTCGATCATCCAGGCCGCCCTGTCACCCTGACCGGCCGGGCCGGGCGTCCCCACTCGATTCTCACGGAACCGCACATCTACTTCCCGGCCCCCTGACCCACTTGTAGCTACATGTAATGACAACTACGGCCGCGCCCCAGCCCCCCTATCGCGCCCCCCGCACCGCCGCCCCTCCCCGCACCCCCTCCAACACCGCCTTCCTGAGCCGCTCCGGGGCCAGGATCTCGGCGTCGGGGCCGAAGCGGAGCACCTGGCGGACGATCCAGGCGTCGGTGAGGATCGGGAGGCGCACGAGGTAGCTCCCGTCGTCGAGGGTGCGCCCCCCGGGGTGGCGCTCCCGGAGCTGGCGGGCCACGGCGGGGGCGTAGCGGATCTCGACCTCCTCCAGGGGGCGTCCGTCGGCCACGAGGCGCACCGTGCCCCCCTCCTCGCTCACCTCGTGGGGGCCGAGCTCCACCGGGGCGGTGGCGGGGTGCTCCGTCGCCACGAGCGCGAGCATCCGGTCCACCCGGAAGAGGCGGGGGGCGCCCCGGTCCACGTCGTGGGCCAGGAGGTAGCTCTCCCCCTCGGCGTGGAGGAGGCTCCAGGGCTCGAGCCGCCGCCGTTCGGGGGCGGAGGCGCCTTCCTTCAAGTACGAGACCTCCACCCGGCGCCCGAGCACGAGGGCCCGGGAGAGCCGGTCGAAGAGGGCGTCGGCCTCGCCCCGACGAAGGAAGAAGGCCACGGCCTCGTCGTCGGAGGCGCGGGACTCCCCCCCGCCTCCCCCCTCCACTTCCGGAAGGAGCGCGCACGCCTCCTCGAGCGCCCGGCAGAGGGAGCGCGCCTCCTCCCGGTCGAGGCCGGCGCAGCGAAGCGCAAGGGACACGGCGAGCATCTCGTGGAGCCCCAGGCGCACGGGCCTCCGGAAGGCCGGGGGGGCCACGATCCGGACCCGGTCCGACTCGAGGAGGATCTGGAAGTCGTCGGTGCTCCCCGGGGGGAGGTACCAGGAGCGGTCGGAAAGGACCCGGAGGTCGGCATCCACCACCGCCTCCGTGACCCCGGAGAGGCGCGCTGCGTCGGCGATCCGGATCCCCTCGGGGCGGGAGGCGAGGGGAATGAGGCGGAGGAGCCGGAGGAGCTGCTCGGCCGAGGGGCTCGTGTCCTGGGCACTCACGGCCTGGGCCCCCCGGCGTAGAGCGCCGCCACCCGGGCGCGGAGCCCCTCGAGCGCCCGG
>JBJHCE010000328.1:0-1986 GCA_050485865.1 Gemmatimonadales bacterium | reverse complement strand
CCGCTTCGAGGTCACGGACCGGGCCGGGACCTACTGGTACCACTCCCACACGCATCACCTGACGGGACGCCACACCTACCGTGGAATCGCGGGCCTCCTGATCGTGGACGACCCGGACGAGGAGGCCGCAGCCGGGATGCCCCCCCGGGAGCGGGAGATCCCCCTCGTGCTCCAGGACCGGCGCCTCGGGCCCGACGGGATCCCGGTCTACGAGCCCATGGGCCCCTCCATGATGAACGGATTCATGGGCCCCGAGGCGCTCGCGAACGGAATTCTCGATGCGTTTCACCAGGTGGAGCCCGCCGTCTACCGTGCCCGGATCCTGAACGGATCGAACGCCCGCATCTTCCGCCTGGGACGAAGCGACGGGCGCCCCCTGCACCTCGTGGCGAACGACGGCGGCTTCCTCGAGCGCCCCTTCGAGCTCCCCTGGGTGGAGGTGGCCCCCGCCGAGCGGGTGGAGGTCCTCATCGATTTCCGGGATGCGAACGAGGGCGACCGGGTGACGCTTCGGTCCCTTCCCTTCGAGATCCCCGGGGGAATGATGGGGGGGATGATGGGGGGGATGATGGCCGAGGCCTACCAGCAGGGCCGACCCCTGGATCTCCTGGACTTCGTGGTCCGCGGCCGGACCTCGGACCCGGGGACCCTCCCCACCCGGCTTCCGCCCCTGCCGGAGCTTCCCGACCCCGCGGCCTCGGTCCGGGAGCGGAGCTTCGGTTTCAACTCCCGCATGATGATGCACGACATCAACGGGCGGGCCTACGACCTGGACCGGATCGACACCCGGGTGCCCTTCGGCAACACGGAAATCTGGACCTTCGTGAACGACGCGAACTACCCCCACCCGGTGCATCTCCATGCCACCCATTTCCGGGTGCTGGAGCGGACGGGGGGCCGGGGAGAGCTCTACCCCTGGGAGTCAGGCCGGAAGGACACGGTTCTCGTCCTCCCGGGCGAGCGGGTCCGGGTGGCGGTGCGCTTCACCGCCCACCGGGGCCTCTACCTCCTTCACTGCCACAACCTGGAGCACGAAGACCACGGGATGATGCAGAACGTCCTGGTGGAGTAGGCCGGCGTGCGCCTGGCTTCAGGGGGCCGGGCGGGTGCGATCTTCGGGGCCCTCGTCCGCGACCGGCTCCTTCTCGCGCTCGCCGCCCTCTTTCCTGTCCTTCTCCTGGCCGCGCCGGGCCCGACGCCGGGACCCGGGGCCCTCGTCGGGATGGTCGACGGGCACACGATCGGGGCCCTCACGGCGCTCATGGTGCTGAGTCGGGCCCTGGAGGCGAGCGGGGCCCTGGACCGGGTGGGGCGGCGCCTCGTGGAGGTAACCGGTGGGCCCCGAGGACTCGCGGCGGCGCTCGTGCTCTTTTCCGCCGTGCTTGCCGCACTCCTCACGAACGACGTGGCGCTCTTCATCGTCGTGCCCCTCACGGTGGGGCTCCGGCGGAGGATTCCGGGGCTCGTGGGGCGGCTCGTCGTCTTCGAGGCCCTTGCCGTGAACGCCGGGGCGGCGCTCACCCCCATCGGGAACCCCCAGAACCTCTATCTCTGGAACGCGTCCGGGGTGGGGTTTGCCGGATTCTCGCTGGCCATGCAGCCCCTGGCCACGGCGCTCGTGCTCCTCCTCCTCGTCCTCGTACCCCTGGGCTTTCCCGGGCGGGGTGGGTGGGCGGAGGACGGCGGGATCGCCACGGCACCCGGGGGCGCCCTCCCCCCGGTGGACCGCCGCCTCGTGGCCCTCGCGCTTCCCCTCTACCCCGTGGCCCTTTTCCTGGTGGACCGGGGATTCGCTCTCGAGGCGGCGGCGGGGACGGTGGTCCTCTTCCTGGCCCGTGCCCCGGGAGTGCTCCGCGGGGTCGACTGGCCCCTCCTCCTGGTCTTCGTCCTCTTCTTCGTGAACGTGGGGATCCTGGCCACCCTTCCTGCCGTGGAGGCGGTCGTGGCAACCCTGCTGGGGCTTCCCGGAGGCGCGTACACGGCGGG
>JBJHCE010000327.1:0-1986 GCA_050485865.1 Gemmatimonadales bacterium | reverse complement strand
CCACGCCGCCCTCGTCGTCACCGACGACGCTCCGGTCTTCTTCCTTCCCCGCATGCGCGCCGCCGCCGCCCGCGTGATCCCGGTGCGCCTCGAGGCGGTGGACGGGTGCGGCATCCTCCCCCTGGCCCAGCCGGAGCGGGGCTTCGGAACCGCCCACTCCTTCCGCATTCACCTCCAGAAGGTGCTCCCGCGCTGGCTCGAGGACGGTCCCGCCGAGCACCCGCTGGCCGGGGCCCCCCTTCCTTCCTTCGGGGATGCGACGCACCCGCCGCGGGAACGGATCGCCTCCGTCGTCGGGGCGGAAATCCCGGAGCGCTGGCCCCCGGCGTCGCCCGAGCTCCTGGCGGACCCTGGACTCCGATCGATCCCGGTGGACCGGTCCGTGCCGCCGGTCCCCTTCGCGGGCGGCCGGGAGGAGGCGGCCCGCCGGCTCGCGCGATTCCTGGCATCGGGACTTCCCGGGTACGCCGCATCCCGGAATCACCCCGACAAGGCACACCCGAGCCGCCTTTCGCCGTACCTCCACTGGGGGCATATCTCGAGTCACGAGATCGTCCACGCCGTACTCGACCGGGAGGGATGGACGCCGGAGCACCTCGCCGAGGCGGTGGGGGGGCGCAGACCCGACGGACGCCGCCGCGGGTGGTGGGGGCTTTCGGAAGACGCCGAAGCGTTTCTGGACCAGGTCATCACCTGGCGGGAGCTGGGGCTGAACGGCGCCCACCGGGCGGAGCGGGCCGGGGTCGACCCGGAGGCCTTCGGCACCCTGCCCGAGTGGGCCGTGGAGACCCTCGAGACCCACGCCCGGGACCCCCGGGACCACCGCTACGACCTCGCGGAGTTCGAGGAAGCGCGCACCCATGACCCCCTGTGGAACGCCGCGCAGCGCGAGCTCCGGACCGAGGGGGCGATCCACAACTACCTGCGGATGCTCTGGGGAAAGAAGATCCTCGAGTGGACCGCCTCGCCCCGGGAGGCCCTTGCCACGATGATCGAGCTCAACCACAAGTGGAGCGTCGACGGCCGCGACCCCAACTCCACCTCGGGGATCATGTGGACCCTCGGGCGCTACGACCGGGGGTGGCCCGAGCGTGCGATCTACGGGAAGGTGCGCTCCATGAGCTCGGAGCAGACCCGGAGGAAGGTGGAACTCAACCGCTACCTGGCGCGCTTCGGCGACGCTCCGACCCTGGACCTGACCCTGGACCCGACCCTGGACCTGGACTGACCGCCATGCCCGTGTTTCGCCATCGCACCGAGCTCGACCACCCGGTGGAGGAGGTCTTCCGCTGGCACACCCGCCCCGGCGCCTTCGAGCGCCTCGCCCCCCCCTGGGAGGACGTGCGGGTGCGGAGCCGCGACGGGGGGATCGAGCCCGGCGCCCGGGTGGTGCTGGAGCTCCGCCGGGGCCCCGCCCGCCTCACCTGGGAGGTGGAGCACACCCAGTACGAGGAGAACCGCCTCTTCGTGGACGAGCAGGTGGAGGGACCCTTCGCGGCCTGGCGCCACGAGCACCGCTTCGAGGCCCTCGAAGGGGGGCGCTCCGCCGTGACCGACGTGGTGACCTGGGAGGCGCCCCTGGGCCCCCTGGGCGAGGCCTTCGGGGGTGGGTACATCGAGGGCGAACTCGCCAGGCTCTTCCGCTTCCGGGGCGAGCGGCTCCGGGGAGACCTGGAGCTCCACCGGCGCCTCGCCGCCGCCCGGGGGCCGGGCGCCCCGCCCCTCGCGGTGGCCATCACCGGGGCCTCGGGGTTCATCGGGGGTGCCCTCGCGGAGCTCCTGGAAAGCGGCGGACACCGCGTCCTCCGCATTACCCGGAGCCCCCGGGAGGGGACCCCTGACCTGGGGTGGAACCCCGGCCGGGGCGAGCTCGACGGCGCCCCCCTGGAAGGGGTGGACGCGGTGGTGCACCTGGCGGGCGAGAGCATCGCCGGGGGGCGGTGGACCGAGGCCCGGAAGAAGGCGATCCACCGGAGCCGGGAGGCG
>JBJHCE010000326.1:0-1988 GCA_050485865.1 Gemmatimonadales bacterium | reverse complement strand
CCGTTCCCCCCTGCCCGAGCTCCCGCACCAGGTCCCAGGAATCCGCGAGCTCCGGGATGTGAGGGAGCCCGCCTCCCTTTGGCCGCCCGCTCATGTCACGACGACCCGGAGGTGGCGCGGAGGCCGCCACCGAGCTCCATCACGGCCACCGCCACGTTGTCCTCGCCTCCGGCCACGAGGGCCCCCTCGCAGAGGGCTCTGGCCAGGTCACGCACGTTCGGGACGGCGACCATGACCTCGGTCATCCGGGTGTGGCCGAGGACCCCGTGGACTCCGTCGGAGCAGAGGACCACGAGGTGCGGAACCGTGGCGTCCAGGTCCTGAAGGAGGTCGACCTCGAGCTCCGGTCCGGCTCCCAGGCTCCGGGTGATGGCGTTCCGGAAGGGGGAGCGCGCCGCCTCGTCCTCCGACATCCTTCCCTGCTGCACCGCCTCGGCCATGAAGGAATGGTCGGTGGTGAGCTGGTGGAGACCGTCCGGATCCATCCGGTAGGCACGGCTGTCTCCCACGTTCGCGATCGAGTAGCGGTCGCCCTCCCTGAGCATCGCCACCAGGGTCGTCGCCATTCCGACGCGCTCCTCCGACTCCGCTGCGGCCCGAAGGACCGCCCGGTTCGCGTACTGCACTGCATCGAGGAGCGTCCCGCCCCCGGAGAGGTGCTCGACGAGGGCGTCGAGGGCGGTGTGACTTGCCACGCCCCCGGATCGGTGTGAGCCCATTCCGTCGCACACGGCGGCGAGCTCCCGTCCGTCGGGAAGGGAGCGGACGACCACCGCGTCCTGGTTCGTGGGCCGCCGCCCCTGGTCCGTGTTCCAGGAGCTCCGGAAGGGGAGGCGGTCCCCCCCGCCCTCCTGGCGAAAGAGGAGGGCCATGGCCCCGATTTCCAGTCGGTCGCCATCCGAGAGCACTGCGGATTCCACCCCGGACGAGAGCGCGCGGCCGTTGACCCGGGTCGGGTTCGTGGCGGATTCGTTTCGAAGCACCCAACCCCCGTCCACGAACCTGAGGCGGGCATGTTGGCGGCTCACCGTGGGGGAATCGAGCCGCACGTGGCGGAAGGGTTCGCCGTCGGTGCGCCCGATCGTGATTTCCGGGTCCGAGCCCGGGAGGCGAACGAACCGGATTTCCTCGCCGGCGCGCGGCCCATCGGTGAACTCGAGCCGCCCGGGGAGGAGCTGGAGCGTTCCGTCTTCCGGACTCGGGGATGCACTGGGTGCCGTCCGGGCTGGGGTGGGCGGCAAGGTCCCGGTGGTGGGCTGATGGGGGGGGGCAGGTGCAGGATGAGTCGCCGACGCTGCCGGAGGGTGCACCGGGGCCGCAGGCTGCACCGAGGCGCGGGAAGCCGCGCGGGGAACCGGAACGCGGTGACCCCCGGTCGGGAAGACGAGCATCCCCGGGCCGAGATCCCTCTCCGGAGTCCGGGCCCGTCGGGAGCGGTGGAACGCAAACCCTCCTGCCACCCCGAGCATCACGAGGAGGAAGATCGGTACCTCCCATGCCGCGATGAAGCAGAGCGACTGGTCCAGGAGTCCCGACGGAGCGACGGGGCAGATCCCGCTCAGGATCCCGAGGTTCACGCCGTCGTCCATGGAAGCTCGTGCTCGTGGGTCATCGTTGGGGGGCGGTGGGTAGGGTGGTGCGATGCTGAGACGGTCAACGGGCCCGTGAAGCCGGCTGGTCGCGCCTCATTGAAGATGCACGCGCAAGGTACCTCACGCCTCCCCCCTCTTCCGGAACCACCTCGATTTCGACGGTCCCGATCACCGGATCCGCCGCCGAGGTGCCCAGGTGGGCGGTCACGGTGGCGGTGCCGGGGGTCGCCGAGGTCAGCACCGAGGTGAACTGCCCCGCCCCGTCCGAGGTGCCGGAGGCGGGGGTGAGGGTGCCCAGATCGGTCACAAGGAACACCGCATCCCCACCGGAAGTGAGGGCGTTCCCCGCGGCGTCGCGGAGCTGGACGGTCACGGTGGAGGAGCCGTCGGTGGTGA
>JBJHCE010000325.1:0-1990 GCA_050485865.1 Gemmatimonadales bacterium | reverse complement strand
TTGCCGCCCGCGAGGCCACGGCGCGCCTCGCGGCGCGCCCGCCCGGGGAGCCCGGATCCGGCCACAATGACCCGTGCCGCCTCCCCGGGCAAGGGTGGCTGTCCGTCCCGGGGGCGCGGGTCCGCGGCAAAGCCGGCCGCGAGGCCACCACCGGCCACGCCGTGAGCCACGGGGCCGCCCCTCCCCCGATTCCCGGACACGCCCCCAGGAGAACATGAAACGAGCCGCCGGCGGAGCCGGCGGCACCTTTACGTGTGTTTCCCGGGTGGGCAGCAGACGCGGTCGGCCGCGGCCGGTGGGCGCGTCGCCCTCCCCCTGGACCGAGCAGGATTCAGCGCTCGAGCCACCCCGCATGGTCGAGATACCGAAAACGCACCGGATTCCGAGCACGATTCAGCTCTCGACCGAGGAATCGCGCTCGAGCGCGGAATCCTTCTCGAAT
This sequence comes from Gemmatimonadales bacterium, assembly GCA_050485865.1. Taxonomy (GTDB): domain Bacteria; phylum Gemmatimonadota; class Gemmatimonadetes; order Longimicrobiales; family Gaopeijiaceae; genus SKNW01. The sequence goes on along the minus strand of JBJHCE010000325.1, from coordinate 1,548 downwards.
TCCGGCGTCATTCGCGATCTCGGCGTTCCCTGAAGTGCCGAACGCTGAATTCTTCTCGCTCCCGGGCCCGGTCGGAGCCCCCTCCGACCTTGCGGGCGCTTACCGACCGCCGCCGCCCCCCGCGGCGTCCACGCGGGGCCGGGCCTCCATCATGCCCTCGAGGAGCTCCCGGACCAGCGTCGAGTCGGGCCGCACCTCCCGGACCCGGCCGAGGGACCCCTGGATCCGCTGGAGTTCGACCTCGAGGGCCCGACGCCGCTCCGCAATGGTGCGCTCGAGCTCGGCGATCCCGGCCCGGTCGGGCTCGGCCGCGGACGCGGCCGACCGGAGGCGGGTCACGAGGTTCTCGAGCACCGCGACCTCGCGCCGAAGACGCGCGAGGTCCGTCTCGAGCCGCTGGCGTTCGTTCAGGGCCTGAACGATCCGGGCCTGCTCCTGCCCCATCCGGGCACGCTCCTCCACGACCCGCGCCCGCTCCATCTCGATCCGGCGAAGCATTTCCGCGATCGGGAGCGTGTCCGCCGACGCAGGGAGCTCCTGGACCCTCGACGCCGTCGTGATCCGGATCGTGTCCCCCGCCGTGGGGCGAACGAGGCTCACCCGGCCCGTCGCCAGCTGGATCGTGTCGAGGCGCACGAGACTCACCCGGCCCGCCGTCGTCTGGATCGTGTCCGCCGCCGAGGGGCGTGCGAGGTTACCCGGGGCGAGCGTGACCCGGAGCGGGTCGACGGTCGTGGGGCGCACTACGCTCACCCGGCTCGTCGTCACGTTGATCGTGTCCCCGACCGTGGGGCGAACGAGACTCACCCGGCCCGCCGTCGTCTGGATCGTGTCCGCGACCGCACCGCGCGCCGGCGTTGGAGGCGCGGGGATGGCCGCCGGGGCAGGCACCTTCGCCGGGGCAGCCGTCGCCGCGGGGACCGTCGCCGCGGGGACCGTCGCCGCGGCGGGTACACGCATCGCTGCTGGCGCCGGGATGTGCACAGGGGTCGGGATCGCCCCACGGGCAGCGACGGCCGCAGGGGCCGGAATCGGCGCCGGCGCCCGGGGGGCCACGGGGGCGGGTACGACGGCGGGAGCGGGCACGGCGGCGGGAGCGGGCACGGAAGCGGGCGCCGGGACTGCCGCAGGAGCCGGCACCGCCGCCGGGACCGGTTCCGGAGCCGGGGGCGCCGGGGTGTCCTGGCTCATGGCCGGGGCGCAGGCCGCCACGAACCCGGCCCATCCCATCGCCAGAAGGAACCCAAGCGCGATCCGCGCGCGGCCTGGGGCGGGCTTGGAGGAGGGTGTCAGGATGGCCATGAGGCGTCGCTCCAGGTGGGGATGGGGGGAGTGGCCCGCGAAGCCGGTGCCCATGGGGGCGAGGCCGGGACGGGGCGCAGGGGTCTGCGCGAACTCGAGGAGGATCCGCGCGTAGCTCGACGGGCGCGGGCCGAGGGCGAGGACCCGGGCATCGCACGCCTCCTCGCGCGCTTCCGCCGCCCGGTCGGCCACGCGCCGCGCCAGGGGATTGAACCAGTGGAGGCCCACGACGAGCCGGGAGAGGAA
>JBJHCE010000324.1:0-2028 GCA_050485865.1 Gemmatimonadales bacterium | reverse complement strand
CCCTCGATCTCGGGGGGAAGATCCGGCCCCCCGCACCCTGCCAGGGGAGCCCCCGCGGCCACGAGGGCAAGGAGCCGGAGGAGCCCGGCCCGCGGGCGGGGGGCGAGCGTCCGGCACCTCATGGAGCCTGCCTCCCTGCATCCCCCTCCCCCCTCCGGAGGAGGAGGATCGCCGCGGTGATCGTGACGAGGGAGAAGACGAGGAGGAGGGTGGCGAGGGCGTTCACTTCCGGGGTCACTCCGCGCTTGATCATGGAGTAGATGCGGATCGGAAGGGTAGAGGCCCCGGCGCCGGCGGTAAAGTACGCGATCAGGAAGTCGTCCACCGAGAGGGTGAAGGTCACGAGGGCGCCGGCCGCGATCCCCGGGGCGGCGAGGGGGAGGACCACCCGGCGGAGGGCCTCCATGGGGCCTGCGCCCAGGTCCCGCGCCGCTTCCACGAGGCCTTGCGGAAAGGCGTCCAGGCGGGACTCCACGAGAAGCGCCACGAAGGACACCTGGAACGAGACGTGGGCCAGGATGATGGATCCGAGCCCGAGTGGAAGGGCGACGAGGGCGAAGAGGGAGAGGAGACCCACCGCAAGGATGATGTCGGGAACGAGGATCGGAACGAGGAAGCCGGTCCGGACCACCCTCCGGCCGCGGAATCGCCCGAAGTGGAGCCCCACCGCGAGGGCGGTCCCGAGGAGGGTGGAGACGGCGGTGGACAGGGTGGAGACGACGAGGGTGTTCCGGAGGGCGCGGCCGATTTCGGGGTTCGTGAAGACGCGGAGGTACCAGTCCAGGGTGAAGCCCTCCCAGGCGAGGGCGAAGCGGGCGTCGTTGAAGGAGTAGATGGCGAGGACCAGGACCGGGAGGTAGAGGAAGAGGAGGACGCCGGCGAGGAGGAGGCGGGCGCCGGTGCGTGCGCCGGTGCGCGCAGGGGTGCGGCCACGGTGACTCATGCCGGCATCCCCCGTCTTCCCGGGCGGAGGGCCGCGGCGATCAGGAGAAGCGACACCACGATGAGCGCCAGCGAGAGGGCGGCGCCGAAGGGCCAGTCCCGGGCCAGGAGCATCTGGTTCTGCACCAGGTTCCCGATCATCATCCCCCGGGCGCCTCCCAGGAGGTCGGGGGTCACGAAGGCCCCGAGGGCGGGGACGAAGACGAGGATCGCCCCGGCGGCGATCCCGGGCGCGCACTGCGGGAGGATCACGGTGCGGAAGCGGGCCAGGGCCCCGGCCCCCAGGTCGCGGGCCGCCTCCACGAGGCGCGGGTCGAGCTTCTCCAGCGACACGTAGAGGGGAAGGACCATGAAGGGGAGGAAGGTGTGCACGAGCCCCACGAGGACCGCGCCCTCGTTGAAGAGGAGGGGGAGGGGCTCGGAAACGACGCGGAGGCGGAGGAGGGCCTGGTTCACGAGCCCCTCCTGCCGGAGGAGGACGATCCAGGCGTAGTTCTTGACCAGGAGGTTCGTCCACGAGGGGAGGACGAGGGCAAGGAGGGCCAGGTCGCGGGCGCGCCCCTCGAGGCGGGTCAGGACGTACGCCGTCGGAAAGCCGATGGCGAGGCAGATCAGGGTGGTGAGGAAGGCGAGGCGGAGGGAGCGCCCCAGGATCCCCAGGTAGAGGGGGTCGGCGGTGCGGCGGAGGTTCTCGAGGGTGAGGGGAAGGAGGGGCTCCCCCTGGGGGCCTGCCGTGAGAAAGGCGTAGGCCGCCACGATCCCCATGGGAAGGACGACCAGGAGGGCGAAGACCACGAGGGCCGGGGCGACGAGGCGCCCGGCCGGGAGGTCGCCGCCGGGGGTCATGGTGCCCTGTCCGCTGCTTCCGGCCCGTCCGGCTCGTCCGGCCCGTCCGGCTCCAGGGGGACGAGGGCGTCCGGGGTGAGCGCGAGGACCGCCGGCTTCCCTTCCGCGGGGAGCCCGGCCGCAGCCCCGCCGTGCACGTGCACGAGCCAGTGGATCCCTTCCGCCTCCACCCTGAACTCCTCGATCCCCCCCACGGTGTGGCGGGCGAGGACGCGGCCGGGAAGTGGGGTGCCTCGGGCC
>JBJHCE010000323.1:0-2097 GCA_050485865.1 Gemmatimonadales bacterium | reverse complement strand
TCCCGCACGGTGAGGAGGTCCGCCAGGAGCTGGCAGGGGTGGAAGCGGTCGGTGAGGCCGTTGATCACGGGCACCGAGGCGTTTTCGGCGAGCTCCTCCACCTCGGCGTGGGCGAAGGTCCGCACCATGATCGCGTCGACGTAGCCGGAGAGGACCTTCGCCGTGTCGGGAATGGGCTCGCCGCGGCCGAGCTGCGAGTCGCGGTCCGACAGGAAGATCCCGTGCCCCCCGAGCTGGTGGATCCCCACCTCGAAGGAGACCCGGGTCCGGGTCGAGCTCTTCCGGAAGATGAGGGCGAGCGTCGTGCCCCGGAGGGGTCGGTCCTGCCCCACCTGCCCTGCCTTGAGCCCCACCGCCCGGTCCAGGAGGGCGTGGAGCTCGGCGGCGGAGAAGTCCGTGAGCTCGAGGAAGTGCCGGGGCGCACCAGGGGCCCCGGCAGCCCCGACCGCAGCCGCGGCGCTCACAGGATGTACCTCCGGAGGTCCTCGTCCTCCACGATCCGCGCCAGGTGCGCGGTCACGTATTCCTTGTCCACGAGGATCGTCCCGGCGTTGTCCTCCGGAAGGCCGAAGAGGATCTCCTCGAGGAGCGTCGTGAGCACCGTCTGGAGCCTCCGCGCCCCGATGTTCTCCATCCGCTCGTTCAGCCGGGCGGCGATCCGCGCGAGCTCCCGGATCGCGTCGTCGGCAAAGACCACCTCCGCCCCTTCGGTCCGGACCAGCGCCCGGTACTGGTGGAGGAGCGCGTTCTGCGGCTCGGTGAGGATCCGCACGAAGTCTTCCTCGCCCAGCGACCGGAGCTCCACCCGGATCGGGAAGCGTCCCTGGAGCTCGGGAATCAGGTCCGAGGGCTTCGAGACGTGGAAGGCCCCGGCGGCAATGAAGAGAATGTGGTCGGTCCGGATGAGGCCGTACTTGGTCTGCACGTTCGACCCCTCGACGATCGGAAGGAGGTCGCGCTGCACCCCCTCGCGGCTCACGTCGGGTCCGGCCCCGCCCCGCTCGCCGGCAATCTTGTCGATCTCGTCGAGGAAGATGATCCCCATGTCCTCGACCCGGTCGAGGGCCTCGTTCACCACCTCGTCCATGTCGACGAGCCGGTCGAGTTCCTCCTGCACCAGGATCCGCCGCGCCTCGGCCACCCGCACGAGCCGCCGCTTCTTCCGCTTCGGCATCATGTCCTGGAGCATCTCGGTGAAGTTCGGGTCCATCCCCTCCATTCCCATGGGGATCATCATCCCCTCCAGGTTCGGGGTCTGGTCCACCTCCACCTCCACCTCGCGGTCCTCGAGCTCGTTGTCGCGGAGGAGCTTCCGGAGCTTCTCGCGCGTGCGCGCCCGGCGTTCCTCGAGGGTCAGGGGTCCTTCCCCTTCGGGGGAGGGGGATGCGTCCGTGCCGCCGGCCTCGGGGGGCTGCCCTTCCCCGGGCCCGGCCGGGCGCACGCCCTCCGAGCCGACCACGAAGATCCGGGGGGCGGGTGCTTCCGGCTCGTCGGTCACGGCCCGGGGACCCGCGGGGCCACGGGCGGTCTCGACCCGCACCCCGCCCTCGGGCCCGGCGTCGGGAAAGAGGAGGTCCAGGAGCCGCTCCTCGGCCCGGGCCTCGGCCACCTCCTGCACCTCGTCCTCGCGCTCGGAGCGGACCAGGTTCACGGCGGTGTCGGCGAGGTCGCGGACCATGGACTCGACATCGCGCCCCACGTAGCCCACCTCGGTGAACTTGGACGCCTCGACCTTCACGAAGGGGGCGCCGGCGAGGCGGGCCAGGCGCCGGGCGATCTCGGTCTTCCCCACCCCGGTGGGGCCGATCAGGATCAGGTTGTTCGGGAGGATCTCGTCGCGGAGGTCGTCGTCCACGCGCTGGCGCCGCCAGCGGTTCCGGAGCGCGATCGCCACCGACTTCTTTGCCTCCTTCTGCCCCACGATGTAGCGGTCGAGCTCCGCCACGATCTGGCGCGGAGTGAGCTCGTCTAGCCACTGGCCGGGCTGGGGCGGGCCCGCCTCGGCGGGGCGATCGGTGGGGGTGCTCACGATCCGCCCTCCCCGCCCAGGTCCATGATCTGGATCTGGGCGTTCGAATAGATGCAGATGTCGGCGGC
>JBJHCE010000322.1:0-2122 GCA_050485865.1 Gemmatimonadales bacterium | reverse complement strand
GGCCGCCTGCCGGATGAGGCGACGCGTACGCGCATGGCGCAGGTGGTGGACTCCCTCCCGCCATGGCGGCCGTAGCGGGCGCGTGCGGCACCCTCGGCGCAGGAGGCGTGGCCGGGGTCCGAGCTCCAGGCGGGGTGCCTCGGGACGATCCCCCGACGCCCCCCCGCTGGCCCGCCGCCTCCGCCGCATCTATTCTCGATCGGCAGGAGCGCTCGCTCGCGCGCCCGCCCGCTCGCTCGAGCCGCCCCACCCCATCCAGATCCAGCCAGGAGGAAGGATGACCGTGCCCCCCCGGACCCCGGACCCAGGCTCGACCGGCCGCAACCACGACGGGCGGAGGATGCTCCGACGAAGGAGGCTCCTCCTCGGCGCAGGCGTGGGGGTGGGTGCCCTCGCCTTTCTCCTGGTGGTGGGCCCCCTGGCCCATTCGGCGGCGACGGAGCTCGCCGCGACGCGGGCGGCGGACCGGGTGGTGGCAGCCGCCGAGGCCTTCATCGCCACGCTCGGGGCGGAGGAGCGGGACGCGGCGCTCCGCGACTTCGACCACGACGACCGCTACAGCTGGTACTTCACCCCCGTAGAGCGCAGCGGCCTCCCCCTGCGCGACATGAGCTTCGAGCAGCGGACGGCCGCCCTCGCCCTTCTCCAGGCGGTCACGAGCGGGCAGGGGTTCCAGAAGGCCACGGGAGTCATGCGCCTCGAGGAGGTCCTCGCCGGAATCGAGAACAACCCGGTACGCCGCGATCCGGAAAACTACCACTTCTGGATCTTCGGCACGCCCTCGATCCGCGAGCCCTGGGGGTGGCGCTTCGAGGGGCATCACGTCTCGCTGAACTTCACCTCGGCGGGCGGGGTCGTGGTCTCGAACCCCTCCTTCATCGGGGCGAACCCGGCCCAGGTGCGCGGTGGCCCCCACGCGGGGTGGCGGCTCCTGGCCCACGAGGAGGACCGGGGGCGCGCGCTCATGCGGGCCCTGGACGCGGAGCAGCGGGCGGTGGCGCTGATCTCGGAGACGGCGCCCCGCGACATCATCACGGGGAACGACCGGCGTGCCCTTCTCGAGCGGGTCGAGGGGCTCGCCTTCGGGGCCATGAGCGACCACCAGCAGCACCTCTTCCTCCTCCTCCTCGGGGAGTACGTGGACAACCTGGATCCCGAGCTCGCCCGCGAGCGGCTGCGGCGGATCGAGGAGACGGGGTTCCGGAACCTGCACTTCGCCTGGGCGGGAAGCGTCGAGCCCGGCGAGCCCCACTACTACCGGATCCATGGCCCGGTCACCCTGATCGAGTACGACAACGTCCAGAACAACGCGAACCACATTCACACGGTGTGGCGCGACCTCGAGAACGACTTCGGGGAGGACCTCCTGCGCCGGCACTACGAGCGGGCGGGGCCGGAGCATGGGCACGGCCACGACGAGGCCGGGGGCCAGGGGCACGGCCACGACGCGCTGCACGCCCGGGGGATCCCCCACCGGCACTGATCCCGCGAGGGAGGTGCGGGTGGGGTTCGACGGGTTTTTTTCCCGGGGGATGCGGACGAGCCGGCCGGAAGGCGGGGCGGGTGGCGTGGGGCCGCCCGGCCGGTGGATGGGCTGGGCGGGGGGGTGGGTCGTGGCGGGCCCCGTGGGGGGGCGGTGCGGCCCGTGTCTCCGCCGGGAAGAACGAGGTGCACCCGAGCGCTGTCCCGTGCGCATCGACACCTCGTACGAGCTCGAACCGTGATGGCCTCCTGCGTCGACGTCTCCTGACGCTCCGGGTCTTGCGCCCCCTGTTCCGGAGCAGGACCGACGCGGACGATGCACCCGGCCCGTCACCGTGCATCCGACCCGTCGCCGTAGGCACGCTCGAACAGCCACCGGCTGACTTCGGAGAAGACCCCGAGGCCGGGGGCGAGGAAGAACTCCTCCGCCCACGCGCGGGGAACGATGAAGCGGGCCACGGCAAGCCACGCCCCCGCGCCCAGGACCATCAGCACGAAGATGAGGAGCGCGATGACGGGAATCAGGAGCAGGGCCACCGGGAGGGTGATCTCCGGAACCAGGCGGTCCACGTGGATGCCCGCCGCCGTGAGCACCACGACCACCGGGAGGAGCATGACGAACGCGAGGGAGCCGGACGCC
>JBJHCE010000321.1:0-2136 GCA_050485865.1 Gemmatimonadales bacterium | reverse complement strand
CCGACCACGAGCAGCAAACCCGCGCTCGCAAGACCCGACGCCTCCGATCACAGGCCGCCCAGCTCGGTTACGAACTCATCGCCCTGGAGACCACCTGACAGCCGTTTCTCAGAAGCCGGGTCACCGGGGCCACGCCCCGGAGGATATCGTAAGAAACGTCCGGCGCGTATTGCGCTCCGACGAACAAGGGTGCAGATGGAAGGCAGCGGGGGGCGGCAGCGAAGACCGACATTTGCTTGGTGCTGGCCCGAAGCCCGTTTAGAAGCCTGGTTCCCGGTCGTAAGAGCGATTTCCTGGTGACGGCCCTGCCGATCCCGATCAGAAGACTCCGAGTGCCTCCGACTGGGGCCGTCCGCCCGCGTTGTCGCCCTTTCATGCACCCTTGGGAAGGAGGTGATCCCGTGGCGAAGCGGAGGCGGTCGAACAAGCGCAGGGGTTCGAGGAACCGTCCAGTGGCGGTGATCAATCCGAACGCGGCTGGCATCGATGTGGGGGCGACGGAGGTCTTGGTCGCGGTGGGGGCGGATCGGGACCCGGAGCCCACCCGAGCGTTCCAGACGTTCACGGAGGATCTGCACGCGCTAGCCCAGTGGCTCGAGGGGTGTGGAGTCACCACGGTGGCGATGGAGGCCACGAGCGTCTATTGGATCCCGTTGTTCACGATCTTGGAGGAGCGGGGGATCGAGGTCTGTCTGGTCAACGCCCGCCACGTCAAGAAGGTGCCGGGTCGCAAGACCGATGTACTGGACTGCGAATGGCTCCAGTACCTTCACTCCGTGGGCCTGCTCCGCGGCTCCTTCCACCCGCCCGAAGCGGTGGTGGCGGTGCGGGCCGTGCTGCGCCATCGGGCCTCGCTGGTGCAAATGGCTTCCACCCATGTCCAGCATATGCAGAAGGCGCTGACGCAGATGAACGTTCAGCTCCACCATGTGATCAGCGACATCACGGGCTTGACAGGGATGCGCATTCTGAACGCCATCCTGAGTGGGGAGCGCCGCCCCGAGGTGCTGGCCGAACTGAGGCATCCGAACGTAAAGGCGAGCAAGGAGACCGTCGCGAAGGCGTTGACCGGAACGTGGCGCCGCGAGCACCTCTTCACGCTCCGCCAGTCCCTGGACGCGTACCGATACTACCAGGGCCAGATCGAGCGGTGTGACGGGGAGCTCCACGAGATGCTCGGCACCTTCGAATCCCGGGTGGATCCCGAGGAGACCCCCCTGCCTCCGGCGACCAAGCGCCGCCGCGATCCCTTGGGCTTCGACCTCCGTACGGAGTTCTACCGCATCTTCGGCGTGGATCTCACTGCGGTGCCCGGCGTGGAGGTCCACACCGTCTACACCCTCTTCGCCGAATGCGGCCGCGATCTGTCCGCCTTCCCAACCGCAGGCGACTTCGCGAGCTGGCTCGGGCTCTGCCCCGACAACCGCATCACCGGCGGCAAGGTCCTCTCCACCCGGACCCGGAAGGTTGACAACCCTCTGGCCACAGCTCTGCGTCTCGCCGCACAAAGCCTTAGCCGCAGCCAGTCCGTCTTCGGCGACCACTACCGCCGCATGCGCTACCGTCTCGGCCCCCCGAAGGCGATCACGGCTACGGCCCACAAACTCGCTCGCGTCCTCTACCACCTCGTCACCACCCGTGAGCCCTACAACGAGCACGTTCTCGCCGACCACGAGCAGCAAACCCGCGCTCGCAAGACCCGACGCCTCCGATCACAGGCCGCCCAGCTCGGTTACGAACTCATCGCCCTGGAGACCACCTGACAGCCGTTTCTCAGAAGGCCGTTGAAGAAGTACAGGAGCCACCGGGACGGGGTCTTGCGGTCCTGGTCGAGGCGGATCGCTGGCAGCGATGCGGTAGCATCGGTGAAGCGGGCCAACGAAGATCCAGGGCTGCAACCCCCCGTCCCCCTTTGGGTTGGGGCGGCAGGGAGCCCCCTCGGTCGTTGGCTCCCCTCGACGTAGCTACCGCTATGCCTTCGGGTCGCCGCCTACGATTGGACACCCTGGCGCTCCCAACGGTGGCTCCTGTACTTCTTCAACGGCCTTCTAGTACTACTGTGTCATAAAGTGATTGCTCGCTGGAGGGCGGCGTGCTACCTTGCCGGTCATGGCGACGCGGAGCGTGGACCGGGAG
>JBJHCE010000320.1:0-2164 GCA_050485865.1 Gemmatimonadales bacterium | reverse complement strand
GCTCGGCGGAACGGTGACGGGGCACGTGGACTCGGGCGCGCGGGGCTCCACGAACTCGGTGGACGCGATCGAGGCGGGGATCGACCGGATCGAGCACATTCTCGGGGGCTACGTGCTCGACCGGGAGCAGGCGGCGTACCCCGTCTTCAACCGGGTGGACACGACGTCGGCGGAGTTCCGGCGCACGGTGGCGCTCTTCCTCGAGCGGGGGGTGTACCTGAACCCCACGATCACCGCACCCGTGTACTTCACCGAGCTCGAGGAGGGCTTCGACGACTGGGGCGACGAGCGGGGCTTCTTCACCCCGTACGTGCAGGAGCGGGTGGCGGAGCGCGAGCGGCGGAGAAACGCCCTCATGTCGGAGCTCTATCAGGCCATGAAGCGCTCCACGAAGGCCTTCCACGACGCCGGGGGCGGGCACCTGATCACCCTGGGCACGGACCTTCCGTCGGACGGCGAGTTCCTGCCGGGGTTCGGGGCGCACCGGGAGCTCCACGCCATGGTGCTTGCCGGGCTCCCCGAGGCGTCGGCACTCCGGGCAGGGACGCTGAACGGCGCCCGGGCCCTGGGTATGGACGCCGACATCGGCTCGATCGCGCCGGGGAAGTGGGCGGACCTCTTCGTGGTGCGAGGGAACCCCCTCGTCGACATCACGGTTACGCGAAACGTCCGGTGGGTGATGCTCGAAGGGGTGCAGCACGATACGGACGAACTCCTGGCCCGGGCCCGGGGGCGGATCGGTCCCTCGGGGCCGGAGGAGCACGACGGATGGTGGGTGTGGTGATGCACACGGGGCGGGGCAGAGCGGGCCTTCGGGCCGGGGTGCTCCTCGCCGCCGCCGGGGCAGTCCTCGCGGCGTCTCCCGCCGGGGCGCAGGCGCCCGAGGCCTGGGTCGGGTGCTGGACGCTCGAGCACCGCGAGGACTGGGCCCCGAACGTGAACCAGCAGGGTTTTCCCACCGGGTCGGCGGCGCCGGCGCCGCGAACGATCCTCCTGGACCGGCTCCCGGGGCAGCGGTCGAACCTGCAGGGTGCGCCGGGGGTCCGGACCTTCCGCGCCGAGTGGGTGGGGTCGGCGCTCCGGGGCACCGAGGCGTGGGCGCTCCGGGGCGACGGAAACGTGTACGTGGAGAACGTGCCCGGGGTGCGTGTGATCTCGCTCCTTCTCCAGGGGCCGCCCGCCGAGGGCGAGGCGCCGGCCATGTGGTTCTTCCGGCGGACCGACACCCCCTTTCCCGAGATCCGCTCGCTGGCCACGGCGCGGAAGGTCCGCTGCCCCGCGGGCAAGGAGCCGCATGCGCAGGTGGAGCGGGGAGAGCTGGCCGGGCTCCTGGCGGAAGCCGGGGTCGAGGGGGCGTTCGTGCTCTACGACCAGGGGGCCCGGAGGATCACCCGGGTCAATCCCGGCGCCGACGGCGGGCTCCCCCTCGGGAGCGGCACCGCCCGGACCACCGCCTGGAACCAGGTCATGCGCCTCGTGGACGAGGTCGGCGGCGCGAACGCCGAGACCCCGCTCGTGGAGCGGGGCGGGAACGTGGCCCAGGGCACCGCGTGGATTGCCGGGAGAGCGCGGGGCCCCGGGGGCGGACTCATCGGGTGGGCCCTCCACCTTTCCGGGGTGCCGGCGTCGTGGCTCGAGGGCGAGGAGGACGCCGCCGCGCTGGAGGCGCTCGCCCGGAGGCTCGTCGAGGGGGTGGTCAGTCCGTCAGGCGACTAGAAGATATGGAAGGGCCGGCCCTTTCATATCTTCTAGCTCTTCCCGAAGCTCCAGACGGCCCAGATGAAGATCAGGACGAGGGCGCCGTAGAAGGCGGACTCGCCGGGGTTTCGTTCCATGTAGTTCAGGATCTCGCGGGCGGAGCCCCGCACCCCCTCGCCGATGTTCCCCGACGGCCCTCGTCCGGGGAGCTGCTGGGCGAGCAGGAGGACCCAGCCCATCACCGCCGGAAATCCAGGGCCGAGTAGAGGCCTACCGAGAAGCGGACATGGTGCACCGGCCCGTAACGCTCCTCGGTGGAAGTCTGCCGGAGGGGCGAGGCGATGGCCATGTGGTCGGCCACCTCGACCCGCACCCGCACGAGGTCGCGCTGGAACTGCCAGGGGAGGTCCAGGTCCACACCGACCCCGAAGGTCACCACCGGGAGCACCCGGGAGCTTCCGTCGTG
>JBJHCE010000319.1:0-2164 GCA_050485865.1 Gemmatimonadales bacterium | reverse complement strand
TCGTGGCGCCGTTCCTCGCCGCGGTGGATCCCTGCCCGGCTTCGGGTTGTCACCGGGGTCCTGATCTACCTCCCCGCTCCGTTCCGCGCGAGGGCCCGCCACGCGAGGGCCCGCCACGCGAGGGCCCGCCACGCGAAGCCCCACCGGAACGATCCTGGCGGACCGCCACCCGGCGCCCCTTGATCTGGTTTCCGTCCATGGCCTCGACCACCGCGTCCGCCACGTCCCGGGCAACCTCCACGATCGAGAAGCGCTCGCCGATCTCGATGCGGCCCACGAGACGCCCGGGGATGCCCGTCTCTCCGGTGATGGCTCCCACGAGGTCCTGGGGGCGTACGCCGGCGTTTCGTCCGGCGTCAACCAGGATCTTGACCACCTCGCCGTCGGGCCCGCCCCCGCCCGAACCCCGCCCCGGGCCCCTGCGGACCGAAGGCCCTGGATCGGACGCTCCGCGACCGGACCGGGATACCGACTTCGTGGTGGACTTCCCCCGTCCCGGGGTCGGCTCGGGGATCTCCTTCGCGGCCTCGACGTCCTGCCCGGTCGCCACCTGGGCGAGGCGAAGCGCCGCCGCCGCCACCTCGAGGGGATCCACCCCCTCGTCGTCGGCAAGTCCCCGGGCCAGCTCGCGGAAGCGGTCCAGGTTCCCGTCGGCGAGGATCTCGAGGACGGCGGAGCGGGTCACCTCGAGGCGACGATCGCGCAGGTCCGCCACCGTGGGGAGCTTTCGGACCTCGATGTTCCTCCGCGTCAGGTGTTCGATGCTCCGGAGGATCCGCTGCTCGCGGGGCTCGGCGAGGACGATGGCCACCCCCTCCCGCCCCGCTCGCCCTACTCGCCCGATCCGGTGGACATAGGCCTCCGGCGCGCTCGGAACGTCGAAGTTCACGACATGGGTGAGCCGTGGGAGGTCGAGCCCCCGGGCGGCCACGTCGGTGGCGGCCACGAGATCCGTCGCGCCACTCCGGAGCTTCTTCATGACCCGGTCACGCTGCTCCTGCGTCATTCCTCCGTGCAGGGCCTCGGCCCGATGTCCGTGGGCGTTCAGGGTCTCGGTGAGCTCGTCCACCGCGTTCCGGGTGCGGCAGAAGATGATGGCCGCTTCGGGCTCCTCCATGTCGAGCACCCGACCCAGGGCCGCGATCTTGTGCGCCCGGGCCACGAGGTAGGCCACCTCGCGCACCTGCGGGACCTCGCCCTCCCCCAGGCGTTCCCGGGCAATGTGGATCCGGACCGGGTCCCGCAGGTGCTGCGACGCGATCTCGGCAATGCGCGGGGGCATCGTGGCCGAGAAGAGCACGGTCTGACGATCGGCGGGGGTCGCGGCGAGGATGGCCTCCAGGTCCTCCGCGAAGCCCATGTCGAGCATCTCGTCGGCCTCGTCCAGGACCACGGCCGAGACCTGGGCCAGGGGAAGGGTGCCCCGCCCGACGTGATCGAGGGCCCGTCCGGGCGTTGCCACCACCACGTCCACCCCCCGCTTGAGCGCCTTGAGCTGCTGCGAGAAGGACTGTCCCCCGTAGATCGGGAGGACCGTCACCCCGAGGGTGCGCCCGTAGCGGTAGACCGCCTCCGAGAGCTGCATGGCAAGTTCGCGGGTGGGCACGAGCATGAGCACCGAGGGGCGCACCGGGCGCGCCGTCCCCTCTCCCGCCGCAGCCAGCCGGTGCAGAAGGGGGAGCGAGAAGGCCGCGGACTTCCCCGTCCCGGTGGCTGCCTGTCCCACGAGATCCCGCCCCTCGAGAAGGGGGGGGATGGCCTCGGCCTGGATCGGGGTGGGCTCCTCGTACCCGAGGCGGGCAAGGGCGTCCACGAGCCGGGGATCGAGCCCCAGGCGGGAGAAGTCGGGAAGGGTGGATTCGGTCATGGGTCCGGGCCTGAACGTTCAAGACGGGGGCGGAAGGGCGTCAGTCGATCACGAACCGGAAGGTCGATCACGAACCGGAAGATAGCGGGGATCGGGATCCCCCGGATGGCATCGGGTCGAGTCTTCCCCGGGACACCGCTGCGCGCGCGCGCCCCTGGTCGGATGCGTCTCCGCCGTGGGACCCGCGCGCCTTCGACCAGCCCCATGCCACGGATCCTCCCATCGCCCGGAAAGCCCCCGCCATCACCGGCATCAGGTTGGCTTGCTCGGCCATGCACCCGACTCTACCTTGCCTCC
>JBJHCE010000318.1:0-2178 GCA_050485865.1 Gemmatimonadales bacterium | reverse complement strand
CCGTGAGGGTCTTGGCGAGCCCCGGTACCCCTTCCACCAGCAGGTGCCCCTGGGCCAGGATCGCCACCAGCACCCGTTCGAGAAAGGCGTCCTGCCCCACGACGATCTTCTTGACCTCGTAGAGGAGGCGCTCGGTGAGGCGGGCGTCACCCGGGGTTCCGTCGGCGGTGTCGATCATGGAGGAAGACATCGGTTGGAGGGAGGTCGGGGTCGGTCCGACCGGGTGCGGGAAGGAGCGTCAGAAAGGCGAGTTCCCCACGGCCTGCATGGCGGATTCGATGGGCACGGCAAAGGCGATCCCCACGAAGGACCGCTGGTTGTTCGGGTTCAGGATGGCGGTGACGATTCCCACCACGAAGCCGTCTTCGGTGACGAGAGGTCCCCCGGAGTTGCCGGGGTTCGCCGCCGCATCGAACTGGATCAGGTTCGTGAGGATGGCCTCCCCCTCGGGACTCCGGAACTCCCGTCTGAGCCCCGAGACCACCCCCGACGACAGGGACGGACCGATGCCAAAGGGGAAGCCCACGGCCATGACCCGGTCCCCCAGGTGAAGGTCCCGGGTGGAGCGGAGGGTGGCGGGGATCAGGTCGTCCGGAAGGATCGTGGCGCGGATCACCGCCAGGTCCATGTCGGGCTGGACCCCCACGATCTCGGCAGGGGAGCGGGTGCCGTCGGCGAAGATCACCTCGATGCGCTCCACCCCGAGTACCACGTGCAGGTTCGTGAGGATGGTGCCGTCCTCCTCCACCACCACGCCCGTGCCCAGCCCCCGGGAGCGTTCCATGGGCGCGGCGGCGGGGTCGGTGTCGGTCGGGGTGCTGCCCGGGGGTGCGCCCGGGTCGCCCTCGGGAGGCGTGGTCCCGGGCTCGGCGTAGGGATCCGGCTCTTCCTCGTCGTCCAGCATCTCCCGGACCCGGACCACCGAGGGGCGGATCACCTGGTATGCCATGGACTCCACCGACGGGGAGGCCGGCATGTTCTCCAGCGCGTGCATGACCGCCAGGTCGATGTCCCGCTGGCTCAGCGGGAGCTCAGGACTCCGGAAGATCCCCATCAGGAGCACGAGAAAGAGCATCGCCGCGGCCCCCGAGGCCAGGAGCACGCCCCGTTCGTGACGTCCGGCCCAGGCCCGCACCCGCCGGCGCCATCCGCCGGCCACTTCGGCCGGCGCACCCCCGTCCGGGGAGCCGCCCGCCCGGGACCCGCCCGCCGGGGACTCGCCGGCCCGATCGTCCGTCCAGCCCGGGCGCGGTCCACTCCCGGGGTCCCGGCTGTAGAGGGGAGTTCGCTTCATCTCGGAAGGGAGGGTGGAGGGTGAAGGCGGAGGGAGGGGCGATACCGGATCCTGCGCGCCTGGGGCCTGTACTTCGACGACAGGAACCCCAGCCGGATTGTTGGGATGCCGGCCCGGCTCCGCGCCGACAGGCGCGGCAGACCTCGTGGCCCGCGGGTTGGCTGGCGTCCGACGAACGCCCCTCGACCTGCTGCTCCCGCAGGGATGAGGAACCCCTTCGACGCGAGGTCACGCGGCGAACGCGCCGAGCTCGCGCCCATGGCGCCCTGGGCCTCGTGGTCCTCCGAGGAATCCGGGCTACTCGGGTCGGAGTTCTTCACCGACGCTCCCACCGACCCCCGGGACCGGATGGCAGCCCACCTGAACCCGGATGGGGTGGGCCGGATCCACCCCGACACCGGCTTCCTCGTGGGAAGCCGGCGTCTCTCCACCGAATTCGGTGCGTGGATCGAGGCGGCCGACGAGGCCCTCGAGCGCCCCTCCATCGACGGCCCCATTCCCGATCCTCAGGCGCCCTGCACGGGGTAGGGAGGGGGTTCGCCCCCCCCTGACTCAGGGTCCGTAGAACTCCTCCGGATCGGTCCGGGCGAGTTCGACGAGAAGATTGGCCAGGCGGGACTCCAGCTCGACCAGGAAGCGTTCTCCCTTCTGGGCCGTCGCCTGTCGCGGGTCCCCCACTCCAGTATCCTCGGTCACACGGCTCCATCGCCGCGGGGTCCAGGCCCACCCCTCCCGGACGCCCTCGAGCCGGGCCGGCAGGGCCCGTCCGTCGCCGGCCCCTTCGAGAGGGTCCACGAGTTCGGGGTGAATGGCCAGCATCAGGCTCGTCTCCATCTCTCCCGCGTGGTCCCCCGGCTCATCGAAGTACGCCGAGGGGTCGACGA
>JBJHCE010000317.1:0-2182 GCA_050485865.1 Gemmatimonadales bacterium | reverse complement strand
TTCACCTCGCGGTCCTCGAGGGAGTGGTAGCTGAGGACCGCGAAGATCCCGCCGGGGCGGAGGGCATCGCGGATCACCGGAAGGGCGGCCTCGAGGGCGTCCAGCTCTCCGTTCACCTGGATGCGGAGCGCCTGGTAGACCCGGGCCTTCTCCTTGGCCAGGGGCGGGCGCCGGTAGACTGCAGCCATCGCCTCGTTCAGGTCCCCGGCGGTGCGGAAGGGCGCCGCGTCCCGGCGGCGCACCACCTCGCGGGCCAGCGCCCGCCCCCGGGGCTCCTCTCCCAGGCGGCGGAAGAGCCGCGCGAGCTCCTCCTCGGGCCACGCGTTCAGGAGGTCGGCGGCGGTGGGTGCCTCCTCGTCCGCGGCATCCATCCGCATGTCGAGGGGGGCTTCGTCCCGGTGCGTGAAGCCCCGCTCCAATGCGTCGATGTGCCGCGAGCTGATTCCCAGGTCCAGGAGCGCTCCGGCGAGCCCGGCCTCCGCCTCGTCCTCCGCCACCTGCCGGGCACCGTCGTCGAAGCGGGCCCGGACGAAGCGGACCCGCCCCTCGAACCCCTCCAGGCGCCGGCCGGCGGAGGCCAGCGCCTCGGGATCCCGGTCCACGGCCACCACCCGGCACTCCGGGTACGCGTTGAGGAGCGCCTCGGAGTGGCCACCCCCCCCGGCGGTCCCGTCCAGGATCACTCCGTCGGCGGCGGGCGCGAGGGCCTCCACCACCTCCATGACCATCACCGGCACGTGGTACGCGTCGCCTGTGGGGAGCGACCCGTGGGGCGCCCCGGGGGGCGCTTCCGGGGGCGAGGCCGGGTTCATCGGTGCGCGCTCCGTCATCCGAAGATCATCACGTCGAGATCGGTGAGCCCCTCGTCGCCGGCATCGGCGCCGCCCACGGTGGCCTCGAAGGTGGCCGGGCTCCAGATCTCGATCCGGTCCACGTTCCCCGCGACCACCACGGAGCCGTCGAGCCCCACCGCCTCCTTGAGCCCTGCCGGGATCAGGATCCGCCCCTGCTTGTCGGGCTCCACGTGCGCCGCCCGCGCGGTGACCCTCCGGAGCCGGTTCAGGAGCGCGGGCTGGGTCCGCCGGAGCTCGAGGATCCGTCCCTGCACCCCTTCCCACACCGGCTCGGGAAAGAGGGTCAGGTGGGTGGGCTCCCACTGGAGCAGCACGAAACGCGACCCGTCGGCCTCCTTCCGGAAGTCGGCGGGAAGGCTCACCCTCCCCTTCGGATCGAGCTGGTAGTCGTACCGCCCCAGGAAACTCGCCACCGCGCCGGCCCTCGTGGGTGTAAGTGGGGAGAAGTGGGACAAAGTGGTGAATCCGGGCACAACATAGGGGGCCGGTGGGGCGGGGGCAAGGGCCACGTTCTTCCGGGGGTTCCGGGCCCCGGCCTGGGAGGCGCACGAAAAAGGGGGCGCCGCGGCCGAAGCCGCGACGCCCCCTCCTTGCAGGAAGCCTGTTCGAAGCGGAAGGTCACCCGGTGTTCACCCCGGGGTGGGCCTCCCGTCCCCCCGTGTCAGGGGGTCGCCCCGATCAGCCTCCCGCCCTCCGGATCACGAGGTCCTGGATCTCGATGAAGTCGTCCACGTTCCCCATGAACTCGCTCCAGTTCGGGATCACCTGAGGCTGCCGACCGTAGGGCGCCCCCGCCTCCAGGAGGCGCTTCGCCTCGATGAACCGCGGGCGGGTGGCCCGGGCGGTCTCCACCGTGTTCGGTGCCCGGTTGAACTGTGCAATGGTCTGCCGGAAGATGGCGTACCCGTGCCAGAAGTCGAGCTGCTCGCGCATCTCCGTCGAGACCTGGAACTCGGCCTTCGCCATCTCGAGCTGGGTGATCGCGTAGGCCAGGTCACGCTCCTCCCGGATCCCGTTCGAGTGCGCATCACCCAGGATGATGTTCGCCACCTGGTCGGCGGACTGCTCCCCCGTCTCGACGGCGGCCCGGAGGTGCGGGAGTCCGTCGTTCACCCGCCCGGCCTGGACCAGGTAGTTCCCCATCCGGCCCCGGACGTTCGGGAGGTTGGGGTCCAGCTCCATGGCCCGCTGGAGCGCCTGAACCGCCTCGTCGGTCTGCCGGAGCCGGTTGTGCACCGTCCCCTTCTCGGACCAGAGGCTCGCCGACTCGGGGAAGACCTGGAGTCCCCGCTCGGCGGTGCGGAGCGCCTCCTGGTCCTCGTTCAGCT
>JBJHCE010000316.1:0-2185 GCA_050485865.1 Gemmatimonadales bacterium | reverse complement strand
ATTCCCCCTTCCGGTCGAAGACCTCGAAGACGATCCCCGTGTAGTACGCGAGCCCCCGGACAATGGCGAGGTCAAAGGTCACGAAGTCCCCGAACCCCAGGTCGTCCATGACCCCGAGAAAGGCCTCTACCCGCTCGAGCGCCTCGGCGACCCGGGGGTCCGCCCCGAAGCCCGCGCGCACCGCCTCGAGTCCCGTCTCGTCGAAGAGGGCGGCGATCCGCTCCGCCCCCTCGGGGGTGACCCCTGCCTCGGCCACGAGACGCGCCACGATCCGCTCGCGGGGCTCCCGCTCCACCTTGTCCACGATCGTGTAGGCAGTGGTGAGCCGCTCCTCCGCGACCCCGGCGCTCCCCAGCAGCGCCGCCAGGAGCCTCCGGTCGGAAACCCGCGCCACGACCTCGTCCGCCCCGAGTCCCAGGGAGCGGAGTGCATCGAGCGCCACGGCAAGGACCTCCGCGTCCGCATCCACCGCATCCTCCCCCACGAGATCCACGTTCCACTGGAAGTGCTCGCGGAGGCGGCCCCGCTGCTGCCGCTCGTAGCGGAAGAGCTGGGGGATCGAGAACCACCGGATCGGCTTCGGAAGCGCGCGGCTCCGGTCGGCGAGGATCCGGGCCAGCGACGGGGTCATTTCGGGACGGAGCGCCACGTCGCGCCCCCCCTTGTCCTGGAAGGCGTAGAGCTGCCCGACGATCTCCTCGCCCGACTTCTCGGTGTAGAGTTCGAGCCCTTCGAGGGGCGGGCCGTCGTACTCCTGGAAGCCGTGGCGGAGCGCCGTCTCGCGCCACCGGCCGAAGAGGTGCGCACGGAGCGCCAGCTCCTCGGGCGGGAAGTCGCGAAAGCCGCGAAGGGTCTTGAAAATCCGGGGGCTCGACATGGGCGAATCTACCCCGGAGCGGGGGCCCGGGACAAGGCCGGGCGCGGGATTCCGGCCCGGGATTTCTTGCCCCCCGGCGGCCCCGGCGGGTAGCTTCCGGGCTCCTGTGGATCGGGGGTGCGGCAGCGGTCGGGGGTCGGCCGCGCGGCCCCCGGGTCGAAGGGGGGTGTCGGATGGGGGTTCGGAGCGTCGGAGGCAGGGCCCTGGGCGGGCTCGTGGGGGTGGGTGCGGCGGTGTTTCTCCTCGGGGGATGCGACGGCGCGGGGGAGAACGCGGGTGCGGGCGCCGAGCAGGGTGCTTCGGCTCCGGCGGCGGTGGAGGACCTCGGGCTCGGGGCGCTCGCGGAGCGGGCCCTTTCCGGCTCCCGGGTGCCCGAGTTCGGCGATCTTCTCCTGGACACGATCGGGGCCCGGGTGTCGGCCCTCCCCTCGGGCGGCGAGGCCGAGCGGCGCACCGAGGCGCTCTTCCGGAGCTTCGGGCTCGAAAACGTGCGGACGGAGCCCTTCCCCCTCCTGGCCTGGGACCGGGTGGAGGCGCGCTTCACGGTGGTGGAGGCGCCCCCGGGCGCACCCGCGGTCGGGGAGATCCAGGTGCTCTCGCTCGGGCACGTGGGGAGCCACACGGTGGAGGCCCCCCTCCTGGACGCGGGCTTCGGGACCGCCGAGGAGATCGCGGCGCTGGGCGAGCGGGTGCGGGGGGCGGTGGTCCTCGTGGATGTGAGCGCGCCCCCGGGATACGGGCGGAGCGTGCACCGGACCGAGAAGGTGACCCTCGCCACCGAGGCCGGGGCGGTGGGGTTCCTCCAGTCGAACAGCCGCCCCGGGGAGCTCGTGCCGATCGGGGTCGCGACGATGGGCGACCACCCCACCGAGATTCCGGCCCTCGCCACCCGGCTGGACGACGGGGACCGCCTGCGGGCGGCGCTCGCCCACGGAGAGGTGCGGGTGCGCCTCGAGGTGGAGAACTGGATGGAGCGGGCCACCGCCTCGAACGTCCTGGCGGAGATCCGGGGGGAGACCGACGAGGTGATCGTGGTGGGGGCCCACCTGGACTCCTGGGACCTGGCGGTGGGGGCGGTGGACAACGGGTCGGGCTCCATGGCGGTGCTGGAGCTGGCCCGGGCCCTGGCCGAGCACGTGGAGCGGACCGGAGAGCGCCCCCGGCGCACCCTCCGCTTCGCCCTCTGGATGGGCGAGGAGCTCGGGCTCTACGGGTCCCGGGCGTACGTGGAGGCGGCCGCGGCCGACGGGACGCTGGAGCGGCACGTGGCCACGCTGAACCTCGACGTGGTGGGGGCCCCGGTGGGGC
>JBJHCE010000315.1:1293-2224 GCA_050485865.1 Gemmatimonadales bacterium | reverse complement strand
GTTCGTATCGAGGTCCGCGACACGGGTTCGGGCATCGCTCCCGAGCATCTGCCGCAGGTGTTCGAGCGGTTCTTCCGTGCCGACCCGGCCCGCCGTCACGTCGCCGGGAGCGGTATCGGCCTGACCATCAGCCGCGCCATCGTGCACGGTCACGGCGGCACCATCAGCGCCCACAGCGACGGGGCCGGGCACGGCGCCACCTTCACCGTCCGGCTCCCCAGCAAGGGCCGGTGAACGGACCCGGGGTGACCGGGCCCGCCTCGATCGCTGACGGAGCGCCTTCACGCCAGGCTCCATCAACGACGCATCTGTAGTATCAACTTCGACGTGGACGCAAGGCGGGCGCCGACCCGCATCAGCCCACGACGTCTTCAGAGGTGCAACCCTCGGCGGGTGATCGACCGGAAGGGGAACGCATGCGGGACCAACCCGAGCCGGCGCACGCAGCGGCTCAGACGGATCCGGTCGAACACCCAGGGCACGAAGCGCACGATCCGCACGTGGGCCCTGGCTCGCACGGGGGGCACGACAAGCACGAGGGCCACACGCCGGAGATGTTCCGGAGCCGGTTCTGGCTCGCCCTGATCCTGACGGTGCCGGTGGTCTTCTGGGCCGAGCACATCCAGGAGTTGCTCGGCTACGAGGCGCCCGCGTTCCCCGGCTCGGCGTGGATCCCACCGGTCCTCGGGACCGTGATCTACTTCTACGGGGGATGGGTCTTCGTCCAGGGTGCCTGGCACGAGCTCCGGGCCCGGCTCCCCGGGATGATGACGCTGATCGCCCTGGCCATCAGCGTCGCCTTCGTCTTCTCGTGGATCGTGCAGGTCGGCCTCCTCGACGCCATGCCCCTGTGGTGGGAGCTGGCCACCCTGGTGACGATCATGCTGCTGGGGCACTGGATCGAGATGCGCTCCGTAGACCAGGCCCGGGG
>JBJHCE010000315.1:0-1283 GCA_050485865.1 Gemmatimonadales bacterium | reverse complement strand
CTCCAGGAGCTGGCGAAGCTGCTGCCCGACACGGCCACGCGCGTCACCGACGGTGGCGAGGAGACCGTCCCGGTGACCGAGCTGCGGGCTGGCGACCTGCTGCTCGTGCGCCCGGGCGAGAGCATCCCCGCCGACGGGCTCGTTCGCCGCGGCGAGAGCGACGTCAACGAGGCCATGATCACCGGAGAGTCCCGACCGGTGAAGAAGCACGAGGGGGAGGAGGTCATCGCCGGGACCATCAACGGTGAGGGCTCCCTGCGGGTCGAGGTGACCGGGACCGGCGAGGACACCAAGCTCTCGGGGATCATGCGGCTGGTGTCCGAAGCGCAGGAGTCCAAGTCCCGTGCTCAGCATCTGGCGGATCGCGCCGCGCAGCTGCTCACCGTCGTCGCGCTCGTAGCCGGGGTGCTGACCTTGGTCGTGTGGCAGTTGCTCGGCTCGCCCATCGACTTCTCGATCGTTCGGGTGGTGACGGTGCTGGTGATCGCGTGCCCGCACGCGCTCGGGCTGGCGGTCCCGCTCGTGGTCGCCATCTCGACCACCCTCGGCGCCCAGGGGGGCCTGCTGGTGCGCGACCGCCGGGGACTCGAGGAGGCCCGCCTGCTGGACGCGGTGGTCTTCGACAAGACCGGCACCCTGACGCTGGGAGAGTTCCGGGTCGTGGACCTCGCTGTCGCGGATGGCCTGGCCGAGGAGGAGGCGCTGCGGATCGCCGCGGCCGTCGAATCGGAGTCCCAGCACCCCATCGCTCGGGGGATCGTCACCACGGCGCAGGACCGTGGGATGGAGATCCCGGCGCCGGACGGGTTCCGCTCCATCACCGGGAAGGGCGTCGCCGCGACCGTGAACGGCACCGAGTACCACATGGGCGGTCCCCGCCTGCTCGAGGCGGAAGCGGCGGAGGTGCCCGACCCGCTCCGGGCAGCCGCGGACCGGGCCGCCGAGCGTGGCCAGGCCGCCATCTACCTGCTCGAGGACGGCGAAGCACTCGGTGTCTTCGCCGTGGCGGATGCGATCCGGGAGGAGAGCCGCGAGGCGGTGCGCTCCCTCCACGAGCGGGGGATCGAGGTGGCCATGCTCACCGGCGATGCCCGCGCGGTCGCCGAGGCGGTGGCCGAGGAGCTCGAGATCGACACGGTCTTCGCCGAGGTGCTCCCCGAGGACAAGGCCTCCAAGGTCCGGGCGCTGCAGGAGCAGGGCAAGAAGGTGGCCATGGTCGGCGACGGGGTCAACGACGCCCCGGCGCTGGCGACGGCGGACCTCGGGATCGCGATCGGTGCCGG
>JBJHCE010000314.1:0-2228 GCA_050485865.1 Gemmatimonadales bacterium | reverse complement strand
GGTCGGGGCAGGGGGGAGAGTCATCCTTCCGGGAGGTGTCGAGGCGGAGCGGGTGGTCCTCGCACTCGGGCCCTGGCTTCCGGCCTTCCTCGGGTCGGCCTCCCCACGCCTCCACGTGGAGCGCCAGATCTCCTTCTGGTTCGAGCTCCTGGGCCCGGTCCCCCCGGTGGGGCTCCACGAGTACGCCCCCGGGCGCTTCTTCTACTGGATCGCCGAGCCGGACGGCCCGTACGAACCGTACGACCCGGCCGGCGGCCCCGGGCTCGTCAAGGCCGCCCTCCACCACGAGGGGGCAGCGGTCAGCAGCCCGGACGCCCTCGACCGGACCGCCTCCCCGGCCGACGAAGCCCGGCTTCGCCCCCTGGTGGAGCGCCTCCTCACCGGCCGGATCGGCGCGGTGCGTCGTGTATCGGTGTGCCAGTACACCAACACACAGGACGGGAACTTCCTCGTCGGACCCGCGCCCCACGACCCCCGCACCCTCCTCCTCGGAGGAGGCTCGGGGCACGCCTTCAAGTTCGCCCCGGCCCTGGGCGAGCGGGTGGCCGAGTGGGTCGTGGGCGCCCGCGGACCGGACCCGAACGACCCGTTCCTTCCGGCGCGGTTCAGAACAGGACCGGCTCCTCCCTCGGCTTCATCCGGATGATCCAGAGCCCGTTGTGCATGTCGTTCACGTACGCGAGGCCGTCGCGGACAACGACACCCCAGGTCATGGGGTCGTTCGGGACGATCCCGTTCATGTCGCCGGTGTGGACGTGCACCATCTCGCGCTGCTGGGCGCCCAGGTCGCCGAAGAGCTCGCCGGAGATGTCGAAGGTCCGGAAGCCCGCATTGTACGCCCCCATGTAGAGGGTGTCCCCGGCGGCCCAGACGTTGTGCACCCCGCCGTAGTCGGGCTTCCACCACGCCACCTTGACCGGGTTCTCGATGTCGCTCACGTCGAAGACATGGAGGTTCCCGAAGGCGCGGCTCGCCGAGGCGTCCGCAGCCCCCTCCACGTCGGAGGCGGGGAAGACCTCGTCGCCCACGAAGACGTACTGCCCGTGGCGCCAGGCGGTGTGCGTTCCCCGGATGAAGCCGGGGCCGTGGCGGGCCTCCACGTCGCGGTACTCCTCGTTCAGGTCGTACTTGACCCAGGCCACGAGCTGGGGGTTGTCGGGGCGGCCCCCCTTGATCCCCGCGCCCACGTCCAGGATCACGAGCCCGTCGTTCCAGTAGCTCGCGTAGGCGAGCCCGTCCTGCACGTCCACGTCGTGGAGGGTCCGGGCGGCGTCGGGGCGGGGGGTCCGCCACTGGGCCACCTCGCGGGGGTTGTACGGGTCCGAGATGTCCAGGATGTGGAGGGCCCCGGTCCCGTTGTTCGTGAGGTACACGTGGGTGCCGTAGGGCTCCTGGTGGTACACGAAGGAGGAGTGCACCCCCGCCGTGACCCCCTCGGTGAACTCGGCGATCGGCACCGGGTGCGCCGGGTCGTAGAGCTGGGCAATGACGAGGCCGTTTCTCCGGTCCGCCGCCCCCTCCCGGGTGAAGACCATGTACCGTCCGTCGGGGGTGGTCATGAGGTCGTTCACCCGCCGGGTGTTCGCCACCACCGAGTCCGTGACCACCGGGTTCGCCGGGTCGCGTATGTCGATGGCGTAGAAACGGTCCCCTCCCGACCCGGTGCCCAGGTAGGCGTACTCCCCGCTCGGGTGGAGCCAGACCTCCTCGGTGGTGAAGAGGGACCGGGGGAGCCGCCCCACCACCTCCACCTGCCTTCGCACGTCGCGGTGGTCCAGCGTCACCGCTGCCGTGGCGCTCCGCCCCCCGAAGGAGGCCACCACGGTGTAGTCGCCCGCGTCGTACCCCACGAAGCGCCCCGCCTCGTTCATGAGCCCCTGCCCGGGAGCCATGCTCCACTTGGGCTCGAGCCCCTGGATCTCCCGCCCCTCCCGGTCGAAGGCCCGCACCGAGAAGTCGATCACGTCGCCCTGCCGGGCCCGGACCTGGGCGGGGGTGATCTCGACCCGGGCCACCTCGGTGGCCAGCACCTCGATCTCGCGCCCCGCCGAGGCGCTCCCGCCCGAGGTGACGGCGTGGGCGGTGACCGTGGCGCGCCCTGCACCCAACGCCTCGACCATTCCCATTTCGCTCACCGTGAGCACCGCCGGGTTCGAGCTCTCCCACCGGATCGGATCTCCCCGGCGGTCCTCCTGGGCCGAGAAGGTCTCCGCCGAGAGGCGCACCTG
>JBJHCE010000313.1:0-2237 GCA_050485865.1 Gemmatimonadales bacterium | reverse complement strand
ATCGGGGCGGCCCCCTTCGGCGAGGAGCGGCTCCTTGCGCTTGCGGCCCTCTGGCAGGCCACGACGGACCACCACCGCCGGCGACCCCGGGACCCGGTGGCGGGGGAGGCGCTGATCCCCGTGGGCGCCCGGGGGCGGATCGACGTGGAGTCCCTTCCGGCGCTCAGCGAGTAGCGGACCGTCACTCGCCGAGTTCCGCGATGTGGACCAGGGCGTCGCCCCGGTTCACGTTGGGCTGGCGGGCCATGCCGATGACGATGCCCGAGGTGGAGGCGCGGACCCTCAGGATCCGGTCGCCGAAGGCGTCCTTCACCACCCCGATCCCCTGCCCCTTCTCCACCCTGGCCCCGGGCTCCACGTCGAGGCGGACGAGTCCGCTCCTCCCGGCCCGGACCCAGCGGGTGCTCCGGGACCGGAGGGGGGTCGAAGCCGGGTGTGACGCCGATCCGTTCCGCATCCCCAGGGACTGGAGTACCCGGAGTACGCCGCGGGTGCCCGCATCGATGGCGTCGCGGTTGAAGCGCCGAGGCTCGCCCCCCTCGTAGACGAGGACGCGGGCGCCCCCGGAGGTGGCTGCGGCGCGGAGGGAGCCGTCGCGGACGGTGGCGTGAATCGAGATGGAGGCCCCGAAGGCCTCGGCGAGGCGTGCGGTCTCCGGGTCGTCGAGGTTGCACCGGATCTGGGGGAGGTTCGTCCGGTCTCCGGACCCGGTGTGCAGGTCGATCCCGACGTCGCTCCCTTCGATCACCTCGCGCATCAGGAGGTGGGCGAGGCGCGAGGCGAGGGAACCCCGGGCCGAACCGGGAAAGGAGCGGTTGAGATCGCGGCGGTCCGGGAGGTACCGGGATTCGGTGATGAAGCCGTAGACGTTCACGATGGGGACCACGATGAGGGTCCCTGCAAGCCGGCGGGGCGTGACCTCGCCCATGACCTGGCGGATGATCTCGACCCCGTTCAGTTCGTCGCCATGGATCGCCGAGGTGATCCAGACCCGGGGTCCTGGCCGCACGCCGTGGACGACCTCGACGGGGATTCCGAGGGGGCTCCCCGTGGCGAGCTTCGCCGCCGGGAGTTCGACGCGTTCCCTGGTTCCGGCCTCGACCCGGACGCCCCCGACCTCGACCACCGCACGGGCCGCCTCGGACGGGGGGGCGGTCCCCTTCGTGGTCATGCCCGCACCCGGTCGCGCTTGTTCCCCCGGGGTGCATTCTCCTCGATGTACTG
Source organism: Gemmatimonadales bacterium (assembly GCA_050485865.1). Lineage (GTDB taxonomy): Bacteria > Gemmatimonadota > Gemmatimonadetes > Longimicrobiales > Gaopeijiaceae > SKNW01. The sequence goes on along the minus strand of JBJHCE010000313.1, from coordinate 1,013 downwards.
GATGATGCGGTCGGCCACGTCCACCTCCGTGGCCGCCTCGATCCCCTCGAGTCCGGGAGAGGAATTCACCTCGAGGACCAGGGGTCCCCGGTTCGAGCGGAGCATGTCCACGCCGGCCACGTCCAGTCCCAGGGCCTTCGCGGCCTTCACGGCAGCGCGTCGCTCGGTGGGGGTGAGGCGGGCCTTCTCGGCGGTCCCCCCACGGTGTAGGTTCGCCCGGAACTCCCCGGGCGCCGCGTGGCGCTCCATGGCCGCCACCACCTTCCCGCCGATGACGATGGCGCGCAGGTCGTCGCCCCCCGCCTCCTTGATGAACTCCTGCACCAGGATGTTCGCGTCGAGCTGGCGGAAGGCACCGATCACGCTCTCGGCGGCCTTCCGTGTCTCGGCCAGGACCACCCCCTTCCCTTGAGTTCCCTCCAGGAGCTTGATGATGACGGGGTTTCCTCCCACCCGATCGATGAGCCCCTGGGCGTGGCGGGCGTCGTGGGCGAAGGTCGTGGCGGGAAGATCCACGCCGGCCCGGGCCAGGAGCTGCTGGGCCCGGAGCTTGTCGCGGGAGCGGGTTATCGCCTGCGACTCGTTCGCGGAGAAGACGCCCATCATCTCGAACTGTCGAACGAGCGCGGTGCCGTAGAAGGTGTAGGATGCGCCGATCCGGGGAACCACGGCGTCCAGGACGAGCTCCTCCGCCGAGGCGTTGCGGTCGGCCACGAGGTCGTGGTAGACCACGGCCGGACGCTCGTTGGAGATGTCCATGTAGCAGCGCAGGTAGTTTACCACCCGGACGTCGTGGCCCCGGGCCTCGCCGGCCTCGACGAGCCTGCGCGTCGAGTAGAGGGAGGCCTTCCTGGAGAGGATCCCGATTCTCATGGCGTGCTGGTCCTGCGGGAGGAGGGTGGCTCGGGCGCGCCCTGGAGGAAGGCGGCACCGGGATCGATGAGGAAGCGGCGGCGAACCGCGGTCCGGCCAAGGAGCATCCGGAACCCCATGAGGTCCCGCCGCGTGAGGGT
>JBJHCE010000312.1:0-2248 GCA_050485865.1 Gemmatimonadales bacterium | reverse complement strand
GGGTGGAGCCGTCGCCCCTTCGACCGATTCATCCGCGCGGTTCCGGCCAGTGGATCCGGTAGCGCTTGAGGGTGGAAACACCGAGGTCGTCGGTCGCGAACCCCCAGACCTCGTCGCCCCGGAACTCCATGTGGCTCAGGTTCGTCGGAAGCCGAAGCCTCGCCTTGAAGACCCCGTTGGGCTCGAAGACGTCCCAGACGTAGCCGCTCCTCCAGGGGATGCCCTGGTGCACTTCACCCGTGGCGCTGGTCCAGGTGAGAGGCTCCACGCGCTCGGACTCCGCATGCAACCGCACCCAGATCCGTCCGTCGGCCCCTGCGAACACCCAGTCCATCGGTGGCTTGTGAGAGGGAACCGGCGCGAGTGACCCGGTTCGCTCACCCTCGATTCGAGCCATGGACCGGTCGAGTTCACGCTGTCGATCCCTCCGCTCGTCAGGGTCGAGCGCGACGGATTCGATCTCGGCACGGATGCTGATAACCGGATCGCCCGCGCGCCATCGGGCCGGCCGGTTTCCGTCCTCGGCGCTCCGTCGGGGGATGAGAAGATCGACTGCGTAGCGATCCGTTCGCGCGGTCACGAAATACCCGTGCGGGTGCCAGGTCCACCGTGCCTCCGGTTGGTACGGGGTCCGAATGGCCAGATTCGAGATGACCAGGGTGGATTCCCCCAGCCCCGGAACCTCCGGCGCCGGAAGGGTGTCGATCACCTGACCCCCCTGTGCGATCCGGACAACCGCCCTCCACCGATCCGGTCGGGCCCCTCCCGCCACCTCGAGGGCAATCGTTCCGTCGGGTCCGACCCACATCCTTCCGTCCGAAATCTGATGGAATGGCACGCTCCAGGTCTCCTCGAACTCCCCCGAGGCCGAATAGACCGTCATACGTTGCTGCTGGAGATCGGCAAGCAGGAAGCGTCCGTCGGGCATGACGGCGACTCCTCCCGGGCGCACGAACTCCCCTGGGCCCTGGCCCACCCTTCCGAGGTGCCGCACAAACCGCCCGTCAGGGTCGTACATCCGAAGCTGTGGACTCGGGACCTGAAGGCCCGATTCGAGAACCACCATCGATCCGTCCGCCCCGATCGCGAGGCCCCTCTCCGCGAAGAAGGCATGGTCCGGGTCGTCCTCGTCCTTCCCGCCGACGCTCAGCGTCTCCTCGACCCTGGCCCACCGGGGTGCGCTCGGACCCTGGGAGAACCAGACGATGGTATCCGACTGCGCCGGCGCGGGCGTCCCGACCACCAGGAGCGCGAGGAAGGAAAGGGTCATGACCAGGCCCGGATCAGTGGGGGTCCCGGAGCTCGAACGTGCAGTAGTAGTGTACGTGCTCCGGGTTCACACACTCCTCCGTGCCGCACATCCCATCGGCAACCTGGCAGGCGCGAACGCAATCCGGGCCCCACTCCGCTGCCTCGCGTGGACCGCTCCCCATGTCCCATCGCCGCATTTTCCCTCATTCCGCCGGAACCGCGCCCCCGGTCGGCGACCAGGGAGGCGGTTTCCGCGATTTCATGCACGGTACGCCCCTCCTGGCCTACCTGTCAAAAGCGTTTCCGGTGCCTCAAGCGCTCCGGGACGGTCCTCCGGCACCGTGGCGGCGTTCGGCGCTGGAATCCCCAGGCCCCACCAGGGTGCGGCCACACCAGGTTCCGGCGGCTCTCACTCGATTGACTTTTCCACATCCGCCGGGTAGCCTTCCTCCCCCCCTGGTAGGGGGAGGGGAGACCGGGGTTCCGGAGGCCCGTCGGTTCCGTCGGCCCGGACCACTTCCCCTCCGCCGTTCCGGCCTGTTCCGTACCCCCGCCCCACGCCCTTCATTCCGATGGAGCTCACCCCCTCCGACCTCTGGTCCCGCGTCCTCGAGACGTCGCGCTCGGGGATGCCGGAGCAGAGCTTCCGGACCTGGCTCTCGGGGACCCGGGCAGTGGGAATAACCGGCGACGAGCTCCTGGTGGAAACTCCGAGCGAGTTCCACACCGAGTGGGTGGAGGACAAGTTCGGCCCGGGGCTCGCCGACTACGCCGAGCGCTTCCTGGGCCGGAGGATCCGCCTGGTGTTCCGGACCGCCCAGGACGGGCACCTCCCCGCCGTACCCGACGTGGAGCTCCGCCCCACCCTTCCGGAACCCGTCCCCGGCGTGCGCCCCGCCCCTCCGCCCGGGCGAGGTGCCCCGGCGGCCCCTGCGGCCGGGCAGAACGCTTCGCATCTCCCCGAAGAAAACCGTCGGCATGCGCCGGAGACCCCGGG
>JBJHCE010000311.1:0-2256 GCA_050485865.1 Gemmatimonadales bacterium | reverse complement strand
CCGACGAGGTGCCCCGGATCATTGCCGAGGCCCTTCGGGAGCACGGGGTCCCTGCGGACCGGATCACGATCATTCCCGACGAGGAAGAGGCGGTGGATGCGGGGCTCCGGATGGCGGAGCCCGGCGATCTCCTCCTCATCTTCGTGGACCAGATCACCCGCTCCTGGAAGCAGGTGATCGGCTTCGATGCCACCGGCGCGCCGAAGCCGAGGGCCCCCGCCGCCGATCCCCCCGCAGTCGAAGCCCGCGCCACCCCCGAACCGGCGGCTGCCCACGCATCCCCGGGCCAGGGGGAGCCGTGGAAGGCCGACCTCACGGCCCTCGTCCGGGACGAGCGCGGGGTGCGCCTCGCCCGGGAGAGCGACGACTGACCGTGAAGGGCGCCCCCCCGCCCCCCCTCTTCACCGACTCCCGTCGGGTCTTCGGGCCGACCCCCTGGCTCGACGCACCGGGAGCGGTGCTGGACATCCCCCTGCCCCACGGCCACGATCCGGCCTTTCTCGCGGCGTGGGCGGAGCGGGTGGCGGAGATGCGGGGCGCCCTCGGGTGGACCGAGGCCGCGCCGGGCCCGCTCGCCGCGCACCGGCACCTCAAGGGAACGATCCTGGGGCTTCCGGCCCCTCCGGAGGCGCTCCTCGCCGCCACGCACCTCGCCGAGTGGGCGGCGCGGGCCGCGGCGGAGGCGCTCGGCGTGCCCTTCGACGCGGCCTCTCTCGACGACGAGGCGCTTCCTGCGGAAGCGGATTGGGCGCTGGCCGAGCTCCGGAGCCGGGCCCGGGCCGAGGCGGCGGAGCCCCCGGACCCCCTCCTTTTCGATCCGCCCGCCGGGGTGCCCGTGGTCCTTGTCACGGGCTCGAACGGGAAGACCACGACGACCCGGCTCCTCGCGGCGATCCTCCGGGACCAGGGGTACACGGTGGGGTTCACCTCCACCGACGGGGTCCAGGTGGGTGCGGAGCAGGTGGAGCAGGGAGACTGGAGCGGTCCCCTGGGGGCGGCACGGGTCCTGGGCGATCGGGCGGTGACGGCAGCGGTGCTCGAGACCGCCCGGGGCGGGCTCCTGAGGCGGGGACTCGTGGTGCGACGGGCCGAAGTGGCGATCATCACGAACGTGTCGGAAGACCACTTCGGAGAGTACGGGGTGGACACCCTGGACGACCTGGCCCGGGTGAAGGGGCTCGTGGCCCGGGCCCTGGGCCCCGGTGGGGTCCTGGTGCTGAACGGCGACGACCCCCGCCTTTCTCCGAAGGGGCCCGACGATCCCGCGCCCCCTCCCTGCGCCCGCCCCGGTGCCGATGGGGTGGCGGTCCGGCGCTTCTCCATGGCCCGCCCCTGGCCCGAGTGGCTCCCGCCCCCGGAGGAGATTCCCCTCACCGCAGGGGGGCTCGCCCGCTACAATGCCGAGAACGCCCTGGCCGCCGCCTTCGCCGCCCGGGCGCTGGGGGTGCCCGAGGAGGGGATCGTTCGGACCCTGCGGCACTTCGGGACCCGCCCCGAGGACAATCCGGGACGCCTCGTCAGGGAGGAGGTGGGCGGGATCACCCTCCTCCTCGACTATGCCCACAACCCCGCGGGGCTCGCGGCCCTCCTGGCGGTGGCCCGGGGCTCCGGGACGGGCGGCCGCGGGGGTCGGCTCCTCCTTCTCCTGGGCCAGGCAGGAGACCGGGAAGATGACGCCATTCGAGAGCTCGCCCGCACCGCGTGGGCCGCCGGGCCCGACCGGGTCGTCCTCCGGGAAATGGCGGGCTACGCCCGCGGCCGCGCCCCGGGCGAGGTCCCGGCAATCCTCGCCGCCGAGCTGGCGCGCCTCGGCGCCCGCGCCGATCAGCTGGAGACCTGTCTCGACGAGCACGAGGCTGTGGCGGAAGCCCTCGCCTGGGCGCGCCCCGGTGACCAGCTGGTGCTTCCGATCCACGCCCTTGCATCCCGGGAATGGGTACGCGCGCTGGTGGCGAAGCTCCGTGCGGTGGGATGGAAGGCAGGGGATCCGGTGCCACGGGCGTCGGTCCAGGCCCCGGCAGCACCCCCGCACCCCGGAGGCTCTTGCGAAAGCCCATCTCCACCTTGCATTTTCGGGCTTGACGGCGACGCTCCATGACCGCCGTCCGGCCATGAGGTGTCCTGGCAACCCCGGGTGCCCGCCGTGACCGCCGGTGACCGGAACGCGTCCGGCCGAATCCACGGAGTGGCCCCATGGCGCGCCCCCCGTCCCACGGCAACCTCCTCCCCTGCCTGTTGGCGGTCCTGCTTCTTCCT
>JBJHCE010000310.1:0-2264 GCA_050485865.1 Gemmatimonadales bacterium | reverse complement strand
GTCGTCGGGAATGAGCGCCGCCAGGGTGGGAAAGGTGAGGGGCATGTACCGGAGCGTCTGCCCGAACACCCCCCCGCGGTGGCGGTAGAGGGGGCCCTTGGGGCTGATCAGGACCACGCGGAGCCGGGCTCGCTGCGGGCGGGTGGGCGGCATCAGGGGATCGCGGGGTGCACGGGGAAGGGTGGGGAGGAGGCCCGGGAGCGGGCCTTCCTCAGGCGCGGGCGACGCCCTTCATACCCGAGTTCGGGCGATGGGGTGCGGGAGGGTATCATGGCGTGGCGGGGGCGTGCACGATCGTGCATACACTCTGGCCGGGCAGGCTCGCGGGCCCCCTCTCGCTCGATGATATGCACGATCACGCAGAACGTGCTTGCGCATCGGCCCTGATCGCGCCAGATTGAGATGTGGATGCACGATCATGCACAGGAAGGGGGGTGCGCCATGGGGACCGCCGTAGAAGTCCTCGGGGGCGTGGAAGCCCTCGGGAAGGAGGTGCGGAACCGTCGGGAAGCACTCGGCCTTCGCCAGGCCGAGCTGGCGGAGCTCGCCGGGTGCTCCACCCGGTTCCTTCACACCCTCGAGAACGGCAAGCCGACGCTTCGCCTCGACAAGGTGCTGGACGTCCTGGAGGTGGTGGGGCTGGACCTCATGCTCGTACCCGGGCGAGGCCGGGTCCGGGCTGACGGCGCAGCCCCCTCGGGCGCTGACGGGGGCCTTCACCGGTGATGCCGCTGGACGAGCTCCGCCGGGTCGAACGGGCCACGGTCCTCAAGGGGGGAACGCCGGCCGCGGAACTGGAGCGCCGGAGCGACGCCATCGTCTTCGCCTACCACGGTTCCTACCTGGAGCAGGGCGGGCCCCCGGTAGCCACCTCCCTTCCCCTTTCCGGCACGCCGGTGGTGACCCATTCCGCCGGAGCGCTCCCCCCCTTCTTCTCCGGGCTCCTCCCCGAGGGTCGGCGTCTTTCGGCCCTGAGGGCCGCGGTGAAGACTTCCGCCGACGACGAGCTGACCCTACTCCTGGCCGTCGGGGCGGACGTGGTGGGGGACGTGCAGATCATCCCCGAGGGCGTGAGCGCCCCGGCCGAGGTCGAGCCACGGGTCGTGGCCGGAGCCTGGAGCGAGGTTCGGTTCTCGGAGCTTTTCGCCGAGTCCGTGGGGGGCGAAGCCGCCCTGATCGACCGGGTGGCGATTCCGGGGGTGCAGGCGAAGCTATCCGCAGGAATGATCAACGTCCCCGTGGCCCGAAGGGGACATCGCTACATCCTCAAGCTGGATCCCCCCGAGTACCCGAACCTGGTGGCGAACGAGGCGTTCTTCCTGGATGCAGCCCGAAGGTCCGGGGTGCAGACGGTCGAGGCGGAAGTGGTGCGGGATGCGGATGGGCTTCCCGGTCTCCTCGTGCGCAGGTTCGATCGGCGGCTGGGCCCTGGAGGCGATCCGGTGGCGCTCGCCCAGGAGGATGGCTGCCAGGTCCTGCGGCGGTATCCCGCCGACAAGTATCGGGTGACCACCGAGGAGGTGATCGGCGCCCTTGCTTCGGTCTGCCAGGCCCGCCCCGTGGCTGCCCTCACCCTCCTCCGCCAGGTGGCCTTCGCCTACCTGTCCGGGAACGGAGATGCCCACGCCCGGAACTTCTCGGTGCAGCGACTCCCCGAGGGAGAATGGCGGGTCTGCCCCGCCTACGATCTTCCGTCGACGTACCTCTACGGCGACACCACCATGGCCCTCTCCCTGAACGGCCGGGACCGGGAGAACATCGGACGTCGCGACTTCCTCGAGGCAGGGCAGATCCTCGCACTGCGGATCCCGCCCGTGGAGCGGATGCTGAACGAACTCCTTGCCGGCGTGGATCGCTGGATCGGCGACCTGGCCCGTCTTCCCTTCGACAAGGGCAGGCTTCTGAAACTCCGCCGGGCCATCGATTACAGGAGGGAGCGCCTGGCGGGCCCTGCGGCCCGGCCCTGAAGGCTCGGCGGCCGCAATCAGCGTTGGAGTGGATCGAGGACGGGGGGCGTGTCGGTTCAGCCGCGGTCCAGCAGGTCCGGAAGGGAATCCCGGTCCCACAACTCCACGCGGGCGGCTCCGCCGTCCCAGCGGGGCAGGGGGGGCAGTGCTTCCAAGCCTTCGGGGCTCCAATCGAAGAGGAGCCAGAGTCCGGCTTCGACGAGCTCCGACATCGTCGTACCACGGCGAGCCGCCTCGCCCCGGAGGCGCTTCGCTACGTCGCTACTGAGGTCGAGCGTGATCTTCATGTGGAACAGG
>JBJHCE010000309.1:0-2302 GCA_050485865.1 Gemmatimonadales bacterium | reverse complement strand
CCATCTTCTTTATCCACCCGTTGGGTTGAGTGCGGCGCGATCCGCAGTTGGTCGTACTTGTCGGTACACCAACAACTTAACTCAGCGGGTGTTTTGTTTCCAGCTACCAAATCGCTCAGGTTAGGTATACGTGGGACGCCCCGGAAAGCTCGGGAGCGCCCCCCGCGATCTCACGCAACTTGGGTCCCCCTCCCCGCGTGCGCAAACCACCCGACAAGACGCGGACGGACCCGCGGCTACCCGGGGCTAGGGAAACCCCCGCACCGCCGGGTGCGCCCCTACCTGCCGAGCAGGCCGCCGGGCAGACGATCGAAGGGACCCCGGAAGCCGCCGTCGACCCCTACGGAGGGGTGGAACGGGGACCCGATCCAAGGGATGCGGCGGGGTGCGCACCTACTTGTGACCACATGTAGTTACAAGCGGTACCCGGTGCGAATCCAGTCCCACGGATAACTGTTTCTTGGCACCCGTCGGCCCCGTGAAAGGCGCCCCACCCCCCGGGGTTTTGGGCCTGGGGTGGTGTGGGGTTGTTGTGTTGGTCCAGGGACGCGGCGAGGCACTTCGGGTTCGCCTCGGGGACGGTACCCTGCGGGGGCAAGCGCCGCAAGCGTGGCCGCTCTCACCGAACCCCGACCGCGCGGCGCGACCCGTGCCCCGGACGGGGCGTGACGGGCCGAAGGGCCGCGGGGTTGCAGTGGAGGTGAAGGAAGGCGCCGGGGCCGGTGAAGCGGGATGGACGAACGAGCCCGTTCGGGCCCAACGTCGCCGGTCCCGCCTCGGGATCAGGGCTCCGACCTCACTGCACCGGTCACCTCCACCAGCGGCTCCCCGTTCTTGAGGAGCTCGACAGCCCCTGCCAGGGTCGCGGTCAGGATTCGCTCGAGTTCCCGGTTCGAACAGTTCCCGCAACGCAGCCAGATCGGCTGCGGGGGCGTCCCCAGGCGCTCCATCAGCGTAACGAAGTCGCTGTCCTTCGTCAGGACCGCGGCTCGGGCGCTCCGGGCTGCCAGGAAGATTTCCTCGTCGCTGGCGTACTCGATCCCGACGTGCCGTACCTCACAACCGGTCAACTCCGCGATCGGCTCGCACAGCCGCCGCGGAAGCACCTGGTCGAGCCAGAGGTTCACGCTGCCACGATGGGATGATCGACCCGGTCACGGGCGAACTTCAGACATGCCTCGATGTCCGCGGCCTCAAGCTCCGGGTAGTCGGCGAGAATCTCTTCCCTCGTCATCCCGGCCGCCAGCAGATCCAGCACGTCGATCACGCGGATCCGCATCCCGCGCACACACGGCCTCCCGCCACATTGCTTCGGGTCCACCGTGATCCGGTCCGCAACGTTGGTTGTCATGAGCCCTCCGCAGTTTCGGTCTGCCCTGCTCAAGCTTGACTCGATCCGGAGAATCCCGCCTCCCCGAAGCTCTCCCCTGCCACCGGGCTGGGCCCCCAACACGCTCCAGACCTGCGGCGTTCCGAGTCCCGGCCGGCCCCCCCGCCAGCAGGGCCCTCTCGAGGCCCCGTCGGTGTTGGAGGGGCTGTACGACCCTCGCGTCTCCGAGGATCCGAACTCCCGGATCGCACCGGATAACCAGCTCATGGCACGTACGGAACGAGGACGGGCCCGATCCAGGCCGCGAGCTCGGCCTCGTCGAAGGAGCCGCCCGCGACCCGCATGACCATGTCGGCGAACTGCGCCTCACGGGTCGCCCTCCGGGTCCCCTTCCCCTTCCCCTTCCCTGTCCCCTTCCCCTTCCCCCTCCTCCCCCACCGGCAGCTCGTCGAGCGGGCTCCGGATCCGGGCCAGGTCGCGCCGGCTCACGTGGGTGTAGACCTCGGTGGTCCGGGTGGAGGCGTGCCCGAGGAGGGTCTGGATGTACCGGATGTCGGTCCCGGCCTCCAGCAGGTGCGTCGCAAACGAGTGGCGGAGCACGTGGGGGGTCACGCGCCCTTCGAGCCCGGCCCGGGCGGCGGTGGTGCGCACGATCGCCTGGGCCGCCCGGGTCGTCATGGGGCGCCCCGGATCCTGCGCCGACGGGAAGAGCCACTCCGTGGGCCGGTGGGCGGCGCGGTAGCGCTCCACGGCCCGGAGGGCCCGCTCGGAGAGGAGCGTGTAGCGGTCCTTCGCCCCCTTTCCCTTCCGCACCCTCAGCATCCCCCGCTCGGCCTCCACATCTTCCACCCGGAGGTGCACGAGCTCGCTCACCCGCACCCCGCTCGCGTAGAGGAGCATGAGCACCGCCTGCGGTTTCGTCCCCCGCGCGGCGTCCAGGAACCGGGCCACCTCGCCCCTCGAGAGCACCTT
>JBJHCE010000308.1:0-2304 GCA_050485865.1 Gemmatimonadales bacterium | reverse complement strand
GCTCCATGAGGTGCCGGACGCTCGCCCCCCGCCCGCGGGCCGGGCTCCTCCGGCTCCTTGCCCTCGTGGCCGCGGGGGCTCCCCTGGCAGGGTGCGGGGGGCCGGATCTTCCCCCCGAGATCGAGGGATACGGCCTCGTGGTCGAGACCGCCCGACTCGCCCCGACGCTCAGGCTCTTCAACTTCCCCGACTACCTGGATCCGGCGCTCGCCCGGGAGTTCCGGGCGCGCTACGGGGTGCGGATCGTCCAGGACTACTTCGACACGAACGAGGCGATGATGGCGCGCCTCCGGGCCGGGGCCCCCGGCACCTTCGACCTCGTGGTGGCCTCGGACTACGCGGTCTCGATGCTCGCCGAAAGCGGGCTCCTCGCGCCGCTCGACCCGGCGCTCCTCCCGAACCGGGCGAACCTCCACCCGGACTTCACCGGGCTTCCCTACGACCCGGACGGCCGGTACTCGGTCCCGTACCAGTGGGGCACCACGGGGATCGGGATCCGCGTCGACCGGGTGGGGGCGGCCACCGCCGCCGAGATCGAGGCCCTCGCCACCTGGGGGGTCCTCTTCGACCCGGCGCGCACGGTGGGGCGATTCGCCCTCCTTGACGACCCCCGGGAGTCCATCGGGGCGGCGCTCCTCTACCTGGGGCACTCGGTGAACACCACCGACCCGGCCCACCTGGCCCGGGCCGAGGCCCTCCTCGCCGGGGCCCGGGACCGGGCGGTGGCCTTCACGCCGGCCACCACGGGGCGGGACCTCCTCGTGGCAGGCGAGGTGGACGTCTCCCACAACCACTCGGGCGACATTGCCGTGGCCCAGGGCGAGCGGAGCGAGGTGGTCTATCTCGTCCCCCGCGAAGGGGCGGTGATCTGGGCCGACAACCTGGTGATCCCCGCCGGGAGCCCGAACGCCTACACGGCCCACGTCTTCGTGAACTTCCTCCTCGATGCCGAAAACGGGGCCCGCCTCACCGAGGAGATCCGCTACCTCTCGCCGAACCGGGCGGCGTGGACCCACCTCCCGGCCGAGCTCCGCGCGGAGCACGAGGAGGCCCTCGACCCGGAGCGTGTCGCACCCCTCGAGTTCATTGCCGACCTGGGCCCGGAGCGCCGGCTCTTCGACCAGCTCTGGACCCGGGTGAAGGCGGGCGGCGGGCGCTGAGGCGGACGGCGGGGGGGGGATCGCAGGGCCCGGGGCGGACACCGAAACGAAACGTTCCATTGCCCTTCCCACCCTGCACCGATAAGGTGAATTCGGGCCCGGTCGCCGTCCCCCGACCTTGGACGCCCGCGAGCTCTCCTCCAGCAGACACGGGAGTTGCCGTGGCACACCAGGACCCTTCAAACGAGCACGACGTGACCTGGGCGGTTCTCGTCTCCGACGACGCCGAGTTCCGAAGCGCCTTCCGACAGATCCTCGAGCATCCCGAAAGCCCGGTCCAGCTGGCCCTGGCCATCGATTCGCCCTTCAGGGGAATCGGCGAGGCCGAGGTCCAGGAGATCGAGCGAACCCGGCCGGGACTCGTCATCGTGGACCTGGCCCAGGACCCTGCGGCGGGGGTGGACTTCGTCCAGCGCCTCCGCGACACCACCGGGCTGAGCGTGGTGGTCTTCGTGGGGCTCGGGATCGCCCGGGACCTCCTCCTGGGCGCCATGCAGTCCGGGGTCCTCGGGGTCCTCACCGCACCCCTCCGATCCGACGAGGTCCACGACACCCTGGCGAGGGCGCTGGCCCGGGCCGACGAGCCGCCCCCGCGCCCGCCCCGGCAGGATGGGGTGGGGCTCGCCGTGGCGCTCATCGGGGCCAAGGGGGGGGTGGGCACGACGACGCTGGCCACGAACCTGGCCGTCGAGATCCGGCGCCTCACCGGGAAGCGGACCCTCCTGATGGACCTGGACCTCCAGCAGGGCGAAATGGGGATCCTCCTCGGCATGGACCCGAAGTTCAGCCTCCTGGACCTCCTCCGGAACTACCAGGAAGTCGTGGCCGACATGCTCGCCTCCTGCATCGAGCACCACGAGGGCACCGGGATCGACCTCCTCTCGGCGCCCTTGAACGCCTCGGCCTTCCAGTCCGAGGAGGTGGCCCGGGTCGATGCGGACCTCCTCCGGAAGGTCCTGGCCTTCCTTCGTGAGCAGTACGACTTCGTGGTGATCGACCAGCCCCGGTCCTTCCCTCCCGAGCTCAAGCCCGTGCTCGACGAGGTGGACGACAAGTACCTGGTCATCAACCCCGACCTGCAGGCGCTCCGGAACCTGGCCCGGACTCTCCCCCGGGTGGGTGACAAGCTCATGACCCCGGGCCC
>JBJHCE010000307.1:0-2341 GCA_050485865.1 Gemmatimonadales bacterium | reverse complement strand
CCACCCCCATCCAGTCCCGGGGGATCCCCCCGGCCCTCGAGGGGAAGGACGTGGTGGGGATTGCCCAGACCGGAACGGGAAAGACGGGCGCCTTCATGATCCCGTCGCTCGAAAAGGTGACGGCGGGCGGGGGGCTCCAGGTCCTCGTCCTCTGCCCGACCCGGGAGCTTGCCCAGCAGGTGGCGGAGGACGCCCAGGCCCTCACGAAGGGGACCGCGCTCCGCACCGCCGACATCGTGGGCGGGGTGGGCTACGGCCCCCAGAACACCGCCCTCGCCGACGGTTACGAGATCATTGCCGCCACGCCGGGCCGCTTCAACGACCACCTGGAGCGGGGGAACGTGGACCTCTCGAAGCTCCAGGTCCTGGTCCTGGACGAGGCGGACCGGATGCTCGACATGGGCTTCCGCCCGCAGATCGAGGACGTGCTCCGGCGCTCGCCCCGCAACCGGCAGACCATGCTCTTCAGCGCCACGATGCCGAACGGCGTCCACGCGCTGGCGCTCCGGATCACCCGGGAGGCGGCCTGGGTCGAAGCCACCCCCGAGGGGAGCACCGCCGCCGGGATCACGGAGGCGGTCTACACCGTGAAGCCCGAGCGGAAGCCCGACCTCCTCCTTCACCTCCTCGAGGAGCCCGGCTGGGACCAGGTCCTGGTCTTCACCCGGACGAAGGCGGGCGCCGACGCCCTCAAGACCCGCCTCGAGCGGGCGGGTATCGGAGTGGATGCCATGCACTCGGACCGGCGCATGGAGCACCGGGTCCGGGCGCTCGACCGCTTCGCCTCGGGCGACGTCCGGATCCTCGTGGCCACCGACGTGGCGCAGCGGGGGCTCGACGTGGAGGGGATCAGCCACGTGGTGAACTACGACGTCCCCATGGACCCGGAAGACTACGTGCACCGGGTGGGACGCACCGGCCGGGCCGGCGCTGCCGGGCACGCCGTCACCTTCGTGACGAGCGCGGACCTGGGGTACCTCCGGTCCATCGAGCTCCGGCTGGGACGCTCCATCGAGCGGGTGGCGAGTCTCCCCGAGTTCGACTACTCGGGAAGCTCCATGTCCGGGACCGGCCCCACGAAGAAGAAGCACTCCCGCACCGGGGGCGGGATCGGGAGCCGCTCCGCGAAGGAGCTCTCGGAAGAGGAGCTCGCGGAGCTGCTCAAGTTCGGGAAGTAACCCACACGGGAGAGGTTCCATGCTCCTTCGCAGGCAGGGATCCCGGATCGACGGGGTAGCCCCGCACTTCGATCCCCGCGCCCTCACCGAGATCGCCTTCCGTCCCGACGGTTCCCTCCGGGAGGATGCGGAGGCCTTCGACGCCCGGATGGAGAAGGTGGCGGAGCACGCGGTGGACGCCACTGCCCACGGCGCCGTGCAGGCCGAGGCGGAGGCCGCCCTCCTGGACGAGCTCCGCGCCCGCCTTGACGCCCACCTGGCCGACCTGGGTCCGGGTGAGGTTCTCGTGATCGAGAGCGCCCCGGGGGTGGACTGGCCGAAGACCCGCGAGCGCCGGAAGGACGTCATCGTGGAGGGCGAGAACCGGTACCATTTCCACTGGTGGATCGAGCCCCCGCTGAGGCTCGGAGTCTACCGACCGCGCACGGAGCCCGGTTGAGGCGCGCCCTCCTCCTGGCCGCCACGGCGGCGGTCCTTGCCGGGTGCACGCTGGAGCGGAGGGCGGACCCGAACGGGATTCCCCTGGACACCCCGGGGCTCGACGAGGTCGACACCCTCGACTTTCCGACCACCCCTCCGGACCCGACGGCGTCCATCGAGGTAACCCTCGAGATCTTCAGGGAGGCGGTACGGGTCGGTGACCTGGGGCTCGCGCTCCAGCTCCTGGACCCGCAGGCCATCCTCATCGACGACCTGGCCACCGGCGTCGCCGGCGGGGCGGAGCGGGTTGCCACCCCGGCCACCCGGGGCGAGCTCCTCCTCGAGCTCCGCAGGCGGCACGCCGCCGGGCTCCTCCTGGACCCGGAGGAGTCGGAGCTCGTCTGGGTCGACGACGTGGCGGTGGTCACGACCCGCCTCCTCCTCCTGGCCCGGAGCCCCGACCCCGACGCCGACCCGGTCCGCACCGGAGAGGCCCGCGAGACGGCGGTCCTCCGCCCGACCCCGGAAGGGTGGCGGATCGTGCATCTTCACCGCTCCCTCGTGCCGGCGGAGCCCTCCGCCGGGTAGGACCGCCCGGGGCCCGCACCCCTGCCCCCGGCGCCCCGCGCCGGGCCGGACCCCCCTGCATCTCGGGGCCCCCGGGGTGCGGTCCGTGCCCTCCGGCGGGGACGGGCAGGGCGCCCGCGGGCGGGGCCGCGTCGTGTTGGTGCGGGCGGCGGGCG
>JBJHCE010000306.1:0-2387 GCA_050485865.1 Gemmatimonadales bacterium | reverse complement strand
TGGGCGCAGCGCTCCATCGAGCGGTGGCACGAGTTCGACGCCGAGTTCGCCGCCGAAATGGGGGCGCCCATCTTCTACGAGACCGGCGACCTGATCCTCCGCGACACCGAGACCGGGTTCATCGAGCAGGTCCGGGAGATCTGGGACCAGGTGGGCGTCCGCCACGAGGCGCTCACCCCCGACGAGGTGCGCTACCGCTGGCCCCAGATCGGGATCGAGGGAATCACCCACGCGCTTTACGAGCCGGGGGCCGGGGTGGCCCGCTCCCGGGCGGCCTGCCAGCGGGTGGCCCACATCGTGGAGCGACGCGGGGGGGAGATCCGCACCGGGCGAGCCGAGTTCGGGCGGAGCGAGGGGGGGCGCCTCCTGGACATCACCCTGAACGGCGAGGGGGGCGAGCGGATCGGGGCGGAGCGCTTCGTCTTCGCCCTCGGACCCTGGTTCGCCACCACCTTCCAGGACGTCTTCGCCGGGCTCATCCGCATCCCCATGGGGAACGTGGTCTACTACGGGACCCCGCCCGGCGACGCGAGCTTCGATTTTCCGAACCTCCCGAGCTGGAACTTCCCCGGGGTCACGGGCTGGCCCTCCCTTCCGCCGGACCACCGGGGCTTCCGGATCCGCACCGGTGGGCGCGCAGGAGACGACCCGGACACCTCGGAGCGGTGGGTCCCGGAGGCCTCCCTCGCCCAGCCTCGGGCCCTCCTCGAGGAGCGCTTCCCGGGGATCGCCGCCCAGCCGGTGGTGGAGACCCGGGCCTGTCACTACGAATCGAGCTCGACCCGCGACTGGATCATCGACCGTCACCCCGAACTCGAGAACGTCTGGTTCGCCGGGGGCGGAAGCGCCGAGGGGTTCAAGTTCGGCCCCACGGTGGGCGAACTCATCGCCGCCCGGGTCATCGGCGACACCCGCTTCGCCGAGCTCGACGACCAGTTCCGGCTCCCCGAACCCGAACCCCCGGTGGCGACGCCCTGACCATGTCAGGCCGGTAGCGGGGCCGCGGCAGCGGCGGGAAGTGGACGCACCGAGGGCCCGGGGCGGCAGCGGCGATTTCGCCTGCGCCCCGGGCCCTCGCCCGTTCCCGAGCTCCCGGCCGGGACGTCCGGCCGGAGCCCCCCGTCAGAACACCCGGAGCGCCACGAGCGACCCGGGGATCCCGCCCCCCCCGATGGGGGCCACGATGTACTGCACCCCCTCGTGGACGAAGCTCATCGGCGCCGAGTTCGTGGGAGCCGGGATCGACACGGTGGCAAGGGTCTCGCCCGTGGCCTTGTCCACCGCGTGGAGGAGGGGCGAGCCCCCCCGCCCCTCGCCGTAGATCAGGAGGGTCGGCGTCACGAGGACCGTGGCGTGCGCCGTCTTCCCCGTCACCGGGAGGTCCACCCCCTGGAGCGCCGCGTGGTTCTTCACGTTGTCCGGCGTGTCCCCGTTCGGGATCTGCCAGAGGTGGTCGCCGGTGTTCAGGTCGATCGCCGTGATGGTCCCGTAGGGGGGCTTGAGGAGGGGGAGTCCCTGCGGCCCCCGCACCCCACCCGGCCCCACCGTCACGAAGTCCATGGTCGCATCGGGGTCCACCTCGGTCCCGGGAATGAGCTGCGGCGCGCTGCACCCCCGGAAGGACGCCACGTACAGGACCCCGCGTTCCGGATCCACCGCGGCACCCCCGGGAATGTTCGCCCCCCCGTTCGCCCCGGGGCAGTGGATCGAGGCCACCGTCCCGTCGGGGGCATCGCGCCTCGAAGGCGGGTTGAAGAGGGGCCCGAGCCGGTAGCGCGACACGATCTCGAGGGCCTCGGCCCGAAGCTCCGGGGTGTAGTTGATCAGGTCGTCTTCGGTGATCCCCTGGTGCTCGAAGGCGGCGGGGCGCACCACGTGGGGCTGGACCGGCGAGAGCCGCTCTCCGGGAACGTCGCTCTGCGGGACCTCGCGGTACTCGAAGGGCCACACCGGCTCCCCCGTGGCCCGGTTGAAGACGTAGGCCCACCCCTGCTTCGTGACCTGCACCAGGGCCGGGATCTCCACCCCGTCCACCGTGATGTCCACGAGCTGCGGGGCGTGGGGGGTGTCGTAGTTCCAGACGTCGTGGCGCACGAGCTGGTAGTGCCAGCGCCGCTCCCCGGTCCGGTAATCGAGGGCGATGATCGAGGTGCCGAAAAGCTCGTCCCCGGGGCGATGTCCGCCGTAGTAGTCGTTCGTCGATCCCTTCGTGGGAATGTAGACGAGCCCGAGCTCCGGGTCCGCCGACAGCGGCGCCCAGGACCCCACGTTCCCCGAGTACTCCCAGGAGCCGTCCTCCCAGGTCTCGTGCCCGTACTCGCCGGGGCGCGGGATCACGTGGAACTTCCAGAGGTGCTCCCCGCTCCGCGCGTCGTACGCCAGGATGT
>JBJHCE010000305.1:0-2388 GCA_050485865.1 Gemmatimonadales bacterium | reverse complement strand
CCGCCGACACGGCATCGTTCGCGTGCACCGTTGCGAGCACCAGGTGCCCGGTGAGGGCGGCCTGCGCGGCGGTCTCCGCCGTCTCCTTGTCCCGGATCTCACCCACCAGGATGATGTCCGGGTCCTGTCGGAGGATCGCCCGGAGTGCCGAGGCGAAGGTCATGCCCTGCTTCTTCTCCACCTGGGTCTGGGTGATTGCCGGAAGATCGTACTCGACGGGGTCCTCCACCGTCATGATGTTGACCTTCCCGTCGGCGAGCTCCCGGAGGGCCCCGTAGAGCGTCGTCGTCTTTCCGGACCCGGTGGGACCGGTCACGAGGACCACCCCCTCGCGGTGGCCCAGGAGCTCCCGGAACCGCTTGAGCTCGTACTCCGGAATCGAAAGGTCCGTCAGGGTATGGCTCGCGCTCGAGTCCAGGATCCGGATCACGCACTTCTCCGCCCCTCCGGCAGGGAGGGTCGAGATGCGCAGGTCGTAGGACTGGTTCCTGACCTTTACCCGGGCCTTCCCGTCCTGCGGGCGGAGCCGGTCGGTGATGTCCAGCTTCCCGAGGATCTTGATCCGGGAGATGATCCGGTTCATGGCGGTCATGGGGACCTCCATGTGCGAGCGCATCACCCCGTCCACCCGGATCCGGACGTTCCCCTTCCCGCGCCCGGGCTCGATGTGGATGTCGGAGGCGCCGGCCTCGATGGCCTCGCGGATGATGAGGTTCGCCGCCTGGATCACCGGCCCGGACTCGGCGTCCTCCTCGGAGACCGAGTCCGGGCCCCTGTCCTCCATGACCTGGACGTCGTCCTCGAGGCGCGATCCGCCCTTGGCCAGGTCCCCCAGGAGCGATTCGAGGGCGCTGTCCCCGGCGAACCCGCCGTCGAGCGCCGTCTTGATCTCTCCGGGGGGTGCCACCCGGAACACCACGGTCCTCCCCGACGCGAAGGCCAGGGACCGCTCGGCGTCGAGGTCGGTGGGGTCACAGGTGGCCACGGTGACCTGCCGCTCGGAGATCTGGAGCGGGAAGACGTGGTACTTCCGCGCCACCGCCTCGGGAACGATCTCCACCGCCCTCGGGTCCGCCCCGTTCAGGTCGGCGACTTCCAGTCGGAAGTGCCCGGCCACGATCCCGGCCAGCTCCCGGTCGCTCACCCCGAGCGCCTTCGTGGCCGGGCCCCAGGCCTCGCGCACCGGGGTCGAGGGGGCGAGCGCGGAACGCTCGGAGGGCTGGACGCCCGCTCGCTCCGCGACCCGGAGCAGCCAGTGGGCCGAACTCACGTCGTCCTCCTCGGTTCCTCGATCACGGCGTGTGCCCCTCTCCCTTGCTCTGAGATGTGATGCTCCGGCCTCGGGCCCGGTGCCCGGACCGGTTCCCGGCCGGCGCCTCGCCGGGCGTGCGGCAAAACTAACCGGCCACCCCGGCGCGGGGGAACACTAGCGCACCATCAGGTGCCGTGCCGCCTCCCTCCCGAGCGGTGTCAGGTGCAACCGGTCCGCTTCCCCCCGGGTCACGAGCCCCTCCTGCTCGGCGTGGCGCGCCACCCGGAGGGCGAACTCCGGCGTCCACCGCAGGTGCTCCGGGAGGTGGCCCAGGCGGTTCTCCTCCTCGGCCCGTGCCGTCCCCTCGTGGTTCAGAAGATGGATGCTCAGCATGAGCCCGGCAAACTCGACGCGCTGCCGCCTCCGCTGCAGCATCCGGGCCACGGCGCCCCGTTCCGGTGCAAGGAGGGCGGCGAAGAGGAAGGCGCCTCCCGCGGCCACCGCCATGGATCCGGCAATGGAGGCATCGAGGAGCACGGCCGCCCGGAACCCCGCGAGCGCCGAAACGGCGGCGATCCCCGCCGAGAGGGTGAGAAGCAGGGGGAGACGGTGCGTGAGGAGGCGAGCAGCCGCGGGGGGCGCGATCATGAGGGCCACGACCAGGATCGAACCCACGGCGTCGAAGGCCCCCACCGCGGTGATCGAGACGACGCTCATGAAGGCATACTGCACGAGGGCCGGGTGGAACCCCAGGGCGGCGGCGAGCCCTCCGTCGAAGGTCGAGAGCTTCATCTCCTTGTAGAGGGCCCCGACGAAGGCGGCGTTCAGGAAGAGGATCCCCCCCATGACCCAGAGGCTCTTCGGCCCCAGGTCCACCCCGTTCCAGTCGAAGCGCCGGAGGGGTGCGAAGGCGATCTCGCCCAGGAGGACCGCGTCCACGTCCAGGTGCACGTCTCCTGCGTGCCGGGCAATGAGGAGCACGGCCATGGAGAAGAGGGCCGGAAAGACCAGGGCGATTGCCGCATCCTCCTTGACGCGGCGGGTCGCGTGGAGCCCCTCCACGAGGGCCACGGTGAGCACCCCGGTGGCCGCCGCCGCAAGGATCAGGACCGGGGATGCCAGGTCCCGGACCCAGA
>JBJHCE010000304.1:0-2388 GCA_050485865.1 Gemmatimonadales bacterium | reverse complement strand
CCAGGTTCCGGGGGTCATCGACCTGCACCACGATGGCGCTCACCTGGTCTCGCCCCGGAAGGATCCGGCCGGCGCGGGAGAGAGCCGGGACGAGGACCCGGTTGTTCATCTGGATGCCGAGGACCGTACCCTGGTCCTCCAGGACCCCCACGACCCGGTACGGGAACCCCCGGATCCGGACCCGTTCGCCCAGGGGGTCGGAGTCGGGGAAGAGCGCTTCCGCCACCGCGATCCCCAGGATCGCCACCGGCACGCCTCGAGCCGCTTCCTGGGGCGAGAAGGGGCGTCCGTGCTCGACCCGCAGGGTCCGGATCTCGAGGATTTCAGGGGAAATGGCCGACAGCCGGACTCCCTCGGCACGCCGCCCGTCGTCGGTGCGCAGGTCGGTGGCCGAGAGGGATGACTCGACCCCCACTCGCCCGGGGACCGAGAGCCCACGCCGGATCGCCTCCGCGTCTCCGACGGTGGGAGGAGGGCGGCGGTCCATCGTCCGCGTCCCGTCCCGGGTCAGGGAGACGGTGACCGCCGGGGTGCTCCGGACCTGGACCGTGTTGAGGCCGTACACCTGGGTGGCGAAGTCCTCCTCGATGTAGCGGTCCATGCCGGCCACGACCCCGACCACCACGGTCAGGAACATGACGCCCAGGACGACGCCGATGACGCTGAAGACGCTCTTCAGCTTCTCCTGTCGAAGCTGCCTCAGGGCGAGGCCGACGCCTTCGCGAAGGTGCATGGACGCGCCGGGGAAGGGGGCGGGGTCAGCCGCCCGGGCCGGGTTCGGGGTCGGCGACACGGATCGCCGCGTCGTCCTCGAGGAGCTGGATCACCTGGTAGGGGCCACTCACGACCCGCGTACCCCGCTGGAGCCCGGACCGGACCTCGAAGTGCTCGGCGCCGGTGATGCCGAGTTCGACGGGGGTCCACCGGGCCCGCCCGTCTTCGACGACGAAGACCCCTTCCACCCCGTCCCGGAGGGTCACGGCGATGATGGGGACCGAGAGCACGTCCGGACGTCGGTCCACCACGATGTCGGCGGTGGCCGAAAGGTCGGGTCGGAGCTGGGAGGGCGGATCCGCGAGGGTCAGGAAGACCTCGAAGTCCACGGAGCCCCGGGAGGCGGGCCCGGACCCGGCGCCGGCAATCGACGCATCGGAGATCCTCGTCACCGCTGCCTGGAAGCTCTGCCCGGGGTAGGCGTCGAGCTGGACCCGGGCGGGATCGCCGATGCGGATCCGGGGGACGTCGGTCTCGTCCACCACGAGGACCGTCTCGATGATGGACAGGTCGCTCACCGTGAGAAGGAGGCTTCCGGGGTTGTTCATGGTCCCCACCACCACCGTCTCCCCCTCCTCGATGTTCAGTCGGGTGATCCGCCCGGAAATGGGCGCGGTGATCGTGGTGCGGGCCCGCTGTTCCTCCACCTCCTCCAGTCGCGCCCGGGCCTGCACGACGCCGAACTCCGCCGACTGGAAGGCGGAGCGCTGGATCTGGACCCGGGTCTCGGCCTCCTCGAGGGCCGCCCGGCTCACGAGGTTCGGGTCCCGGTCCCGGAGGTCCAGGAGCCGGGCGAGGTCACGTTCCGCCTGGACCAGGTTCGTCCGGGCCTGGCTCACCTGGGCCTCCGACTGCGAGAGGGCGGCGCGGGCGCTCGACACCTGGGTCTGGATCGCCGACGGGTCGATGCGGAGGAGGACCATTCCCCGCTCGACCTCGTCGCCTTCCTGGATGTTCAGCTCCACGACGCGCCCCATCACGTCGGAGGAGACGTTCACGTGGCGCCGCGGACGGATGCGCCCCGTGGCGGTGATGACCGACTCGAGGTCGCGGGTCTCGACCTGCTCGGTGCGGACCTCGACGGCCCGGTCCCCCACGCCGAGGACCGCGACGGCGATGGACGCCGCCACGATCCCCAGGGCCAGGACTCCAATGACGACCTTCCGGGTCGTCGTCATCCCCGAGGGGTTCCCGGGATGCAGGGGCAGGGGCCGGCGATCATGAGGGAGCCCGCGTGCGCACGGCGGTATACCCCCGGTCCGGGTCCTCGACCCTCAGGACCCGCCCGTCGCCGTCGACCCACACCTCGCGTACCCGGCCGTCGCCCTCCACCCGCAGGTGGCGTCCCTGGGCGGTGCCTTCCTCGAGTTGGACCGTGACGGAGGAGGAGACCGTTTCGACCCGAAGGTCGAACTGCCGCCCCTCGCGGGGGGAGATGGCCGGGATCACCGCGCTTCCGTTCGTGAGGCGGGCGGCGACGAAGTAGTACTGGTGGGCCACGCCGGGGTCGAGGAGAACGGTCCCGGTGGCCGCCCGGTACTCCCGTTCCCGCTCGCCCCGTTCGGAGCGGACCCGGCTCAGGTAGCGCCGGTCCCCGAGTTCCATGATGACCTC
>JBJHCE010000303.1:0-2398 GCA_050485865.1 Gemmatimonadales bacterium | reverse complement strand
GCGGATCAGGCCATGGAGCGCATTTCGGGCGGACTCGACTTCGCCGGCTTCGGGGCGCTGGACCTCGTGGTGGAGGCGGTGGTGGAGAAGCTCGACGTGAAGCGCTCCGTCCTCCGCGAGGTGGAGGACCGGGTCGCCCCCGGGTGCATCCTCACCTCCAACACCTCGACCCTCTCCATCGACGCCATGGCCGAGGCCCTCGAACGCCCCGAGGACTTCTGCGGAATGCACTTCTTCAACCCCGTCCACCGGATGCCCCTCGTGGAGGTCATTCGCGGCCCGCGGAGCGGCGACCGCGCCGTGGCCACCGTCTACGCGCTGGCCCTCCACATGGGGAAGGTCCCGGTGGTGGTGGGCGACGGCCCCGGTTTCGTGGTGAACCGCATTCTGGGACCCTACCTGAACGAGGCGGGCCACCTCCTGGCCGAGGGCGCCTCCATCGAGGCCATCGATGACGCCGCCACCGCCTTCGGCCTCCCCATGGGCCCGCTCCGCCTGGTCGACGAGGTGGGGGTGGACATCGCCCGCCACGCCGGCTCCATCCTCCACGAGGCCTTCGGGGACCGCCTCGCGCCCTCCGCCCCCCTCGTGGCCATGGGCGAGACCGGCCGCCTCGGCGCCAAGGGGGGGAGCGGCTTCTACCGGTATGAGAAGGGCCGTGCCCAGGGCCCGGACCCCGACGTCTACGCCATGCTCGCCCCCACGGTCCCCGCCGAGCGCGCCGAGATCCTCGAGGGCGACATCCGCGCCCGCCTCCTCCTCCAGATGCTGAACGAGGCCGCGCGCATCCTCGACGAGGGGATCGCCGCCTCCGCCGCCGACGTGGACCTGGCCATGATCATGGGCACGGGCTTCCCCCCCTTCCGGGGCGGACTCCTGCGCTTCGCCGACGAGGTCCACCCCCGGGTCCTGGTGCAGCGCCTCCGGGAGTACCAGGCGGACGTGGGCGAACGCTTCACCCCCGCCGACCCCCTCCTGAAGCTCGCCGAGGAGGACCGCACCTTCTACGAGCAGTGGCCCGCGACCCCGGCGTGACCCCTCCCGCGCCCGTTCCGGAGGTCCGCATCCGCTACCTCCGCCCCCCGGACCGGGTCACCGTCTACCGCCAGCACCTGGTCCACGACGACAACCGGGTGAAGGTCACCCTGGCCCGGAACCTCCCCTTCGACCCACCCCTCCGGATCGATGGAGCGGTGGCCCTCGAGGCGGGCTCCGACGCGGTGTGGTTCACCTTTCCCGGGGCGTGGCACGACATCGGACGGTTTCACCGCGCCGACGGCACGTTCACGGGGATCTACGCGAACGTGATCGTCCCCTGCACCTTCGCCCCCGGCGAGGACTGGGAGACCACGGATCTCTTCCTCGACCTGTGGATCCCGGCCGGAGGAGGAGGGATCTTCCTGCTGGATGCGGACGAGCTCGCCCGGGCCGAGGCGGACGGGTACCTCCCTCCGCGGCTCGCCCGGCGGGCGCGGGCCGAGGGGGTGGCGCTCCGGACCGCCGCGGAGGCGGGGCGTTTCCCGCCGCCGGTGGTGGAGGCGTGGACCCGGGACCGGGCCCTCGGAGTGCTCCGCCAGGGCCCCGGTGGGGCTTAGCCGCCCTCGCCCGGATCCGGAACCGGAGCGTCCTCCGTGCCGGGCGCCTCCGCCGCGGTCGGGCGCTCGATGCCGAGCCGGTCCAGGGCATCGTCGAGGGTCTGCCGGAGCTGGGCCACGTTCCCCCACTGCTCGATTCGAAGGGCCCGCCCCTCGCCGGTGTTCAGCATGATGGTGGGGGTGGCACCCACCCCGAGCTCCCGCCCGAGGAGCATGTTCGCCGTCACGGCCTCGGCGTGGCGGTCGCTCCGGAGGCACGAACGGAACTCGCCCCGGTCGAGGCCGAGCTGCCGGGCGTAGTCCTCGAAGGAGGGTGCCGCATCCGCCGCCCGGGACCAGGCGTCCTGCGCCCGGAAGAGCATGTCGTGGAAGGGCCAGTAGGCGTCCTGGTCCCCGGCGCACCGGGCGGCCCGGGCGGCGAGGAAGGAATTCGGGAAGTTCGTCACGATGGGGAAGTCGAAGTACTGGAACCGGACGAGCCCGGGCTCCACGTAATCGGCGTCGATGACGGGCTTCGCGATGCTCGTGAACTGGCGGCAGGCCGGACACGAGTAGTCGGAGAAGTCCATCACGATCACCGGGGTCTCCGGGTTCCCCCGCTCGATGGGGACCGCCAGGCGCAGGAGGTTCTCCGGCGACTGGTCCTCGATGCTGATGGGGGCGCGCACGGCCTGGTCCGTGGCCGAGGAGAAGAGGTTCCACCCCACGATCGCCACGGCCACCACGGCCACCCCCAGGAGCACGAGGGTCACCGGGCTCTTCTTCGCCGCTTCGGCTCCACCCCGCTCGCGGGCCACCAGGCC
>JBJHCE010000302.1:0-2479 GCA_050485865.1 Gemmatimonadales bacterium | reverse complement strand
GAGATCTGGAGGCGATAGCTCTCCTCCGGGAACCGACTCGGGGCCGCGGACACCTGTACCCCGTACGTGCCGCCGAGCTCGTCGCGGAGGGTCTCCCGGAGGCGGAGGGAGAGGACGTCCGCGAGGGAGCGGAGCGCGTGGTTCGCCTCGCGGTCGAGCTCCCACGGCCCGTGGAAGATGAGCACGGTCTGGCTCTGGGGTTCGATCCCCCGGCGCACGACCTTTTCCACCACCCCGGGGGGCGGGCGGACCCCGGTGTCCCTCGCCTCCCGGACCTCGCCCGTGGTGGGAAGTCCCCCGAGCCAGGTCGTGACCAGGGGCTCCACCACCTCGAGGTCCAGGTTCCCCACCAGAACGAAGGTGAAGCCGTCGGCGCCAGCGAAGCGCTCGCGGTAGAACCGGAAGGCCGCCTCGGGGTCCACCTCCTCGAGCAGCCCCAGGGAGACCGGCCGCCCCCGCGGGTGGCCGTTCGAGAGCGTGACCTGCAGGGTGTCGGAGAAGTGGGCGGCGGGATTCGCGCCCAGGTTCTGGAGGATCGTCCGGAGCTGCTGCATCACCGCGGTGACCGCGTCGGCGTCGTAGCGCGGCTCCATGAAGTGGAGCCAGGCGAGCTGGAAGAGGGTCTCCATGTCGCGGGGCGAGGCGTTTCCGGTGAGGCGCTGCTCGGTCTCGGAGATCCCCGCGTTCACCCCCGCGGCGGTCCCGGCCAGGGCACGCTGGAGCTCGGGCACGCTGAAGCTCCCGATCCCGCTCGCGCGGATCACGTCGGTGGCGAAGGATGCGGTGGGATGGTCCGCGTCCGAAGCGAGAGAGGTCCCGCCGGGGGCGAAGCCGGTGAAGACCACTTCGTCGTCGCGGAAGTCCGTGACCTTGAGGAGGACGCGCACCCCGTTCGAGAGCGTCCAGTCGTGGAGCTCAACGCCGGGGTGGAACTCCCGCTCGACCACCGTGCCGGGCGTGGGGAGGAGCGCCACGAGGGGCGCGTCGGTCACGGCGTCCACGTAGGGGTCGACCTCCACCGCATCCACCGAGGCCAGGATCGCACGGAGCTCCGCCGGGGCCGGGGGCGAGGCCTCGTCGGACTCGGGCGCGGTGACGAGGACCACCCGGTCCGCCTCGGAGGCCCAGGCCCGGGAGCGGGCGTTCACCTCGGCCACCTCGATTCCGGGGAGGAGTGCCCGGGCGGCCTCGAGCTCGAAGGCGATCCCCGGGGCGGGGGTGCCGTTCAGGAAGTGGGAGACGTACTGGTTCACGAAGGCGGCGGAGTTCGTTCGCTCGCGCTCGTCGTAGCTCCGTTCGAGGGCGCGGACGAGGTTCAGACGGGCCCGGTCGAGCTCGGTTCCGGTGAAGCCGTGGCGGGCCACCCGCTCGGATTCGACGAGAAGTGCCTCGAGCCCCCGCTCGGCTCCCCCGACGGGAACGGCGGCGGCGAGGGTGTACTGCTGCATTCCGCGGACCATGGACCCCCGGTTCGAGATCGCGTTCAGGAAGGGCGCGTCGGGGCGCTGGGTGATCTCCTGCAGCCGGGCGTTCAGCATCGTGTTGTAGAGCCGGTCCACGAGGCGGGCCCGGTAGTCCGCCACCGTGCGGGTCGGCGTCTGCGGTTCCTTGTTCAGGAGCTCCACCTGGGTCACGGTGAGCTCGGGGTCCGTGACCACGTTGAAGAGGGTCTCGGGGTGGCTCGGCACGGCAAACTCCGGCCGGGGCGCGGCACCTTCCGGCATGGGGATCCGCGAGAAATTCTCCCGGATGCGCGCCTCCACCGCGTCCGCGTCGAAGTCACCCACCGCCACGACCGCCATCAGGTCCGGTCGGTACCAGCGCCGGTAGAAGGCGGCCAGGTCCTCCGCCGTGGCGGCCTGGAGGGTCTCCACCGTCCCGATGGGGAGTCGCTCGGCGTGGCGGGAGCCCTGGAACATGACCGGAAGGTGCTCGTCGAAGGCCCGGGCCTGGGCCCCGCGGCGTCCGCGCCACTCCTCGATCACGACTCCACGCTCCCGTTCCACCTCTTCGGGGTCGAAGAGCACCCCCGATGCCCAGTCCTCGAGGATCAGGAAGGCGGTCTCGACGATGCCGTCATCGTCGGTCGGCACGGTGAGCATGTAGACGGTCTCGTCGAAGCTCGTGTAGGCGTTCAGGTCGGGACCGAAACGCATGCCGATTCCCTCCAGGTACTGCACGAGGGCCTGGCGCTCGAAGTTCCGCGTACCCCGGAACGCCAGGTGCTCGACGTAGTGGGCGAGCCCGAGCTCGTGCTCCTCCTCGAGGATCGAGCCGGCGTTCACCACGAGGCGAAGCTCGGCCCGGTTCTCGGGGCGGGAATTCGCCCGCACGTAGTAGGTGAGTCCGTTTTCGAGGGTCCCCGTCCGGACCGCCGGATCCAGGGGGAGTGCCCGATCGAGGGCGATCCCCGGGTCCTGCGCCACCAGGGCGGCGTCCGGGGTGACCGGGAGGAGGAGGCCCCCGGCCACGAGGGCCA
>JBJHCE010000301.1:0-2496 GCA_050485865.1 Gemmatimonadales bacterium | reverse complement strand
GCGGTGCTCCTGGAGGGGGGCGGGGTCGAGGAGCGGACGATCCGCCTTCCGATCCGGCTCGTGGTGGGCGAGGGGGCCCGGGTGGACCCCGAGATCGAGCGGACCACGGTGCTCCTGGATGCGGCGCGGGCGCGGCGGGAGGCGGTGGACCGCTACGCCGAGGGCGACTTCGCGGGGGCGATGCGGTGCGTGGCCTTCGCCCGCAACATGGTCCGGGACTCCGGGCTGGACGACACCGAGACCCTCCGGGAGGCGGGCGACCTCGCGGCCTTCATGGTCAAGGCCGACGCCGAGGGCGACCTCTCGCCCATGGACATCAAGTACCTGAAGCAGGCCGCCTTCGACGAGGCCCGGTCGAACCGGCGCGCGAAGGGGCGGTATTACCGGAAGTGAACCGAACGACCAAGGAGAGCACATGACCCTCACATCCCGTTTCCACCGCGCCCTGTCCTGGGCTGCCGAGCTCCACGCCGGGCAGACCCGGAAGGGCACGGAGGTTCCCTACGTCTCCCACCTCCTCGTCGTGGCGGGCACCGTGCTCGACCACGGCGGGGGCGAGGAGGAGGCGATTGCCGCGCTCCTCCACGATGCCGCGGAGGACCGGGGGGGCTACGAGACGCTGGCCGAGGTCGAGGCGCGCTTCGGGCCCCGGGTGGCGCAGATGGTCCACGACCTGAGCGACACCCTGGAGGCACCGAAGCCGCCCTGGTACCCCAGGAAGACGTCGTACATCGAGCGGCTTCGGGAGGCGGACGAGGGGACCCGCCTCGTGGCCGCCGCCGACAAGCTCCACAACGCCCGGGCGATCCTCCGGGACTTCCAGGCCCAGGGCGACGCCCTCTGGAAGCGGTTCAGCGTCGGGGCCGGCGACTCCCTCTGGTACTACCGCACCCTCGCCGACCTCTTCGTGGAGGTCGGCCCCCACCCCATCGCAGGGGAGCTCGACGCGGTGGTCTCGGCCCTGGAGGCAGAGGTGGGGCCGGTGGAGCCGGTGGTGGCGCGGGACGGGGTCTCGCTGGTGGAGCCCTGACGGGGGGACGCCCTCAACCGTCCCCGCTTGACCCGGGGGCCAGCTGCGGGGTAGAGTAATGCAAATGCATTGCTCATCCGGCCAGGAGAGACCGATGACCCTTCCCGTCGCAACAAGCAAGCTTACCAAGCGCAACCAGACAACGCTGCCCACCGCGGTGCGCACGTTCCTGGGCCTGAGCGGAGGGGATGACCTGGGGTACATCATCGACGGTACGGGCGTTCGTCTCGTGAACGCTTCCGCGACGCAGGAGCACGAGGACCCCGTCGTACAGGGGATCCTGGACGTCATCGCTGCCGACCTGGACCAGAACCCCGGCCGCGCACAGCTCTTCCCCCTCGACCTCCTTCAGAGAATCGAGGCCGTGGTGCGCGATGTCCGGATCGACCACGATGCTCCGATCGATGGGGACACCGCGCTTTGACCGCATGGGGAAGATCCGCCACCAAGCAAGGTGGAAATCATGGCTGCCCGTGAGGAGGGGAGCGGCGAGCCGGGGCAGAGCGGGCTCGTTCTCAACGGGTGGACCATCTTCTGCCATCCACTCTTCCTGGATGGGATGGAACGATTGACTTCGGCCGTCGAGCGCGAACGAGCCTCGGCGCCCGAGGACCCACCAAGCGCGAACGCGAAGCTACTGGCTCACCTCAGCGATCTTGCCTTCAACAAGATCCCCCAGGATCCCGGGAGCCCGGCCTTCCGGCATGGGGGCACCCTGACGGGGCGCCGAAAGTGGTTTCGCGGAAGGACCGGTAACGGACGGTACCGTCTCTTCTACCGCTTCGACTCCGCCGCCAGGATCATCGTGTACGCGTGGGTGAACGACGAGAACTCGCTTCGCTCCTACGGGAAGAAGGACGACGCGTACGCCGTCTTCGGGACGATGCTGGACAGCGGATCGCCGCCCGATGAGTGGGAAGCCCTGCTGCGGCAGGCCGGAACGAAGGATGCCCTGGCTCGACTCACCGAGCTCGGTTCACGGATCCACGATCCGCTCCGGAAGCCGGAGAAACCGCTGGACGCAAGGCCTTCGGCCTCGTCCGAGTGAGTGGCCCAACCGGCCGTGGCAGACGCACAGGGCCGGGGCTACGGGCTCCCAAGCCCCGAAATCCTCCCCACCGCCGCCCGCACCTCCGGGGGCACCGGAAGCTCGAGCACCGACCGGAGGTGGTGTTCGTGCGCCCGGGCGTGCTCGAGCGCCCCCGCCGGCGACCCCCCCCGGGCCAGCGCTTCCATGAGGCGAAGGGCCACCCGGCTGTCGGCCGGGTCCGCGGTTGCCGCCTCCCGCCACCAGCGGGCCGCCCCGGGCCAGTCCTCCCGCGCCTCCGCATCCCCCGCCGCCGCCTCGAGCGCCTCCCGGTAGCGGGTCTGGAGCGCCCGCCGCTCTCCCTGCACCCAGGCGTCGAAGGGGCGGTTCTTCCGGAGGATGAACCCGTCCAGGAAGGGGCCGGTGTAGCGGGCCGCAG
>JBJHCE010000300.1:0-2516 GCA_050485865.1 Gemmatimonadales bacterium | reverse complement strand
GAAGCGCCCTCCACGTGGAGGACGGCTCCGGGCTCTCCCGCCTGAACCGGACCTCGGCGGCGGGGATCATCCGCCTCCTCGAATGGATGGAGTCCTCGCCGCACCAGGCCGCCTTCCTCGCCTCCCTCCCGGAGGCGGGGAACCGTCGTGAACTCGCCCGCATGGAGCGGAGCCCCGCGGCCGGGAACCTCCGGGCCAAGACGGGGACGATCAACCGGACCTCGGCCCTTTCGGGGATCGTGGCCGGGGCCGACGGTGAGCGGCTTCTCTTCAGCATTCTCGTCAACGACGTGCCGTCCACCTGGGCGGCGAAACGGATCGAGGACCGGATCGGGATTCACCTGGCCGGCTTCCGGCGAAGCGAGGCCCCGGCTCCCGGGCCCCTTCCCGTGGACTCGGCCCCGGTCGAGGCGGCAGCCGCGCTGCGCTGAGCCTTCCCCGTCAGCCCCCGGTGGGCCCGGCGGCCCGGCCCCGCGCGGAGCGCAGGCGCCGGCGAAGCTCCACCCCCGACATGGTCTCGAGGGTCCGCCTGGCCGTGTACTCCGAGTTCCAGCGCACGTCGTGGAGCTCCACCTCGGGCCCGCCGGCCGTCTCGCGCATCACGAGGTGATGACGCCCCTGGTAGTCGATCCCCTCCCGCTTGCGGATCGTGGCCATCCAGGGGGTTCCGTGCTCGTCGGTGAACGCTCGCTCCACCATCGCTCCAGTCCTCGTTCGGGGTTCTCGTCCGGCCCCGGGAGCGTCGTCGACCCATCGGCTCATCGACCCTTCGACCCGGAGCGCGGGAGAAAGATAGGGACTCGGGCCGGACCCTCCAACGCCCCGCCCTCATGGAGGTGTCGAGGGGGGGTGGCGCGGCCTGAGCGACCGGGGCATCGGGCGGGGGATGGACAGTCCGCCGGTCCCGAGCATCTTTGGAGATGCCTGAGCCCCCCTCCTCGCCCTCGGGGCCTCCCCGCGACCGGGCCACCGACCTCGGACTCGTCGTGCTCACCACGGTGTGGGGGGTGAACTTCGCGGTGGTGAAGGTCGCCCTCGAGTTTCTCCCGGCGATGGCCTTCAACGCCCTCCGTTTCCCCCTCGCCGCTCTCACCGTCTACCTGGTCCTCCGGGCGCGGGGGCCCCTCCCCGTTCCGGAACGGAAGGACTGGGGGCGCATCCTCCTCCTGGGAATCGCCGGGAACGGGGTCTACCAGCTCCTCTTCATTCACGGGCTCGACCGGACCACGGCGGGGAACACGGCGCTCCTCCTCGCCACCGTTCCGATCTGGGCCGCCCTCCTCGCCGCCCTCCGGGGCGAAGCCGCGCTCGATCGCAGGGTCCTGGTCGGGATCGGGATCACCCTCGTGGGAACCTCCCTCGTGGTGACGGGGGGCGGGGGCGGAATCGGCTTCGGGGGGGCCACCCTCGCCGGAGACCTCATGGCCCTGGGCGCCGCAGTGCTCTGGGCCGCCTACACGGTGGGGTCGCGGGAGTTGATCCTCCGCTACGGGAGCGTCCCGGTCACCGCGTGGACGCTCTGGGCGGGGACGATCCCCCTGGTCGTTCTCGGGATCCCGGATCTCGTCCGGGTTCGCTGGAGCGAGGTACCTCTCGTCGGGGGATGGGGCGGCGTGGTCTTCGCCGGCGTGATGGCCCTCGGACTCAGCTACCTGCTCTGGTACCGCGGGGTGCACCGCCTCGGCAGCGCCCGCACCGCCACCTACTCGAACCTGATCCCGGTGGTGGCCCTTGCGACGGCCTGGCCCCTCCTGGGGGAGGTCCCCACCTGGCTCCAGGGGCTCGGGGCCGCCGTGATCCTCGGGGGCGTGGTCCTGGCCCGGACCGGGGGAGGAGCGCCCCTCCGGATGGGGCCCGCCCCTACCGCGCCTCCGCCTCCCCGGGACCCACGCGAAGCTCCCTGAACTCGAAGACCAGGATCCCCTCCTCGGTCACGTCGGAGGTGACCCGGAACCCGTCGTCGAGGGAAAGGAGCACCCGCTCCGCCGCCGGGATCGCCAGGTCCATCTCGGCGGCCACGTCGGTGGCGGTGAGGACCCCGCCCCGGACCCGGGCGATGCGGATCACCTCCCGCTGCATCCGCTGCAGCACGGCCTGGCGCCGCGACTGGAGCGCGCGCCACCCCCACGCAAAGGTCATGGCGCCGCTGAGCCCGATGATCCCGCCCACCACGGCTGCCTCGGGCTCGAGCTGGACGACCCCGATCCCGACCAGGAGAAGCCCCAGGAGCCCGAGGACGACCCCGGAAAAGCGCCGGAGCCCCCCTCCCCCCGGGAGGGGTGCAGAAGGGCGTCCCTTGCCCGTGTCCGGGGCCAGGTGCCTCGGGGAGAGGGGCCCTCCGGCGTGCCCCCCCGCGGGGACCAGCGCGGTCTCTCCCTCCATCGGCTCCGGGAGGGACCCCTCCCCCAGGGGGCGGGACCGCTCCCACCCGAGGCCGCACGACGGGCACACCCGGTCCGAGCGCTTCAGGAGCCAGTAGACGACCCCCCCGACCCCGTAGGTGAAGAGGGTGGCCG
>JBJHCE010000299.1:0-2583 GCA_050485865.1 Gemmatimonadales bacterium | reverse complement strand
CGGTGCGATTCCTGACGCGGGTGGAGGAACTGTCGGGGGGCGGGGCCCCGGCGCGGCCCCAACCGGAGGCTGCGGGTTCCTCCCTTCATGCTCCCCGCTTCGAGCCCGGCCCCTGTCCCTTCGACGCGGAGGCGGAGGTGCTGGCGGGCATTGACTGCGGAACGGTACGGGTGCCCGAGAACTGGGCCGCCTCCAACGGGAGAACCATCGGGATCCCGGTCGCCGTCCTTCGCGCCACCGGCCCCGCTCCGCGAACGGATGCGGTGATCACCTTGGGCGGCGGTCCCACGCCGAGCCTGAGCACTGCGGCAGCTTCCGCGGACCGCCCGCTTCGCCGGGACCGGGACGTGGTCCTCTTCGACTTCCGGGGCACGGGGTACGCCGATGCCGTCTGCCCGGACCTCGGCGCGGCCTACATGCGCGTGATGTCCCGTCCGCTCACGGCTCCGGAGTCCGTGGTGGAGCGCGGGCAGGTCGCGGCGGCGTGCCGTGCCTGGGCCGAGGCCCACGGGGTCGAGCTCGAAGCGTACAACGCCCGCAACATGGCGCGGGACGTAATCGCCATCGCCCAGGCGCTCGGCTACCGTGAGTGGAACATCGTCTCGGTCTCGTTCGGAACGCTCGTGGCTCAGGAGATCATGCGGCGCGAGCCCCCGGGACTCCGGGCCGCCGCCCTGCTCGGCCCGGTCCCGCCCCATACCGAAACGCTGGCCGCCAATGGCTTCGTACAGGCGCTGGAGCAAATGGCGCGGTACTGCGTCCTGGACGAGGCGTGCGCCGCAGCGTTTCCCGATCCCATCGCGGAGTACACCGGGCTCTACGACGCTCTGGAACGGGAGCCCCTCCGGCTCCCGCCTCTACCCGCCGACCGAACCCGGGACGGCGACTTCTATCTGACCGGCAGTGTGCTCCAGCTACTGGCGCACCAGAAGCTATACGTTCGCACAAGTCTCTCCGTTCTCCCGTTGACGGTTCGTGCGGCCGCCAACGGCAATCTGGAGCCCATGGCCGTGTCCATCGCGGAGGTGGCGCTCCGCGCCGAACGCCTCAGCGGCGCGACCTGGGCCGCGCAGTGCGATGGAATGCGGGCCTGGGCCATGCTCGACCCATCGCCTGAGCCCCATGTCGCGCTCGAAGACGCCTTCCGGATCGAGATGCTTTCCCGGTGCGTCCAGCTGGGCGTCGAGGCCGCCCCGGGGGAATCGCGGGTCCCCGTCGAGAGCGAAACCCCGGCCCTGGTCCTCGTCGGCGAACACGATCCGGTCACGCCACCTGCCTTCGCGCGGGCGATCATGGACGGTATGAGGAACGGGACGTTGATCGAGATTCCGGGCCGCGGGCACGAGTTCCCCGGCGCCTGTGTATCTCCGCTCCTCCTCGCCTTCTTCAACGATCCGGCGGGGGTACTCGACTCTACCTGCTTCCAGAGCCTGCCGGAGGTCCCGTTCGAGCTCCCCACGTCGACCGGGGTGCCGAGATGACGGCTCGTCTTGGGCTCCTGGTCCTCCTGGTCGGTGGCGCGCTCACTCACGCTCAGGACGACGGCGGCGTACCCTCACCCCGGTCCGGGATGCCCGAAGCGGGCGTGTCCCACCTGAGCGTTTCCGGTTCCGCCCCGCACCACGGCTTTCCGGAAACCCGGCCGCATCGCTTCGGAACCGGGGACGCGAAGGGCGTCTCGGCCCAGGTCCCGCCCGGCACGTATCAGGCCACCATCCGCCGCACCCCCTGGGGCGTGGCCCACATCGAGGCCGCCGACCTGGGCAGCCTCGGGTTCGGCGAGGGGTACGCCCAGGCGGAGGACCACCTTTGCACCATGGCGGAGCACGTGCTGCGCGTTCGCGGTGAGCTCGCGAAGCACCTCGGGAGGGGCGAGGACGAACGTCACCTGCGGAGCGACCTCGCGCTCCGAGCCCTGGGGGTGGTCGAAGCCGGAAGCGACCGCGTCTCGGCGCAGCCCCCCGAGGTCCGGAGGTGGCTCGAGGGCTTCGCGGCGGGCTACAACCTCTACCTGGCGGAGACCGGAGTCGATGGCGTCCCCGGCTCGTGCCGCGGCCAGTCGTGGGTTCAGCCTCTCACCGCCGAGGACCTCCTCGCGGCCCAGCGCTACTTCGCCCTCACGTCCACGGCCCTCGCACCGGCGATCGCGGAGGCCCGACCTCCGGACACCGCATCTGCCGGCTCCGGCGCAGGGTCCCCGCCCGACGAGGGGGAGGCGAAGCCGGAGTTCGAACTCCCGCGCGTGGCCCCTTCCGCGAGCAACGCCTGGGCGCTGGGACGCGACTGGACCGAGAACGGGCGCGGGATCCTCGTGGCCAACCCGCATTTCGCGTGGCTTGGTGTGAACCGGTTCTGGGAGAAGCACCTCACGATTCCCGGAGCACTCGATGTCTACGGAGTGAACGTTCTCGGGATGCCCGGCGTTCTGTTCGGATTCACCGAGGGGGTGGCCTGGACCCACACCGTGGCTCGGGGCACGGCGCTGGCCCTGAACGCGGTGGAGCTCCTCCCTGGAGACCCGACCCGGTACCGGTTCGGCGAGGAGGAACGCTCCATGATCCCGCTCGAGCTGGAGGTCGCGGT
>JBJHCE010000298.1:0-2584 GCA_050485865.1 Gemmatimonadales bacterium | reverse complement strand
AAAAAGGCCGCGTCGGCGTCAGCCGACCACGGCCAGGATGTCGGACTCGCGGAGGATGAGGTACTCCTCGCCGTCCACGTTCACCTCGGTCCCGCTGTACTTCCCGTAGAGCACGGTGTCGCCGACCTTCACGTCGGGGGCCAGCCGCTCGCCCTGCTCGGAGAGCTTGCCGGGGCCCACCGCGACGACCTTCCCCTGCTGGGGCTTCTCCTTCGCGGTGTCGGGAATGTAGAGGCCGCTCGAGGTCTGCTGGGCCTGCTCGATCGCCTGCACCACGACCCGGTCGTGGAGAGGGGAGATCTTGTTGGATGCCATCGTGAATCCTCCGCGTAACGCCTGGGTTTCTGGGGTGTTGCGAACGTGTTGGCACTCACTCGGGGAGAGTGCTAACAACCCGCGCAGAAACCTACGGAGGGAAAGGGAAATGTCAACGGGTCGGGGGGATCCCCGGGGCGGGGGGGCGGTGCCGGCGCCGTCAGCGCTCGGCGATGGCCTCCATCCTGCGGACTCCGTCGAGCCCCACGATGGCGTGAACGACCTCGTCGGCCAGCCGCTCGGGAAACCAGAACCCGAGGGCGGCGAGTTCCCGGAAGGATCTCCGCGCCTCGTCGTACGCCCGGTCGAGGACGGCCCGGGCCGACACCCTGAAGCCACCTTCCACGACCCCGGGCTCCGGGGCGCGGGCGCCGGAGCGGAGCTCGGCAAGGAGGGCCCGCTCCCCGGGAGTTCCCGCGTGGTGAACCTGCGCCACCAGGAGATTGTGTGACCGGCGGCCCACGTCGAACTCGAAGTCGGTGAGGTCATCCACGATCTGGAAGGCGGTGCCAAGCCGGGCCACGGCGGGCTCGGCCCGGAGGACCCGGTCCCGGACCTCTCCCGACTCCAGCGCCGAAGGGGGCACGAAGGCGAGGGCGAAGAGGGCCCCGCCCCGCACCCGGTGCACCCGCTCCACCATCTCGTCGGGGGTGGGGATCTCGTCGACCCCACCCTCCTCGGACCCCTCGAGCTTCCCGATCCGGGCCATCAGGTCCAGGAGCCCCTTGAGGACGGCGTCCGCGGCCTCGGGGGTGGCCTCGCCGGCGTTGATCATCCGGTCCAGGGAGCGCCGGATCAGCCGCTCGAAGCACATGAGCTGGAGGATCGAAAGGAAGCGCGCTCCCTTCCCGGTCCGGAGCGGGAGGAGGGTCTTCGCCTGCTCGTCGAAGAGGTTGTCCGCCGCCGTGATCGTCCCCTTGATGCAGAAGTTGAGCTCCGCGTAGCGATCGAGCCGCGCGGCGGGGATCCCCAGCGACTCGAAGAGCGAGCGGAAGAGGACGAGGAAGAAGTACTCCTGCAGGAACGCGAGCGTCCCCAGCGGATCCTCCTGCGGCGCCCCGGGGAGGCTCGGGGCCTCGCTCCGGAACGCCGCGTCGATCAGCGCTTCCAGGTCGCCGTGGATCGTCTCGACGGCCCGGGCCTGGGAGCGGAGCGCGGGTTCGAGCCGGTCGAGGATGCCCTCCCCCTCGAGAAGGCGAACGGCGGCGGCGGACCGGAAGACCGGGGAAAGGGTCATGGGGTGACGGTTCGGGTTCGGGCGATTCGGGTGCGGACGGTTCGGGCTCGTGGCGCGGGCTCGTGGCTCGGGCCCACGGCTCCGGGCGCGGGCTCGTCGCGTTCCGGATCCGCGCCGGAACCGGCTCCTATTCTAGCCCCGCGCCCCCGGGGTTGGCCATGCATTCCCCGGCCAGGGCGAGGCCCACGAGGGTCAGGTGGGGTTCCACCCGTTCCATCGTGGCCGAATGCGGCGCCACCGTCGAGGCAAATCCCCCGGTCCCCACGACGAGGGCCCCGGGGCGTTCCCACTCGGTGCGGATCCGCCGGACGATCCCGTCCATGGCGTCGATTGCGGAGAAGAAGATCCCGGACTGGAGACAGGCCTCGGTCCGACGCCCGATGACCCGCTCCGGGGGGCGTAGCTCCACCCGGGGAAGTTTCGCGGTCCGCCCGGCGAGCCACTCCTGCCCCGCCTGGAGCCCCGGCGCGATGACGCCCCCCAGGAAGACCCCGTCGGCGGTGATGCAGTCGTAGGTGGTGGCGGTACCCAGGTCCACCACGATCGAGTCCTCACCGAAGAGCCGCGCCGCCGCGAGGGTGTTCACGATCCGGTCCGCACCCACCGTGCGCGGCTCTTCCACGTCGAGGCGGATCGGAAGCTCCGATTCAGGGGTCACGACCAGGATGGGCCCTTCCACGAGGCGGCCGAGCGCCACCCGGAGACGGTCGGTCTCGGCCGGAACCACCGACCCCACCACCGCCCGCACCGGGGTCTCGTCGGTCACCTCCCGGAGGAAGGCCCGGAGGAGAAGGAGGAGTTCGTCCGCAGTCCGGGGCGCCGAGGTGGCATAGCGCCAGGTGGCCCGGAGCACCGGGACCTCCCGCGCCTCCACCGGGTCCAGGATCCCCACGACGGTCTCCGTGTTTCCCACGTCCACGACCAGGTGCATCACCCCTCCTTGAAAGGCCCGTCGTCAGGATTTCCGCCGATTCCGGCGGGAAGGAGGCGCACCGACCCGGCGCGCACCGCCACGAGGTCGGCGCCCCCGGC
>JBJHCE010000297.1:0-2613 GCA_050485865.1 Gemmatimonadales bacterium | reverse complement strand
CTGGCCCTGCCCCTGCCACAACCTGCCCCTGTCACAACCTGCCCCTGCCACACCCTGCCCCTGCCACGACCTGCCCCTACCACATCATGTCTCCCGCCCGTCCCACGGGCCGGACCCGCTCGCCCGCAGGCCCCACGCTCCAGAGCGTGCCCCGGAGGGTGCCGTCCTGGGCGAGGGCGCCGGCGGGGGCGCGGGTGAGCCCCGCCACGCCGAAGCCCACGATCTCGCCCCCGGGCGTCCGGTAGACCTCGGCCTCCGGGAGGACGCGGGCCTCGGCAGGAAGGGCGACCCCCGCCGCATCCCCGGAGAGGAAGACTGCGGTACGGCCCTGGAAGCGGGCCTCGATGAGGAGGGCGTTCCGGTCCTCGCCGAGTTCCGCCACGGGTACGGGAAGGTCGAAGGTCCACACGTCGGCGTGGTCCACCTCGAGGGCCGGCGCCGTGCCGGACCAGAGGACCGCGCCCCCGGGAGCGCGCACCACGACCTCGACCCGGGGGGCCCCGGGGGGGGCCACGGAGGCGCGCGGGCTTCCCACGAAGGGGCTCCGGAGCCGGATCTCGCCGTCCTCCACGGAGCCCCAGATCCGGTACGCGGCGCCTGCATCACCGATGGTGCCGACCCGGCCCTCGGCCACGAGGGGCGCCGCCAGGGTCGGGACCGTGAAGTTGATCGCCTTCGACCAGTGGTAGGTGCCGAAGGTGAATCCACCGCAGTAGCCCATCACGTCGGCGGTCGTGGGCGCCAGGACCTGGCCCTGGAAGTATCCGTGGGCCCCGATCCGGCCGTCGGGGTAGGGGAAGGCCGGGTCCCCGCTCACGTTGCAGGGGGCGTGGTGGAGGCTCAGGTTGTGCCCCACCTCGTGGTTGAAGATGTACTGGGCGGTGTTCACATTCCCCCCATGGATACCGAGCGAGGCGGGCCACCCGATGTACCCGATCCCGGCCACCCCGCCCCCGGGCCCCCGGTCCAGGACGCCGTAGTAGAGGTCCGCGCTTCCGTCGGCCACACGGAGCTGGGCGATCTCCTGGAGAAGGGTGCTCCAGTTGGCGCTCGAGGTCCCCACCGGGCTCCCGTAGTAGACGTACTCCGCACGCACGGCCCCTGAAACCGAGGGGAAGGGGAGGGCTTCGGAGCGGCCGAGAAAGTCGCCGAGGTTCCCCGGGTGCACGGTCCCGAGGGTGCCCAGGGAGTCCTGCCGGATCGGGACGAAGGTCACGGAAAGGGGGGCCCGGGGAATCACCGTGGGGGTGACGGACTCCGAAAGCACCCCTGCGGCGCTCTCCACCTCGAGGGTGTACGTGAGGTTCGTCGTGACCCGGTGGGCGGGGACCACGACCTGGAAGGCGGTCTGCTGGTTCATCCGGTCCGGGGTGGTCTCCGGCGGGGGAAGGATCGAGGAGAGGGGAATCGTCTCCACCACCGCGCCTCCGTGGCGCAGGACCAGGCGGGCCTCGAACGCCCCGGGCTCCACGCGCCGGAGGAACCCCCGGAAGAGGGCGGAGCGGTTCGCCACGAGCTCCATGGCGTGGTCCTCGGTCTGGATCGTCTGCACCAGGTAGTGCCCGTCGATCACCACCGGGTGGACCGGGGGAGCGAGGGTCGCCGCTGCGGTGAACCGGACCGTGTCCGAGGCGATGGTGGCGAGCGCCTCGTGGCTCCCCTCGGCGCCCGGGAGGGTCCAGGTGGCCTCGGCGATCCCCGAAACCGGGTCGGCGGGACCGGCCCCCGGATCCAGCGTCCCCGGTCCGGAGAAGGCCACCGGCGCGCCGATGGGGTTTCCGTACTGGTCCCGGACCCGGACCCGGAGGGGCGCGGGAAGGGCCGTGCCCGCCATGGCCGTCTGCCCGTCGCCGGACACGAGTTCGAGGGTCGTGGGGGCCGGTGCTGCGAGGCCCGTGGCCGAGAAGGTGGCCTCGAGGCTTCCCGAGGTGACGGTGGCGGTATATGCGCCCGCCTCGCCGGGAAGGACCCAGCTCGCCGCTCCCCGCCCGTCGGCTCCGGTCACTCCGGCCCCGCTCACCGAGCCCCCGGTGGCGGTCCACTGGAGGGGGACCTGGATCCCCGCCCCGTGCTGGTCCAGGACCCGGACCTCGAGGGGTGCCAGGGTCGTGCCGGCGAACGCGGACTGCCCGTTTCCGGAAAGGATCTCGATCCGGTCCGGCACCGGCGGCGTGCGCACCTCGAGGGGGAAGAGGAAGGCTTCCCCGTCCACCTCGACCCGGAGCCCCGTCGCCCCCGGGGGGGCCGGGCCCAGGGCGAGCGTCCCCGAGCGTCCCTCGTCGTCCAGGCGCCCCTCGCCCCGGAGCTCGTCGCCGAACCAGACCTGGAACGCCCCCAGGTGCACCGGGCCCCCGGCGCCCATGGCCCGGAAGGAGAGCCCCAGTTCCGTCTCCTCGAAGATCCAGTCCGGGAGCGTCCCGAGTTCGTCGAGCCCTTCCGGGATGCGACGGGGGAGGACCTGGACCACGAGCTCGGCGGTGGCGCTCCCATCCGAGAAGCGGACCCGCCCCGCGTCGGGGCCCGTCCCGAAGCGCCACACCTCGGGGGTCGCCCGTCCCGACCCGGAAAAGGAGAGGGGATCCGGAAGGAGGGTCCCGCCCCCGCCCAGGAGTC
>JBJHCE010000296.1:0-2677 GCA_050485865.1 Gemmatimonadales bacterium | reverse complement strand
CGACCGCCGCCTCCCCGAGCTCGTCGCCAGACATCCGGAAGAGGGCCTCCACGGCGCCTTGATGTTCCGCGGTCTGCATCCGGGCCACCATCTGATCGAACTCCCGTTCCAGGGCGTCCAGGTCCACATCTTCCTCCGCCAGAAGGGCGTCGTACTCCTCGGCCGAAAGAATCACGGCCTGACGGCGATGGTACCGGGTGACGACCACCCGGGCCCCCCGGCCGACCCGGTCGAGCAGGTCGCCGAAAGCGTTCTGGGCCTCCGTCGAGCTCACCGATACCACCTGCCCTGCCTCGGGCGAGCGGACGGGTCCCTTGTGCCCCGGTGTCTTGGCCATGGCCGGCCTCCATTGTCCATTGGGTGGATGGTACCGTCGGTACCCCAAAAAAGATGGGTATGTTCCCTAACATCCAGCAAGGGGCCGAGGGGCTCCGGGATTCGCGGGGCGCCCAGGGGTCGCGGAGGGTTGACAATACGTTGCGGTTGACGTCAGGTTGCCAGGTGAGGGTCCTCCCCGGAGCGACCCGCCCCGGAGCGACCCGCCCCGACGGGGTTGCCCAGGACGTTCGCCCAGGAGGCTGTCCATGAAGACCGCACACGCCGAAGCCGAACGTCTCATTGCCGAAGCCCCGAGCCTCGACTGGCTCCGGGAGGTCGCGGACGAGCTGGACCGCGCCGTGCGAACGAGCCCCCTGGAACGCCTCACGACGCTCTGGGGGCTTTCGAACGCGGAGGCCGCCCGGATCTTCGGCGTCTCCCGGCAGGCGTTCTCCAAGTGGTTCGAGCGGGGCGTTCCGTCGGAGCGCGCGGCGTCGGTGGCGGACCTGGACGCGGCCACGCACATCCTCGGCCGGATGCTCAAGCGGGAGCGGATCCCGGCGGTAGTGCGGCGGACCGCCCCCTCCCTTGGCGGGAGGTCCCTCTACGAGATCGCCTGCGAGGGCCGGCACCGCGAGGTCCTGGAGGCGGTCTCCTCGATGTTCGACCTGCGGCGCGTTCAGCCCTGATGAGCCCCCGGACGGTGACCCTGCCGGAGCGGAGGGTCTGGCTTCGCGTCGCCGACCCGCTCTGGACCCACCCGCTCGACCCCTCATTCGCGGCGGCGTCAGGCGGTCGGTGGAATCCGCCAGGTTCCTTTCCGGTGCTTTACCTGAACGCCGATGTCGGCCCGGCCCGCCGGCCTCGATGCCCTGGGCCTGCCGCCTACCTGCCCGACGGATTCGACCGGTAACGTGCCAGGGCGAGGGACGTGCCAGGCCATCTCTGGAAGGAGGCCATGCCCCTTGGACTCTGGCGGTACGCCACCGGCTGGGCAGACATCGGACTCACGACCCAGCCTGACCCTTCGGCGTAGCGGGTGGGGGCTGCGTCCCGACCCGGGGACTCGAACCGGGGCCCCTCCCCGGGTCGGCCCCGCCCCGGGAGGCCGGCCCCCCTCGCCGGGCGCCCGCACCCCTGGTACTTCCCGCCCCTTCGCATCCCCCGAAACGAACGTCGCGCCACGACCCGCACCCCGACCTGCGAAACACGAGCATTTCGCGCCTGGTCGGATCGTGTCCGGCCTCCCTCCCCGACGAGGAATCCCCCGCCGAGGGCGGCGAGCCGGGCGGAGGCGCGTGTCCTCTCGGCCGCCCACGAGGGGCGGATCGGCGGCTGCGTGGCGAGCCACGCGCTTCCCACGGTTTACTGCGTCGTCGAACGGGCTCGGGACCGGGTCACGGCTCGAGCGGCGGTCTCCGATCTCCTCCGGGTGGTCCAGGTCGTTACGGTGGACAAGGACGACCTGGGCCGGGCCCTGGTGCTCCCCCTCGAGGACTTCGGGGATGCCGTCACGCTCGCGGCCGCCCTCAGGATCGGCGCGCGGTACATCGTGACCCGGAACGAGCGGGATCTCGACGGGGGGTCGATCCCGCCGATCCCGGCGGACCGGCTCATGGCTGCGCTCGGATCCCGGGGGCAAGGGCCACGCGCCCGCCGGCGCTCCGCCCCTACGCCAGGAGGAGCTCCAGGTCTTCCCGGGTGATGCGCGAGAGGATGCCCTGGTTTTCGCCCAGGACGGCGTCGGCGAGCTCGCGCTTCGTCTGCTGCAGCTCGAGCACCTTTTCCTCCACCGTGTCGCGGGCAATGAAGCGCATGGCCACGACCGGCTTCGTCTGTCCGATCCGGTGGGTGCGGTCGATGGCCTGCGCCTCGACGGCAGGGTTCCACCAGGGGTCGAGGAGGAAGACGTAATCGGCGGCGGTGAGGTTCAGGCCGTACCCGCCGGCGCGGAGGCTGATGAGGAAGACCGGGGGGCCGCCCTCCTGGAAGCGGTCCACCCGCGCCTGGCGGTCGCGGGTGGCCCCGTCCAGGTACTCGTAGGGGATCCTGACCCGGTCGAGGCGTT
This sequence comes from Gemmatimonadales bacterium, assembly GCA_050485865.1. Classification (GTDB taxonomy): domain Bacteria; phylum Gemmatimonadota; class Gemmatimonadetes; order Longimicrobiales; family Gaopeijiaceae; genus SKNW01. The sequence continues at coordinate 291 of JBJHCE010000296.1, read as the reverse complement.
CGCGGACAAGGGCGAGGAAGCTCGTGAACTGCGAGAAGACGAGGGCCCGGTGCCCCTCGGCCACCACCTCCTCCAGGGTCTCGACCAGGAGGGGGAGCTTGGCCCCGGCCACCTTCCGGTGCGCCGGACCCAGGAGCCCCGGGTGGCAGGCCGCCTGCCGGAGCCGGAGGAGCGCCTCCAGGACGTGCATCTTCGAGCGGCGGAGGCCCAGGGTGTCGACCTTTCCCAGGAGCTCCGCCCGGTAGTGCTCCCGAAGGCCGTCGTAGATCTTCCTCTGCTCGCCCTCGAGCT
>JBJHCE010000295.1:0-2682 GCA_050485865.1 Gemmatimonadales bacterium | reverse complement strand
GGTATTGGAAGAGGTCGTCGAAGGAGGAGATCACCTGGTCGGCGGCGGCCACCACGGCGGGGCGGGTCACGATCTCGGTGAAGGCCAGGAAGCGGGTGGCGAGCCCCGAGGTGCGGAGTGCCTGGCCCAGCTCGAGGTCCGTGGCGCCGTCGCCCACGACCCAGACAGGGCGGTCCCGGGGGATCCGGCCACGCTCCACGAGGGCCCGGACCGCGCCCACCTTGCCGCCCCGGGCCATGGGGGTGTCGGGGTCGAGTTCCAGGGGGGTGGAGGGGCCGGCTCCGCCGGCCCCGTCCGGTTGATTCGGGGCCGCCGGCCGGAAGGCGTGGGCCACCACCCGGCCCCCCGGGATCCCGAGGCGGGCCGCCGCCGGGGCAATGAGCTCGGTGAAGCCGCCCGAGACCACGAGGAGCCCGTGGGCCCGGGCGCGGAAGGCCCGGGCGTGGCGAAGCGCCGACGGGGCGAGGCGCTCCGAAACGAGGGCCGCGGCCCCCTCCACGTCGGCGCGGTGGGGCCGCCCGGGGGGAAAGAGGGCGAGGCGCTCCCGGAGGGTGTCGGCCTGGCTCCGCTCCCCCTCCATGCCGGCGTCGGTGAGGGCCCTGAAGCGGGACTCGAGCAAGGCGCGGCCCTCGGGGGCGAGCTCCGCCAGGACCTGTCCGTAGAGCGCGTCCAGGCTCTCCACCCTGGCGAGGGTCGAGTCGAAATCGAGGACCAGGAAGGGGGCAGGGGGCCGGGATGCGGGGCGCGACATCCTCCACGGGTAACCCCCCTCCCCGCCCGGGGGCAATCCCCCGGGGTTGACCCCCCCGGAATCCCGGTTACAATGGTACCTGGCAAGGTTGTAATAACAAGTAACTACAAGATGGCACCAGGCGCGATGACCGAGTTTCTCTCCCCACCCTGGCCCTGGTACGTGGCCGGGCCCCTCATCGGACTCGTGGTCCCCCTCCTTCTCCTCGTGGGCGGAAAGGTCTTCGGGATCTCCTCGAACCTCCGGCACATGTGCGCGGCCCTTCCGGCGCCGGAGCGGATGAAGCCCTCCTTTCTTCGCTACGACTGGCGGAAGACCGGGCTCTGGAACCTGGTCTTCGTGGCGGGGATCGCGGGGGGTGGACTCCTCGCGGCCCTCCTCTTCGGCCTGCCGGACACGGCGGCGAACATCTCCGAGGCCACCCGGGCGGACCTGGCGGCGCTCGGGCTCACGGAGCTCTCGGGCTTCGTGCCTGCCGAGCTTTTCACCCTCTCGGCGCTGGCCTCGCCCGCCGCCCTCCTCCTCGTGGTGGGCGGAGGCTTCCTCGTGGGGTTCGGGGCCCGCTGGGCCGGAGGATGCACGAGCGGCCACGCCATTTCGGGAATCGCGGACCTGCAGCTCCCCTCCCTCGTGGCGGTGGTGGGGTTCTTCGCGGGCGGACTCCTCGTGACCCACGCCCTTCTTCCCCTGGTCCTCGGAGGGGCGCCATGACCTCCGGCACCGGCCACACCGGCCACACCACCCCCACCGACCGCACCGACCGCACCGACCGCGCCCCCGACTTCGAATGTCTCGACGTCCCCCAGGTGGAGGGCGCCGCGGACGCGGGCTCCGCGCCGCCTCCCCACCGGCCGGGCGCCCTCCTGGCCTACCTCGCCATCGGGGCCTTTCTCGGGTTCATCTTCATCATGAGTGAGGTGGCGTCCTGGTACCGCATCCAGGAGATGTTCCGCTTCCAGAGCTTCCACATGTACGGGATCATCGGGAGTGCGGTGGCGGTGGCCGCCCTCTCCCTGGCGCTGATCCGCCGCTCGGGTGCCCGGGCCGCCGGCGGCGAGGCGATCCGCCTCCAGCCCAAGACCTGGGGCGACTCCCGGATCCCCGGGGCCCGCTACTGGATGGGCGGCACCCTCTTCGGCGTCGGGTGGGCCCTCATCGGTGCATGCCCCGGACCCATGTTCGCCCTCGTCGGTGCCGGGATCCCGGTCCTCCTCGTGGGGATCGTGGCCGCCATGGCCGGCACCTGGAGCTACGCCGCGCTCCGCGACCACCTCCCCCACTGACCGACCCCCGCGACCCCGAGGCCCCCATGCTCTTTCGCCAGTACTTCGACCCGAAGCTCGCCCAGTACGCCTACCTGGTGGGATGCCAGAAGTCGGGCGAGGCCCTCCTCATCGACCCGCTCCGGGACATCGATCGCTATGTGGCGGCCGCCGAGGCCGAGGGGCTCCGGATCACCGCGGTGGCCGAGACGCACATCCACGCCGACTTCCTGTCGGGGGTGCGTGAGTTCGCGCACCGCTTCGGCACGAAGGTCTACCTGTCGGACGAGGGGGGAGCGGAGTGGGGCTCGGACTGGGCCCGGAGCGGGGAATACGACGCGGTCTTCCTGAAGCATGGCGACACCTTCCAGGTGGGGGGGATCGAGGTCACCGCGGCGCACACGCCGGGGCACACGCCCGAGCACCTGAGCTACGTCCTCGTGGACCGGGGGGGCGGGGCGTCCACGCCCATCGGGATCGCCACCGGCGACTTCGTCTTCGTGGGAGACCTGGGGCGCCCGGACCTCCTGGAGCAGGCGGCAGGGATGCACGGGGTGCAGGAACCCTCGGCCAGGCAGCTCTTCCGGAGCCTTCCCCGCTTCCGGGAGCTTCCGGACTACGCCCAGGTGTGGCCCGCCCACGGCGCCGGCTCCACCTGCGGAAAGGCGC
>JBJHCE010000294.1:0-2693 GCA_050485865.1 Gemmatimonadales bacterium | reverse complement strand
GTGGAAGTGGAGGTCCGCACCCTGATGATGGTGGACTCGCTCGATCTCACCGACGCGGACCGGGAGGCGATCGCCGGGAACTGTGCCAAGGCCCCCGAGGACCGGATCGTGATCACCCACGGGACCGACACGATGGTGGAGACCGCCCGGGTGCTCGCCGGGAGCGTCCGGGGAAAGACGGTCGTCCTTACGGGGGCCATGATCCCCTACGCCTTCGGGAGCTCCGACGGCCTCTTCAACCTGGGAAGCGCGCTCTCTTTCGCGCAGGTGCTCCCCGAGGGGGTGTACGTGGCCATGAACGGGCGGTGCTTCCCCTGGGACGACGTCCGGAAGAACCGGGAGACGGGGCGCTTCGAGACTCTCCGGTAAGGGGCATTTCGTCCCGCCCCGCGCTCGATTCCGGAACACCCGGCCCCGTCCGGGGTGCCCCGTACCGGCGGCGGGATGATCGGTCCGGCCCGCTGCGGCAGGCCGTTCACCGGGACCGGAAAGGACGTTCCCCATGCTCACATGGGCGCTCATCTTCCTCGTGGTGGCCATCATTGCCGGGGCCTTCGGATTCGGAGGGGCCGCCTCCGCTGCGGCGGGGATCGCGAAGATCCTCTTCTACCTCTTCCTCGTGGTCTTCGTGGTGATGCTCATCCTCTCGTTCCTGGGTGGAGCGGCTGCCGCCGCCTGACGGCGCGGTGCAGGACCGGCCCAGCGGCCGTTGAAGGATTTCCGGGGCTTCCCTCGTAGCGTGGGGGAAGCCCCGTCGCGTGTCGCGGCGGGAGCGACCGGAACTCCAGTGGAGAAACGCGCCATGCGCCGCCCATTCCATACACTCGCCCTGGCCGCCTGCGGGGCCTTCGTCCTTTCCGCCTGCGGGGGTGATGCGCCCGCCGCAGGTCCTCTCGTTCAGGATTCCGCCGGGGTCCGAATCGTCACGAACCCCGGGGCCGGGGCCTGGGCGCCAGGGGAGGCGTGGGCGCTCGAGGAGGAGCTCCGGATCGGCGTGCAGCTCGGGGACCCGGAACTCCAGTTCGGCATGGTGGCGGGGGTCGACGCCACCGACGACGGCCGCATCGTCATGGTCGACCAGCAGGCGCACCGCGTGCGGGTCTTCGGGCCCGACGGGGCGCTCGAGCATGCCTTCGGCCGCGCCGGCGGGGGGCCGGGGGAGCTTTCCCAGGCGATCAGCCCTGCGACGGGAGTCTTCATCGACGCCGAGGGGGCCATCGTCGTGCCGGACCTGATGAACGCCCGCCTGGCCCGCTTCGCGATCGACGGGACGGTCCTCGATTCCCCGCTCATGACCATGGATGACGGGATCCCGATCCTCTTCCGGAGCGGTCCGGAACGGTCGATCATCGTGCAGCGTCGTCACATGGACATGTCGGAAATGGCCACGACCCCGAACGGCGCCGAGCCCATCGATGCACTCGTGGAGCTGCGCCCGGGTTCGGCCGAGGGCGAGGAGCTCGACTCCTTCCCCGCCGGCGGGACCTTCTCCATGGGCGCCGACGGAATGCCGCGCTTCCGGATCTTCTCCCCCGAGCCGGTATGGGCGGTGCTCACCGACGGACGGGTCGTCCGGGGGACGAACGACTTCTACTCGCTTGCGATCAGCGGCGGGGACACCCCGGTGATCGTGCGCCGTGACGTGGCACGCCAGCCCGTGTCGGAGCGGACCGAGCGGCAGCTCCGCGACCTCTTCGCCGAGGCCTTCGAGCAGCAGGGCGTCCCGGCGGAAATGATGGCGCCCCTTCTCCAGGGGGTGAGCTTCGAGCCCTACTGGCCCGCCCTCGCCTCGGTCCTGGCCGGCCCCGACGGCTCCCTCTGGGTCCAGCGGATCGATCCGGGCGAGGCCCTCGACGAGCTCACCATGGAGGACTTCCAGTCCGGAAACCTCGGAAGCCGGAGCTGGGACGTCTTCGACGCCGGGGGGACCTACCTGGGGGTCGTGGAGATGCCCGAGGGCGTCGTTCCCTTCCGGTTCCGTGGGGACCGCCTGTACGGGGTGCACCACGACGAGGTCGGGGTCCAGCGGATCGTGCGGCTGCGGCTCGCCCGGGGGGGCTGACGCGCGAAGGGGGCGGAAGGGCACGATGCCCCTCCGCCCCCGCTCCCGCGCGCCGAGAGTCAGGCCGCGCCCGGCGCCAGCACCGCGGTGAGCCGTCGCCCCTCGATCCGGGTCGAACGCTGCTCCACCTTCGCCATGTCGCCCGTGGCCTCGATCATCCGGTCGAGGGTCTCCACTCCCACCTCGGGCCGGCGCATCTCACGCCCCCGAAAACGCAGGACCACGCGGACCATGTTCCCCTCAGCGAGGAACGCGCGCGCCCGCCTGAGCTTCGTCTCGAAGTCGTGGTCGTCGGTGCGGGGGCGGAGTTGCACCTCCTTTAGCTCCACCTGGTGCTGCTTTTTCTTCGCCTCCTTCGCCGCCTTCCGGTCCTCGTAGAGCTTCCGGCCCCAGTCCATGATCCGGACCACCGGGGGCCGGGCCCCCGCCGCGACCTCCACGAGGTCGAGTCCGGCCTGGTCGGCCCGCTCCCGGGCGGTGTCGAGGGTGACGATCCCGACCTGCTCCCCATCGGCATCGATGAGGCGGACGGGGCTCAGGCGAATCTGTTCGTTCACGCGCGTCTGGCTGGAAATCGCGGGACCTCCCGGTTCTGTTCGAGCACGGCCGAGCCCGCCCCATGCGGACCCCG
>JBJHCE010000293.1:0-2704 GCA_050485865.1 Gemmatimonadales bacterium | reverse complement strand
GGCGTGGTCACGGCGTGCGACCGATCGTCACGCTCCCGAGGGCGCTGTCGAGAAGGATCCGGAGCCGGACCGAGGCCGCGTCCCACTCCGGTGATACCCAGGTGTTGGTGCTTCCGACCCGCTCGAGCCCCGGGGCCTGCAGGGACACGAGAAAGCTCGAACGGGTCAGGTGGATCCCCACCCCCTCCGGCACCCGTATCTCGAGGGCTCCGAGCCCCATGCTGGCGCGGACCGTGGTCTCGGCCGCGGTGAGACCCTCGAAGGAGAGACGAACTTCGCCTACTCCGGCCTCCACGTCCACGTAGCGGGCCCGGAGGTTCCCCAGTTCCCGGGCATGGAAGGAGGCAGCCCCGACCTGGAAGGTCGCCGTTTCCAGCGGGTTCGGGTTCGGGCGGCTGACCCGGAGACGCCCGTCGGAGGCCCCGGTCGTGATCTTGAGGGCGCCGAGGGGGATCCCCCCCAGGTCCATGTCGGCCCGCACCGCACCGAAGGTGAGCTCCAGTTCGGCGGGCACACGGGTCCCGATCCGGAGGTCCAGCTCCGCCTCGTCCGCCCCGCGGCGGATGGGGAGGCGGCGCGCTCCGCTCCCGGTCCCCTCGAGGCCCAGGGTGAGTCGCCCCCCTTCGAACCGGTGGATCGGGGTGAAGGCGTCCTCGTCGAAGCGGAGGCGTGCCCGGTAGAGGTGATCATCACCCCCCGCCGCCACGCGGAAGGTGCCGGCGCCATAGGTCACGTCGACCCGGAGCGCCGACTCCCCGCGGAGCTGCCGCTCGTACTGGACCGAGGACCAGCTCTGGGCCTCCGCGGTACCGGCGGCGACCCCCAGGAGGAGTGCGCCGGCGGCCGCCATGGCTCCCGCCCACCTGGTGCGGCCCGGGAGGACGCTCACGGCTCGGTCCCCGCCGGGTTCGCCGGAGGGTCGAAGGGGTCCCTCGCGAAGTCGGTGGGGTCGTCGAAGGAGGAGATGTCCCCCAGGTCCGAGACCCGCCCCGCCCACCGTCCGTCGCGGCCGGCGCGGGAGAGGACCACGCCCCCGAGGCCCACCACCGCCACGTTCAGGAGCACCACCGCCCCGGCCACCGTGAGGAGGATCCGGAACACCCCGAAGAGTCCGCCCCCGATCTCGAGGACACTGGCACCGGCGAAGGCGGCGAGGAGGAGCGCGATCCCGATCCCCAGGCGCGCCAGGGGCTGGTCGGTGTCGAGTCCGTGCGGGTGGAAGGCGTCGCGCCGCTTCACCCACCAGCTTCCCAGGTTCCGGCTCACCGCAAGAAATCCGAAGACGGCGCTCCCCGCCAGGGCGAGCCAGAAGAAGGGGATCCAGACGATGAGCGCCGGGATCCCGATGATCGAGGCTGCCAGGAGGACGACCCCTGCGATCCAGACGAAGGGCGAGAGCACGAGGGTGGCCCAACCGGTGGCGAAGGCGCGTCCCGGGACCGTCCCCACCGTGCGGGCCACGACCTCGAAGTGCCGGGGGAAGAAGTAGAGGATCCCGGCCCCGATCCCGAGAAGGAGGGCGCCCGTGAAGATCGTCTGGATCACCCCGGAGACCGCCGACCAGGCATTCCGGAAGAAGCCGGGGCGGGAGCGGGTCGTGCGGGGAGAGGGCTGGGCGGCGCGGATGCTCCGCTCCACCTCGGCCCGGATCTCGTCGGCGGAGGGGACAGCCGGGGCCTCGGGGAGCCGGAGCTCGTCGATGGAGCCGGAAACCCCGCCCCGCTCGCCGGCGAGCATCCCGTCGATCCAGCGGAGGTCCCCGCCCACCCGGGCCGCGTCGCCCAGGCGCACCGCGCCGCCCAGGACCAGGACGTCGCCCTCCACCCTCCCGTCGAGGCGGAGGTCTCCCTCCACCACGAGGAGCCCGCCCTCGATCTCCTCGTCGGCGCCGATCTCGAGGCTCCGGGCCACGTACACGGTGAGGGCCCCGGTGTCCCGTCCCTCGAGGAGGAGGGCGAGCTCACGGGCCCGCTCGGGGCGCCGGACGATGAGGTCCAGGAGGGAGGCCTGCGCGGCCGGATCCAGCTCCCGGGCGATTCGGTCCGTGGCGGAGGCTTCCCCGCCCGGCGCGGTGGGCCGGAGCGCGGACGCGATCCGGCCGGAGAGGGTTTCGGCCCCCCGGGCGGCGTCACCGGAGAGCCCGGTCGGCGCGGTCCACGCCGAGAGGAGGCGGGCGACCCCGCCGTTGTCGGTGGCGATCGCCTCGCCGAGGAGGGCGCGCCACGAACGGTCGAGGGCGTCACCCGGGGTGTAGCGCCCCACCTCCTCGCCGTCGATCCGGACACTTCCTTCGCGAAGCTCCAGGGTGAGGCGGTCGCCCCCCGCGAACTCGAGGGTGATCCCCGCTCCCTGCCCGGACACCGTGACCTCGTTGTAGACCACGGTCCGGTCCTGGACCGTGGCGAAGGCGGCCGCCCCGCTCGGGGCCATGGCTGTGAGCTCCGCCGACGGGGCCCCGGCGGCACCGGCCACGGCGAGAAGGAGGAGCGCGGTCGAAGGCCTCGCGATCCCCCCGGGCCCCGTGGGACGCCGGCGCTCCACCGGCGGACGACGCTCGGCGGGGGAAGCGGGCACCTGCGGGCCGCGACGGGTCTGCGGCTCAGGACGTGGACTGGACATGGGTGTTCCCGGTGAGGGAGGGTGCAAAGAGGTTTCGATACACGACGAGGCCCGCGGTGGCGATGAGCGCCGCTCCGAGGGCGAA
>JBJHCE010000292.1:0-2708 GCA_050485865.1 Gemmatimonadales bacterium | reverse complement strand
GAACTCCTCGGGGGAACCGCGCCCCTCCGTGGCCGGGCCGGGCTGGACCTCAGGGTTTCGCCCTTCGACTTCCGGGAGGCCCGCAGGCTCCACGGCATCGCCCACCTGCCCACCGCGCTCCGGGTCCACGCCGTGATCGGAGGGGTCGCCGCGTACGCCCGGGAAATGACGGAGCATGACCTCCCCCGCGGGCCCCGGGACTTCGAGCGATGGATCCTGAGGCGGGTCCTTTCCCCCGCCGCCCCCCTCTTCCACGAGGTGCCCCTGCTCCTCTGCGAGGACCCGGTGACCTCGAGGGCGCGGAAGCCGAACCTGTACCACGGGGTCCTCGCCGGGGTGGCGTCGGGGCACCACGCCCACGCCCGGCTCACCCGGCACGTGGGGATCCCGGGCACGTCGCTGGCGCCGATCGTGGAGGCGCTGGTACAGGCCGAGGTCCTGGCCCGCATCGAGGACCCCTTGAGGGAGAACCGCCCCACGTACCTCCCGGCGGATCCCATGATCCGCTTCCACTACGCGATCCTCCGGAGGCACCAGGGTCGCCTGGCTCGGAGCGGCCCCGCAGCCCCCGGCCTCTGGGCCTCCCTCGAGCCCACCTTTTCCTCGGCGGTCCTCGGACCCGTCTTCGAATCCATGGCCCGGGAATGGGTGCGGGTGTTTGCGGACCCGGCCCTCCTGGGCGGGATCCCGGACCACGTGGGGCCGTCGACCCTGACCCTGGGCCGCGGGGTCGAACGGCAGCTTGACGTGGTGGTCGCCGCGGACGACGGTCGGACCCCCTCCGACCGGACGGTCCTCGCCCTTGGGGAGGCGAAACTCGGGGAACGGATCGGAGCCCACCACCTGGCGCGTCTCGAAGAGGCGCGGGCGCACCTGGGCGGACGGGCCGAAGGTGCACGCCTCCTCCTTTTCGGAAGCCGGTTCGAACCCGGCCTCAGGAGGCGCGCCCGGGAGCGGGGCGATCTCGTCCTCGTGAACCTCCGCACCCTGTACGGGGTTGTCCCCGGCTCCGACCCTCGTACCATTGTTGGATGACCATTCCAGCCCTCCTCCGCACCCTCCCGGCGGCGCTCCTGGCGCTCGCCCTCTCGCTCCCCCTCGCACTCCCCACCACCGCCTCCGCCCAGACGATCCTGAACACCGAGCGCTTCCAGCTCACCGAGGTGGAAGGCCCGCACCTGTCGGCCACCTTCTCGGCCACGGGGCGCCGCGGGAACTCGGAGATCTTCGTGGTCGACGGGTCGGGGATCGCGGGGATCCGAACCGGGTCCCACTGGACCCGCCTCATCTTCGGCGGAAGCTACCTCTCCGACGGCGACCGCTCGCTCCTGGACTCCCGCTTCGTGCAGCTCCGCTACTCGTGGATTCCGAACGAGCGGTTCCAGACCTTCCACTTCGTGCAGGCGCAGCAGAACGAGTCGCTCCGGCTCAGGAGCCGCTGGCTCGTGGGCTCGGGCGCGCAGCAGCGCCTCGCCGGGGGCGAGCGGGGGTCGATCTCGGTGGGAACGGGCGCCATGCTCGAGTGGGAACGGCTGGACCCGGGCGCGGTAGGGCCGGAAGACCCCACCGCCCTCGACGCCGTGCGGATGGCGAACCTCGCCGTGGCCCGATACGAGACGGAATCGGGGATCCGGATCCTGAACATCGTCTACGTGCAGCCGCGCTTCGACGACTTCTCGGACCTCCGGATCCTGAACGACCTGGGTGTCGCCTTTCCCGTCACCGAGCGGGTGCGCTTCACCGTGAGCGGCGAGTGGCGGCGCGACACCCGCCCCCCGTCGAACCTCGAGCGCGACGACCTCGTCCTCCGCATGGGGATCACGCTGGACTTCAGGTGACCGGGGGCGTACCCTGACGGTCGGACCCCCGGCCGGTTCCGGGGGTCGCCCCCGGTCGGGGGCCCACCCCTCCGCCCACGGTCCGCCATGCCTCGCATCCCCGAAAAGAAGCTGCTCCGCGCCGTCTCCCTCGCTCTTCTCGCGCTCCTCACCGGTGCGTGCGGGGGGAGTTCCGGCGACGCGGCGGCCCCCGAGACCGAGTGGCGTCTCATCGAGGGCGGGTGGCTCATGGACGTGGAGGCCGGCGAGCGGACCCCGAACCCCGGTGTCCTCGTGGGCCCCGAGGGGCGGATCCGTGCGGTGGGGGAGGTGGGCGATGCGGCACCGGGGGCCACGGCGGAGGTGATTCGCCTGGGTGACGACGACACCCTCCTGCCCGGGCTCGTGGACCTCCACGCCCACTACAACATGAACCTGACCGGCGACGGCAGGGTCGAGGAAACGCGCTACAACCCCCTGGTCTACCTGGCGCTCGGGGTCACGACCACCTTTCCGGCGGGGGAGTACCTTCCGGAGCGGATGCTCCTCCTGCGTGACCGCCTCGAGGCCGGCGAATGGACGGGCCCCAGGCTTCTTCCGTCGGGGCCGTACTTCGGGTCGTCGCGGCCGGGGTGGAACCGGGGCATCACCCGTGACGAGCTCCGCGCCGAGGTGGACCACTGGTGGGCGCGGGGGGTGCGGCACTTCAAGGCCAAGGGGGCCGGGCCCGATCACGTCCGGTGGCTCGTGGAGCGGGTGCACGAGCTCGGCGGAACGGTGACGGGGCACGTGGACTCGGGCGCGCGGGGCTCCACGAACTCGGTGGACGCGATCGAGGCGGGGATCGACCGGATCGAGCACATTCTCGGGGGCTACGTGCTCGACCGGGAG
>JBJHCE010000291.1:0-2711 GCA_050485865.1 Gemmatimonadales bacterium | reverse complement strand
TTCCGAAGCGGAACACCGGTCCCGCCTCCACCGTCAGACAGCGCAAGGAAGATGCCGAAGCCGGGAATCGGCCCAGGGGGCGGAAGCCCGGCCCCCGAGGCATCCGAGGCCCTCGCATCCTGCGGAAAGGGTTTCCCGTCGCGGCACTCGAACCCGGCAAGCCCTGCCGGGTGCCCCCTCCTGGGCCCCGCCTCAGCCCGTGATCGCGGAGAGCCCCGCCAGGTCCATCCCCGACGGTTTCTGGTAGACCCTGAGCCCGAACTCGGGTACGGTGGCCAGAACGTGGTCGAAGACGTCCGCCTGCACCCCTTCGTACACCCCCCACCGGGTGTCCGAGGTGAAGGCGTAGATCTCGATGGGGATCCCCTCCGGCCCCGGAGCCAGCTGGCGCACCATCAGGATCATGTCCTGGTGCACCCCGGGATGGGCCCGGAGGTACGCGGACAGGTACGCGCGCAGGGTCCCCAGGTTCGTGAGCCGCCGGTGATGGGGCACGAGCCCCCCGGAGGCGGGGTGGGCCCGGTTGTGCTCCTCCACCTCTTCGCGCTTCCGGGCCATGTACTCCGCCAGGAGCTCCCAGCGCGAAAAGCGGTCGACCTCCTCCTCGGTCAGGAAGCGGATCGATCCCTGGTCCACGTGGAAGGCCCGCTTGATCCGGCGCCCCCCGGATTCGCTCATCCCTCGCCAGTTCTTGAACGAGTGTTCCAGGAACTTGTGGGTCGGAATCACCGTGAGGGTCCGGTCCCAGTTCTGGACCGTCACCGAGTTCAGCGCGATGTCCACCACGTCGCCGTCGGCCTGGAACTGGGGCATTTCGATCCAGTCCCCGGGGCGGAGGAGGTCGTTCGTGGTGATCTGGATCCCCGCCACGAGCGAGAGGAGGGTGTCCCGGAACACCAGGAGGAGCACCGCCGTCATCGCCCCGAGCCCGCTCAGGAAGATCACCGGCGACCGGTCGATGAGGATCGAGATGACGAGAATGAGCCCCGCCAGGTGCGCCACCACGTTCGCCACCTGGAGGAACCCCTTGATCGGCCGCTCCCTCGACCGGGGATTCTCCAGGTAGATCAGGTTCACCCCGTGCAGGAACGCATCGAAGGCCCGCACGACGACGACCACCATCGACGCCAGGAGGACGTGGCGCGCGATCGCGAGGGGCTCCGTCGGGAGGAACGGGACGAGAATGAGCCCGTAGTACCAGACGATGAGGGGCACCCCCCAGCAGAGCCGCTGCGGGAGGCGCGCGTCGAAGAGCGCCTGGTCCCACTTCTGGGGGGTCTGCCTGGCCACCCCTTCGAGAAACCGGAGGAGGAGGTGCCGCACGATCCGGTGGAGCGTCTCGCCCACGGCGAGCACGAGCACGATCCCGAGCACCGTTGCGGTCCCCGGGTTCGCCCGGATCACCTCTTCGAGGGGGGCAAGGAGGGGGTGGATCCCGCTCGTTGCCTCCACGGCCTGGTCCTGTTCCCCGAGCACGTCGAACACCGCCGGTCACCTCCCCTTCGTGGGCCTCCCGGGTCCCCGACCGGGACCCATGGATGGGGCGGAAGCTAGGGGGTCGGGTTCGGGGGATGAAGGGGCGCGGGCGGTCCCGACCGGCCGACGAACGCGCCCGGGGGCCCGCCGCGGGTCAGTCCTCGCCCGAATCGAACCGTCCCCGGGCGCCCGTGATCACGCCCGTTCCAACGCCGGCGCCGAGGGCAATGGCCGTTCCGGCCCCGACAATGGGAAGGAGGGCCACGAGGGGGCTCGCCACGAGGGCGGTGCCCACCCCGGCGGCGATCCCGCTCGCGGCGGGGTGTTCGCCCACCGCGGTGTAGCGAAGGCGGCGGAAGGTGTAGTTCCGGGCCCCCCGGTAGCCGGCAACGGCGGCACCCAGGGCGGCGGCAAGGGCAATGAGCTCGATCATGGGTGTCTCCAGGGGTTCGGGATCTCGGTTCCTCGTTCCCCTACGTCCGAAGCGGGGGCACGGTTTCGGTTCCGGCTCAGTCGTCCACGATGACGACCGCCCGGGCGTCTGCGGCGGCCTGGACGTGAAGGGCCTCCACGGTGGCCCGCACGCCGAGGAGCTCGGTCCGCTCCACCGCTCCCTCCAGGCGGACCTGGTCCGACAAGCGTCGGTTCAGCCCCTCGTGAAGCTTTTCCGAGGCGAAGCCGAGGAGGTCCTCCACGGGGAGGCGGGCCCGCTCCCGGAGGGTCTTCAGGAGGTCGTCCCGGGCGATCCAGGCGGCGCTCCGCATGAGCAGGTTCAGGGTGGCCACGTCGAAGTCCAGGTCGGGGACCACGATCTCGCCCCCCTCGAAGTCGAGTTCCGGGGTGCCGACGAGGAAGATCTCCCCCCGCGCCGACCCGTCGAAGCGGATCCCGAGGGCCACCCGCCCTCCCCCGATCCCCCGAAGCGAGGCGCTCCGGAAATGAAACCGCTGTCCGGCCCAGGTGAGTTCCTCGTCCGCGAACTCCCGGGTGAGCCTCCGGCCCGCCTCCTCGTAGTGCCCCTGGGCCTCCAGGAGGATCCGGAGGCCGTCTCCCTCGGCACCACCCCCTCGTCCCAGGGCAGGCAAGGGGACCTCCGCCCATCCGGGCCTTGGCCCGAGGACGAGGCGGGGGTGGGCGGTGATTCCGAGGTCGAGCCAGACCCGGTCCCCTTCCCCACGAATGCTCCCGAGGGACACCGCCGAGGGCGAAACCAGGAGCCACACGTCGTCGGTGAG
>JBJHCE010000290.1:0-2718 GCA_050485865.1 Gemmatimonadales bacterium | reverse complement strand
GTGCCCGAGGACGGCACGGACTGCGGCCGACGGCTCCTCGGAAACAAGGTCGAACAGCGCAGGCATCATCTCGCGCACGGCTTCTCTCGGGGGTGGCACATGCCTGGCGTTCCTGATGTACACCGGCGCATTCCGGTAGCCGGCGAGGTCTGCGGCCGAGAGCAGACCGGCCTCGACGCCTGGACCGAAGAGGGCGCGGTACCAGGCCCCGTGGTCGGCGCGGGTGACTTCGCCGGGATTCTCGGCTGCAAGAACCCTCCGGAGCGAGGCCTCCACGACCTCGAAGGCGCGCCAGTAGCCGTGTGCAGCCAGGGCGCTCCTCGCGTCTGCATCCTTCGCGTGCCGCTCCGGGTCCCAGGCGCCGGTGGCGACGCGCTCGATCATCTCGTCCGTGACGCGGTATCCCTCGATGGAGAGGGAGTGGTAGGCATCGACGCTGTAGTTCTCCCTGACGGCGGCGAGGTAGGCGCCGGGGTCTCCCGGCAGTCCCGGCTCTTCGGGGAAGCGGCGCAGCACTTCATCGCGCATGGTGCGCCACATCAACTGCAGGCGGTGCACGTAGGGAGAGGAGATTGGCGCCCTCCTCGAAGGGGGAGGGGCGGACCGGAAGGGACCCGATTCCTGGACGGTGTACCCGGCCGCCCGCATCGTGCCCAGGACATCATCCGCGAGCTCAGGTCGGCCAACGGCTCGGAGCGCCCCCGCCAGGCGGCCCGCGACGACGCTGTGGCCACCGGCGAGAAGCGCCCGGTTCAGCTCCGATGCGTCCGGGAGTGTGCCCAGGGCGATCTGCGCATCGGTGGGAAAGGTCCGGAAGAACGCCTCCGGAACCCGCAGGAGCGCGGCCGGGAGTGGAAGCACGCGAAGCCCGCTCCGGACCTCGATTTCGTCGATCGGCGGGAAGTCCCCCGCCCGGTAGTCCAGGAGGGAGCAGCCGGCCGGGAGCTCGAGCACGGAGTTGTTTCCCTTGGGTGCGTGGATGATCACCTGCCTGGGATGCGCCGTCGCGCCGGCATGGAGGAGCACCGAGTAGTCGGGCGACAAGTGCCATGCGTCACCGAACCTCGCGTTGCAGTATCCGGCAACGAAGTCCCGCATGGCGGCGAACCACGGGGTGGTATCGCCGGGAGCCTCCCCCGGCCGAGCGACGAGATACCAGCCCTTGACGACGGGCCGAAGAAAGCCCGCATCCACGAGGGCTTCCCGCTCGCGGCGGTCGAGTTCAGCCGACCGGAACACCACCTGTCCGCGTTCCTGACGCTCCTTCAGGGTGCGAAGCGCGGCTGCCAGACGACGCTGGGCTGGGCTGATCGGCTCCCGATCCATGAAGCGCGCTCTACGCAGATGGTATATAGACTATCGTGCCATATGTACTATAGGGTATCGTGTCATACCACGACAAGGGGCGGGAACCCGGGGTTCGGAGACAGGGACGCCGGCCGCCTACCTCGGTCCGGGCCGGCCCGACGGACGAAGCTC
The DNA here is from genome assembly GCA_050485865.1 of Gemmatimonadales bacterium. Taxonomy (GTDB): domain Bacteria; phylum Gemmatimonadota; class Gemmatimonadetes; order Longimicrobiales; family Gaopeijiaceae; genus SKNW01. Next base: position 1,239 of record JBJHCE010000290.1, on the reverse strand, counting down.
GCGGTCCGGAAGCTGTACCGCGAGTGCGAAGATCTCGATGCGGATCAGGCCTTGATCGGTCACCCAGGTGCGGAAGACGGTCCCGTCGTTCGCGACGGAGTACCGCCCGGTAACCTGCTCCGAGCGTACGAGGAGCGTTCCCGATCGCACGTCGATCACGTCGAACTCCGTGTCTGTGGCGCGCTGACGTGATCCGGGAAGCATCCGCGGTTCAGCCGGGAACCGCTCATCCCATTCGATGCGGTCCTCCTGCCAATGGCGTCCCGGGACGCTCACGAGGACCAGGAGCAGTCCATCGTCGATCATCCGGATCGCGGTGATCGCCGACGTCTGCGGCGGGCCCGCCGGCGTGGAGGTCTCCAACCGCTCGGCCAGCCACGCGGCCCGTTCCGAGTCGGTATCCGACGCCGGGCTCGACGACCCAGAGTCCGCCCTCCCACGGATCCATGGCCACGTGACGAATCATGGGGGTCACGAGCCCGAGTTCCGCCCATGGTGCGGCGACCGTCCGAACGATGCTCCCGCGGGTGTCATGGAGGATCAGCTCGTGATCCCTGGCGTTCCTGGCAGCCACGTAGGTACGTCCCCGGCTGTCGCGGGCAAGGGCCACCCGGTCCGTGCGAAGGAGGATGGAGTCTTCCATCCGACCGAAGGTGACCACCGGTTCGAGCAGAACCTCACATTCGAGGCATGAGGGCTGAGCGTCGCCGGACACCGTCGTGCGAACACCCTGTACGACCGACTCGGTGACGACCGGAGTGCCCGGCGACGAAGCGCGGTCCGTCTCCCCCGAGCATCCCACCATGAGGACGACGGCCGCGCAGGATCCGAGGAGCGCGGGGACCCCTCGCGCCGAAACGCCGACGGCAACGGCGCGCCGGAACCCTGCCGCATGAACGCACCGACAGGCTTCCGAGGGAGGATCTCATCGAGGGTCTCATGGGCCCATCCTGGCCGTGGTTCGGGGTTGCGCGCCAGAGCCCTGCGCCCCACGATGGCGGTCGCATCATCCCCTGCACCGCGGCACCGCGCACGGCACCGAGGTCGGCGGCTCCCCATGGGCAGGTCACACGACAGGGGTACGGCGAGCGAAGGCGAGGGTGCCCCACCGCTCACCCTTTCCGCTAGAGATGTCAAGGTTCTCATGATCGGGATGAATCGCCAGGTGGCGGGCAGGCGTTCTCTCCGGGCTGCACTCTTCTGCACCGGCCTCGGCCTCGCCTCCTGCGGGGGTGTGGA
>JBJHCE010000289.1:0-2729 GCA_050485865.1 Gemmatimonadales bacterium | reverse complement strand
CCACCGCGAACTTGTCCATGTATACGAGGCCGTTCGCCTTCGTCAGGACAATGGCGGCGCGGTAGTGCTCGCTCAGGTAGATGCGGAACGGCCTCGTCCGCTCGAAGTAGTCCTCCACGAGGGGGCGCCCGAAGCTCGAGGCCACGAGGGCGCCGAAGCGCTCCCGGTCCACCGGCTTCCAGGAGGCGTGACGGCGGATGCGCTCCCCCCGGCGCACCAGCGTTCCGGACCCCCGGTGGGTGAAGAGCTCCTTCGCCATCTCGTCGGGGCTCGTGATCGAGAGCGACGACGAGGGCGGGAGCGCCATCAGGAGGTCGTGGATCTGCTCCATCTTGACCCGCATCCCGGAGTGGAGCCAGGGCTGGGCCATGAGGCGTTCGTAGTCGGTCACGAGGCTGATCGAGTCGATGATCTTTCCCCGGTCGTCGAGGAGTCCCCCGGTGCCGGTCAGGAAGATGATCTTGTAGGGCTGGACCCGCTTCACGAGCTCGTTCGCGGCCCAGTCCGCGTTCACGTTCACGATCTGCCCGGAGTGGGTTTCTCCCAGGGATGCAATGACCGGGATCGAGCCCACGTCGATGGCGGCCTTCATTCCCGACGTGTGCACCCGGCGGACCTTCCCCACGAGGCCGTACTTCCGGCGTCCCAGGAGCTCGCACTCGAAGACGCCCGTCGGGATCGAGGTGGCGCGCACCCCCTCGGCCTGGAGCGCCTCCACGAGGCGGAGGTTCTGGAGCTGGAGGACCCGCCGGACAATGGCGAGCCCATCGGGCGAGGTGAAGCGGAGGCCGTCCACCACCTTCTTCCCGATCCCGGCGCCGGCAAGCTCCTCGTCGAGCTGCGGACCCGCTCCATGCACCACGATGGGGGTGAGCCCCACCTGCTGGAGAAAGGCGAGGGAAGAGACCAGGGCTCCCAGCTCGTCGCGGAGCACGGCGCCTCCCACCTTCACCACGGCGAAGCGGACCGCCTGAACCCGGCTGAAGCGCTCCAGGTAGAGCTGGATCTCGCGCGTGCTCCCCAGGTTCGACAGGAGCCGCACGATGGTGGGGCGAAGCTCGTTCATGGCGCTCAAGATCGCAGCGCCCGGCCTACCCGGCTACCCGCGCACGGAGCTGTTGGAGGCGGATCGCCGCCCGGAGGCGCTCGAGGGTGACATCCACCGCCGTGGGGGGTGGGCCGAGGGCAAGCTGCGCCTCGAGCACGCGATCCAGTGAGGCGCGGAACTCGGAAGCCCGCGCGCGGGGCTCCTCCTCGATCCAGACCACCCGGAGCGGGCTCTCGCCGGCCTCCACCACCCGGCAGAGGGCGTCCCGGTCCAGGAGCCCTCCCTCACCCCGCAGGTAGCCCGCCACCTCAGGGTGCGCGTCGACCCCCTCGGGGAGCCCCAGGCGGAGCGCCGCCAGGAGGAAGCTCCGGGCCGTGGTCATCTCGTCGAGGGCCCGGCGGATCACCCCGGCGCTGGCCCGGTCCGGGGCATCGAGGGGCTCGAAGGCCGCATCCCCCGCGGTATCCGCTGAACACACCGACGAGAAGACCCTCCGGAGCGACTGGGACTCGGCCCGCCGGAGCTCTTCCTCGATGGCGTCTTCGAGGCGCCGGAGGAGGGCGCCGTCGGGTGGGGTGAGCCGCCACCGCGACACGTCGTCGGCCAGGGCGGGAAGGTGCTCGCCGATGAAGTGGCCGGCGGGATCCGGCACGTGCTCGACCACCGATCGGACCCGGGTGCTCGTGGTGTCGCCGGACATTTCCTCGACCCGGCGGAGCACGCTTGGTCCCTCGGTGTGGAAGCGGGCCACGACCTGGCCGCTCGAGAGGCGAAGTTCCACCTCCATGGCCGTGCGGGAATGGGTGATCCGGTCGTGCCGGCGCCCGAAGAAGAGGAACGCCCGCCGCCGGTTCGCCCGGGTCACGCTGTCGGCGGTGACGGTCCGGTACACGAGGACCGGCTCCTCCAGCGCCAGCACCGCGGCGGTCCGCACCTCGGTGGGGATGTTCCCTGCCACCCGGCGCGGGGCCGGAAGGACCGGGCGTCCCACCTCCTCCGGGCTCATCCGGGTGAGGAGACTCGTGGGGTCCACGCGTCGGAGCTGGGCCTGCTGGTAGCGGCGCGCCAGGAGGTCGGCCTCGGTGGTGAGCGCCTCGGCAGCCCGCTCCCAGGCTTCCAGGGCGGGGTGGAGCGCGCCCCCGGGGTCCGTGCTTCCGGGGGCCTGGAGGATCCCACGGAGAATGCGCTGCGTCTCGGCCCCGGTGGCGAGAAGGGCCTCCAGGTCGCCGGGGCCCACCCGGGCGGCGTGGTCGGGCCAGTCGTGGAGCATCAACAGGTAGGACTCCGCCGCGACCCCCCACTCCACGGGGTTCGCGCCCCCCTGCCCGGCGCCCATTCCCGGGTAGCCGTAGCGCTGCGCCGCGGCCCGGGCCACGAGGGGGAGGCGCCGGGCGAGGGCCTCGGCGTCCGGGTCCCGGAGCATGCCCTGGAGGGCCACGTCGTCCACCGGGGTGGTGCGGTCGGTGAGGAGCGCATCCCGTGCATCCCGGGATCCCCGGGCCCGGAAGTCGGCGAGGCACTCCGAGAAGAGCGGAAACTCCATCTGGTCGAAGGGGGGCAGGTGCCGCTCCCGGTGCTCGAGGCACCGGATCATGGTCCGGGCGTGGTCCCGGTCGAACCCGGCCTCCAGGTAGAGCGCCAGGTTCGTCTCGAGCCGGTCGATCCGCCCCGAGAGGGCCCG
>JBJHCE010000288.1:0-2738 GCA_050485865.1 Gemmatimonadales bacterium | reverse complement strand
CGGCGTTGTCGGGGAGGTGCTGGGCAGCGCCGGCGGCGGGAAGCAGCAGGGTGGCCACGAGCGGGAGCCCCGGCAGCAGGCGCGTCGGGAGCCTCCGCTCGGGAAGGGGCCGCGGTCGTGCCCGGATACGTGATTCGGCGGCACCCGCGATCACCCGCCTCCCACCCCCTCGGCCGAGTAGTTCACCATCCAGCCGATCCCGTACCGGTCGGTGAGGCCGCCGAAGTAGTCCCCCCAGAACTGGTCGGCGAGGGGCATGTCGACCCTGCCCCCCTCGGCAAGCGCGTGGAAGATCCGGTCGGCCTCCTCCCGGCTCGTGGGGTGAACCGAGAGCGAGAAGTTGTTCCCTTCCACGGGCTCCGGGCCCATTCCGTCGAGCCGGTCGCTCGCCATGATCATCTGCCCGGCGGGAAGCTCGAGGCCCACGTGCATCACGAGGTTCTTCTGCGCATCGGAGAGCGGGAAGCCGCTGTCCTCCGGCATCGAGCCGAAGCGGTGGATCTCCGTGAGGGTCCCTCCCAGGACCTCCGCGTAGAACCGCATCGCCTCCTCGGCCCTGCCGTCGAAGTTCAGGTACGCATGGATCTTCATGGGGAAACCCTCCGCTGCTGTGGCCTGTGGATGGGAGAAACGCACGCCCGGGGACGCCGGGTGGAACTTCCGGGGGTGGGCGTGGCGCGGCAACCCCGGGGGAAGGCAGGGCGTGCGCGGGCGCCCTGGCTCAGCCGGAGCGCACCGGGTACCGGAGGTGCGTGACCCCTACCCCCGCGACCACGGTCGGATTCCCGAGCACGGCCGGTGTGGTTTCGAGACCTTCGAAGAGCCGGACGCCCGAGCCCAGGAGGACCGCCGCCAGGTCCACGTGCAGCTCGTCGAGGAGGCCCGCATTCAGGAGCTGCCGGATCAGGTCGGCACCGTGGTGCGCCGGCAGGTGAGCACGGCACCGATCTCGGGCTCGCCCAGGAGAAGGGCGACCTCGCCGGCCCCGCTCAGGACCCCACGGGGAAGCGAGTTCGGCAGGGGCTCGGTGTCGTGAATCTCGGCCGTGTTCCATGTCGGGATCGTCAGCTCCGGCTCGAGCCCCTGGCCCCGGCCGTCAGGGGTTCAGCCAGTACGTCGCCTTCAGCACCAGGATGTTGTCGGCGCGCGCCGAGAAGAGGGCGTCGGCGGCGTCGCGCAGCCCGAAGCTCCCGTCTTCGCCAATGTCCTGGCGGCGCTGCTGCCATGCCAGGTAGAGGGTCGATCCGGGCCGCCACTCCCAACGGAGTACCGCGTTGCCGCGCAGGCTCCGCAGGGTATGGTCCAGGTCGGGGAGCGCCCCCTCCCAGGGTTCGAAGGCGAAGGTGCCGGGCGCGGCGAGTGAGGCCACATCCCCGAAGTCGAACGCGAAGACGAGCGGCTGCAGGTACGTCTCGAGCGAAAGCCTGGGGGTGAGCGTCACGTTCACGCGGATGTCGGCCCGCAGGTGCGTGTACTCGAGGGGCGCGAAGAGGTAGCGCGCGCCGAAGGTCTCCGTGGCACCCGGATCCGGCACGGTGCCGATGTACTGCGCGGGGACCCGGACACTGCTCAGGTACGGGCCCACCGACGCGTTCCACCATGGCGAGGTGCGGATGTTCATGTTCGCGGAAAGCTCCCATCCGTCGCCGTCGTACTCCCCGAAGATCCAGGCGGCCCCGGTGTTCAGCGAAACGGAGCGCCTGGGGTCGGTGAACGCCTCCAGGCTCACGACCTTCTGCTCCGGCCGGACCATGAGGGGTCCGCCCCGCGTCGAACGGTCGTCGAAGGCGCGCGCGCCATGCCGCAGGTTCAACCCCGCACCCCAGAAGTCGAGGTGGCGGAAGCGCGCGGCAAGGGACGTGGTCCGCTGGACCCGGTCCCCGTCGAAGTTGCGCTCGGCACGGAGGTTGGCGGCGATCGACCAGTCGCGCACGAAATCGCCGGGGCGGTTCTGGCGCCAGGTGAGGCCGGCCTGGAGGTCCTGCCGGTCCGTGCGCATGGCGAACCCCAGGTCGTTCACCTCGTAGCCGGGGCTCGTGGCCGCGGCGGCGAGCGAGCCCAGCCACCGTTCGCCGGCCAGGCGGTTCAGGCTGAGTCCGACCGAGTACCCGCTCAGGGAGCGGGCGTCCGGGTCGACCTCCAGGTGTCCGGCGTCGGGACGCTGGAAGTAGTGGTGGGGCATGCGCTGGGTGGCGGTGATCGCCTCGGTGGAGCCCCGGACGTGGCTTCCGGCCACACTTCCCGTCAGGCGCCAGCGTCGCTCATCCCACTCGTGACGGAAGTCCAGTCCACCCCCCCAGGCGTCCCGGTGGAGGGCGGCGCGGGCCTCGGGGGCGCCCAGGTCGCGGACCACCGAGGTGATTGCGGCGCCGAAGGCCGAGCGACCGTCGGCCTGCTCCCGACGGATGCGCGTGACGAAGTAGTTGCTCGAGGGTTCGGCCACGACACGGCGTTCACTGCCGTCGTCGCCCACGAGCACACGTGACTCGGCCTTTCCGGTAACGGCGTTCATCACGCCGAGTGACCAGCCGCCGGCGCGGCCCGACACCTTGGCGGCGCCCAGGATGCGCGTGGCGTCGGGGACGTCGGCGGCTCCCGTGCCGGGAGGAACCTGGGGCCTGCGGCCGATCCTGCGGCTGTAGAAGAGCTGTCCGCCGCTGGTATTGCCCGTGAACTGGAAGATCTCGCTCCCCTCGACGAAGAAGGGGCGGCGCTCCGGGAAGAAGGTCTCGTAGACG
>JBJHCE010000287.1:0-2754 GCA_050485865.1 Gemmatimonadales bacterium | reverse complement strand
GCCAAGGCACCCGACGGCGGCAGGGGCGCTCCACCTCCAGGATCCGCACCACCGCCACCCCCAGTTCATCCACCTCCACCCCGAGGATGAGGGAAACGGTCACCATCCGTATGGAGAAGCGGGAAGGGTCGACCGGAAATGCCAGGGCGCCGCGGCGGCGTGAGCCGGCGCGAGAACCCTGCAGCGTTCGGTTCGAGCGGAGCAGGGCGGGGACCGGCGCCCCTGGCGCGGTCGAACTCTTCGCCGGCGAGGCGGCCGAGGATGCCGTGGGACGCGGCACCGGAGGCCACTCCCGCCTCCTTCAGGCGGCGCCTTCGGTGGTTCCACGAGACCGGCCCGGTGATCTGCGCAGCAGGACCGGGCCGTTCCGGGAGATGGGGGTCTCGTGTCGTCGATCTCGGCACACACGTGGCAAACCCCTCGCAACTTCCGACGGGGTCCAAAGCCGATCCCGCCAAGCTCGAACGCACGGAAGCCGGTCTCCGATAAACCAACGGCGGGTCACTTCCGAGCTTATCCCCGGGTGCGAGCCCCTCTTCTCGAGTGCGTCTACCCGGCTCCAGGCGGCTCGGGCTCTACCCGTGATCGCAGGTACGCCGCGACGGTCTCATCGCCCACCTCGTTGTTGGCCACCTGCATGGTGAGGGCGTAGAGCTCCTCACCAGGGACATGGAGCCTGAGCCCGTTCTGCCAGAGGAAGACAAGGGCGACCGCAAGGCCCGTCCGCTTGTTGCCGTCCGAAAACCCCTGGGAACGGACGAATCCCACGAGGCAGGCCGCGGCCAGGTCCGCGAGGTCCGCCTCGGGGTCGTAGCTCCACCGATGCCGGGGGCGGGCAAGCGCAGAATGAACGACGTTCTCGTCCAGAACCCCGTGGGCTCCGCCATAACGCTCGACCTGCCGGGCGTGGACCATCATGAGGATGTCCTCGGTGATCCAGCGCGGTTCCACCCGGCCAGCTTCGTCGCTCACTTTGCGAGTTCGCGGAACACGGCGTCGTACTCAGCCATGATCGCCTCGTGGGCCTCGCCGGCGGACTGGAGCTCCTCGGAGTGCGGAACGACGCGGAAGCCGCCCATCCCATCTTCGATCCAGTCCAGGCGCTGGCCAGGGGGAATGCCGAGCCGGCGTACCACCTCTGCAGGCAAGGTGGTCACGATGGATGCCCCTTGCCGTCGGGTGGTGCTGGAGAGCGTGGACATGTGAACCTCCATGCGGTAGGGGTGTGACCAAAGTGACACTCATAAGGTGGGGGCGTTACGAGTCACGGGTCAAGGGGGCGAGGAACCGCATGATCCGGGCAGCGGACCGTGTGGCCGTCCGCACGTCACCACCTCGGTGCGTGGGCCGGCGCGGGAACCCTGAAGGGTTCGTTCGAGCGGAGCAGGGCGGGGACCCGCGCCGCAGGCGCGACCCAACTCTTCGCCCGCGAGACGGCCGAGGATGCCGTGGGACGCGGCACCGGAGGCCACAGCTTCGAGGCCGTCAAGGTTCGACCCGCCGAGCCCCCTACATGATCCGGTTGAACCAGAGGAACGACAGGGTCCCGGCCAGGAGCATGAGGAGCGCGCCGACCCCGGCGAACCCGGCGGTGATCTCCATCCGCTCCCGTTCCACCATGAGCTGGGAGCTGAGTTCCTGGTAGACCTCGGCCAGGTCATCGCCCGTGGCGGCGTGGAAGTAGCGCCCCCGGGTGATCTCGGCCACCTGGCGGAGCGTCTCCTCGTCGAGTTGTACCCGCATGGAGCGCCCCCCGAATCCCACGATCTCGCCGTCGCGGGAACCGAACCCCACGGTGAACACCCGCACCCCCCGGTCCGCCGCCAACCGCGCCACATCCACCGGGTTGGGGCCCGTGGTGGCCTGCCCGTCGGTGAGGAGCACGATGGCGGCCGTGGGATGGCTCCCGGGCTCCACGGGGCGGAAGGATTCCTCCACCGGCCGGGGCTCCCCGATGGGCACCCCCTGGCGGGTCATGTTCTGGAACCGCGGTCCGATGTCGAAGGTGGCCTCGGGAAAGAGGGTCTGGAGCGAGGTGAGGATGGCGGCCCCGAGGTTCGTGCCCCGCTGGAGCTGGAAGCGCTCGATGGCCGAGATCGCCGCCGCCCGGTCCCCCGTGGGCGACTGCACGAGCATGGCGGTCCCCGCGAAGGCCACGACCCCCACCCGGGTCCAGGCCGGCTGGGCCTCGATGAAGTCGATGGCGGAGTTCTGGGAGGCAATGATCCGGTTCGGCGCCACGTCGCCCGCCCGCATGCTCCCCGACACGTCCATGGCCAGGATCACGGTTCCCTGCTGCGAGGGCAGTGTCACGGTGGCCGCGGGCCGTGCCATGGCCACTACCCCCGCGGTCCAGGCCAGGAGCAGGAGGAGTGGCGGCACGTGACGCCGGAAGCCAGGCCCCTTCCCGGCTGCCTCCCGCACCACGGTGAGGCTCGCGTAGCGGAGCACGGTCTTCCTCTTCCGCCCCAGCAGGTGGAAATAGGCCCAGACCAGGAGGGGCACGGTCAGGAGGAGCCAGAGCATGGATGGCCAGAAAAAGCTCATGGATTCGTTTCCGTGGGAGGCATCTCGGCGGGTTGCGTCGTCAGGTGGGTTGGAAGCCCGCCCCGGGCTGCGAACTGGCTCCGGGACTTGCGCAGGTCGGCGAAGCGGACGATGGCCTCGGCCAGGTCACCCCCGGTGGAAAGCTCGAGGGCATCCACGCCGGCCCGGGCCAGGGTGGAGCGGACGGACTCCTCCCGCTCCCGGGCC
>JBJHCE010000286.1:0-2791 GCA_050485865.1 Gemmatimonadales bacterium | reverse complement strand
GCGAACATCGAGACCCCGATCCTTCGCCCCCTCCTCGCGGGGTTCGCCCAGGGGGTGCGCCCCGGCGGCTGGCTCGTCCTGAGCGGGATCCTCCGGTCCGAGGCCGACGAAATGACGGAGCGCGCCGCCGGGGCGGGGTTCCGCCGCACAGCCGTGGATGCCGAGGAGGATTGGTGGAGCGCCTCCTTCGTCCGGGAGGGGAGCGGGGCAGCAGAAGGGTGACCAGCCCCGGGTCACCCTTGCAGGGTCACGCTTCCCCGGCCGCCGCCCGCCGCCGCGCCTCTCGGCGGAGACGCCGCCGAAGGGCCCGGTGCACCTCGCCCTCCTCGTGGAGGAACCGCTCCCAGCGGATCATCTCGCGGAGCGACTCCGGGTCCACGTGACTCCCCACCGCCTGGAGGGAGGCCCGGAGAAGATCGAGGATCGGGTGCCCGGCCCCCTGGGCGGGGGTCCGCGCAAGGATCCAGCTCCGGGGTGCACTTCCGGCCCACCGCCTCCGGCCGGGGCGGAGGACGCGAAAGAGGTCGCCACGGGTCTCGAGGGTGCGGAGCAGTTCCTCCGGGTCCCTCGGGGGGCGAGCTCCCTCGAGGCGCACCTCCTCGCGGAGGACGTCGGGGGAGAGGGCGCTGGCCGGGTGCCGCTCGAGCACCATCAGCGCGCTCCGCGCCAGTTCGGGAAGGGGTTCGGTGGCCATCGATCGGCGCCTCCTGGGGTTCGTCGTGTGTCGTACCCCTCGCGGTTCGAGGGGAATGGGCCCGGGGAACGAGCCTGCCCCGGGAGCGTACCGTTCTCCCGTGGGCCCTCCCATGGCTCGGAGGGACAAGCTGGCACCCTGCCGATCAGCGAACCATGAACCCGGAGTTTCCCCATGGCGTGCATCTTCTGCCGGATCGTCGAAGGCTCGATCCCGTCGGACCGGGTGTTCGAGACCGACCAGGTCCTCGCCTTTCGCGACCTGGCGCCCCAGGCCCCGGTCCACGTCCTCGTGGTCCCGAAGGTGCACCGGGGCTCCCTGTCGGCGCTCACCCCCGGCGACGCCGAGCTCGGCGGGGCGCTCCTCCGGGCCGCCTCCGAGGTGGCCCGGATCGAGGGGATCGAGGAGTCCGGCTACCGCGTCGTGGCCAACACCGGCCCCGAGGGAGGACAGACCGTCGATCACCTCCACCTCCATGTGCTCGGAGGCCGGGCCATGAAGTGGCCTCCGGGCTGATCCCGGGGCCCGCTGCCCCGCCCCCACCGAGGTCCCCGCGTTGACCCCTGTCGGACCCTTCGGGTATCGTACGGGATGCGCCCGCGCCCGCCGGCGCCGAACCACCGAACCCCCGGGAGTCCCACCATGTCGTCCCCCCTCGAATCCCGCCTCCAGACCGACCTGAACGAGGCCCGGAGGGCTCGGGATCGGGCCCGGACCTCGCTCCTCTCCATGACCCTCGCCGAACTCCGGAACCGCCGGATCGAGCTGGGCCGGGATCTGGCCGACGCCGACGTGGAAGAGGTCCTTTCGAAGGCCCGAAAGCGCCGCCAGGAGGCGGCGGAACAGATGCGCGCGGGGGGGCGCACCGAGCTCGCCGAGAAGGAGGAGGAGGAGGAGCGGATCCTCGCCGCGTACCTTCCCCGGCCCCTCTCCGAAGCGGAGGTCCGCGCCATCGCCCGGGAGCTCGTGGCCGGGGGCACCTCCGATGTGGGGGCGCTCATGGGCGCCCTCATGCCCCGGATCCGGGGGCGCTTCGACGGGAGGGAGGCGAACCGGATCGCCCGGGAGGAGCTCGCCGGCGCGTGAACCGCCACGCCCTCGACGTCCTCGAGTTCGACGCGGCGCTCAGGGCGGTGGCCGCCCGGGCCGGGAGCGAGCTCGGTCGCCGCGCCCTCCTGGCCCTCCGCCCCGGAACCGACCCGGCGCCGGTCCGGGCCGAGCTCGCCCGGGTCCAGGAGGCGCTCGACCTCCTGCGCCGCCATCCCGGCTGGACGCCCCCCGCCCCCCCCGACGCCAGGAAGCCCCTCCAGCTCCTCGGGCTCGAGGGCTCCGTCCTGGACCCGGCCGGGGTCCTCACCTTGCGGCGCCTCCTCGAGGCCTCGGGAACGCTGGCGGGCGAACTCGGGGAACGGGGCCCGGACCCCCTCCCCCCGGGACTCGAAGCCGTCCGCGCCCGTCTCCTCGCCGACCCGGCCCTGGAAGCGCGCCTCCGCACGGTGGTGGACGACGACGCCACGGTCCCCGACGGGGCGAGCCCGATGCTCCGCCAGCTCCGCCGAAGGATCCGCGCCGCCCGCGCCCGCATCGTCCGGCGCCTGGAGCAGTTCGTGGCCTCCCTCCCGGAACGGGTGCGGGTCCCCGACGCCTCGGTCTCGCTCCGTGACGGCCGCTACGTGATCCAGCTCCGCCGAGAGGGGCGCTCGGAGGTGGGCGGCGTCGTCCACGGGGAGTCGTCCACCGGTGCCACCCTCTTCGTCGAGCCTCCCCTGGCCCTCGAGCTCATGAACGAGCTCCAGGCGCTCGAGGGGGACGAGCACCAGGAGGTCCAGCGGATCCTCCGCGAGGTCACCGGCCGCCTCCGCCCGGTGCGCCACCCCCTCTCCGAATCCCTCCATGCCCTCGTGGACTTCGACACCCTCTGGGCCCGGGGGCTCACGGCCGAGCGGTGGGATGCCCACCTCCCGGAGATCGCCGACCCGGAGGACCCGGAGACCCCCGGCGCCCCGCTCCGCGTGGTCCAGGGGCGCCATCCCCTCCTCCTGGAGAAGTTCCTCTCCGAGGGCGCTCCCGCCCGCGTCGTCCCCTTCTCCGTCGAGC
>JBJHCE010000285.1:0-2791 GCA_050485865.1 Gemmatimonadales bacterium | reverse complement strand
GGACTGCGGCGGCCGGCGGGAGGAGATGGGCCCGGGCCCGCCTCTCGGACCCGAGCTCCGCCGCCGGCAGGGCGTCTTCCACCGGGAAGGGGCCGATCCGGGTCCGGCGGAGCCCCACGAGGTGCCCCCCGCATCCGAGGGCCCGCCCCAGGTCCCGGGCCATGGCACGAATGTAGGTACCGGTCCCGCACCGCACCCGGAAGCGCACCCGGGGAAGGGCGCACGCAAGAAGCTCCACCGCGTGTACCGTGACCCGGGCCGGGGCCAGGTCCAGCTCCTCGCCCCGTCGGACCCGCCGGTGGGCGGCCTCTCCGGCCACCTTCTTCGCCGAGTAGCGCGGGGGGTGCTGGAGGAAGGTGCCCACCTGGGTCGCGAGGGCCGCCTCCACCTCGGCGGCGGTGAGGGAACTCCAGCCGTCGGAGCGGGAGATCTCGGCGCCGTCCCGGTCGTCGGTGTCGGTGGCCACCCCGAGGAGGGCTTCGGCCTCGTACGTCTTGTCGAGGTGGTGCAGGTACTCGACGAGGCGCGTCGTGGACCCTACCGCCAGGAGAAGGAGCCCCGACGCGAAGGGATCCAGCGTCCCGGCGTGTCCGACCCGGCGGGTGCCGAGGGCGCGGCGGGTCAGGGCCACGAGGTCGTGAGAGGTGGGGCCCTCGGGCTTGTCGAGGGGGAGGAGGCCCGTCACCTCACGCTACCGGGTCCGGCTCGGGGTCGCCCGCCCCGTCGTCCGGGCCGTCCTCTCCGGACGACGCACCCCGGACCCCGGTCTCCCGGGTGCCGTCTGTCTCGTCCGCATCCCCCCCTTCCTCCGGCATCACTTCGGCCAGGAGCGCATGGATCCGGGCCGCGTGTTCCACGGACCGGTCCAGGATGAAGCGCAGCTCGGGGATCCGCCGGATGGGAAGGGTCTTGCCCAGCGCCCTCCGGATGAAGGGGGCCGCCGCCTCGAGCCCCTCGAGGAGGCCGTCGGTGGCTTCGGGGCCCGCGGGAAGGGACGGGTCGGGGCGCACGTGCACCCGGGCCATCCAGAGGTCGGGGGTGACCTCGACCCCGGTCACCGTGGGGACCCCGACCCGGGGATCACGGACCTCGGTGCGGAGAACCCCGGTGATCTCGCGGCGGAACTGCTCGTTCAGGCGCGCGGTGCGCTTGCCTCCCATCCCTCTATCGCTCCTCCCGGGTGCGGCGAATCACCAGCGCCCGGCCATTGTCGTCGACGAATCGGTCCACCTTCCCGGCCAGCGACTCGGCCATGCGGCCGTCGGAGGCCACGAGGGCGGCGGAGAGTTCGGCCCGGTCGTGGGCGTCCTGGAGCCCGGTCTCGGCCACCGAAAGGTTGAAGCGGTGGCGGAGACGGTCCCGGAGCGACCGCACCACCATCCGCTTCTCCTTGAGCGACCTGCATCCCGGGATGTGAAGCTCCCAGGTCAGCACGATCACGGTCATGTCCCTTCCTCCACCGGCGCGCCGGGGTGGGCGGACCTCAGCCTTCCCTGCCCCCGCCGGTGCCCGCGAGGGTCCTGGCGAACTCCTCGACGGTGAAGCACTCGATCAGGTCGCCGACCTTCACGTCGTTGAAGTTCTCGATCCCGATACCACACTCGAAGCCCTCGCGGACCTCGCGCACGTCGTCCTTGAAACGCTTGAGGGATGCGAACACGCCGTTGTACACGACGATGCCGTCGCGGATGACCCGGGCCCGGGCCTTCCGGTCCATGATCCCCTCGGTGACGTAACAGCCGGCCACGGTTCCGACGCGGGTGATCTTGAATACCTCGCGCACCTCGGCGGTGCCCAGGATCTTCTCGCGCTCCTCGGGGGAGAGCATCCCCTCGAGGGCCTGCTTCACCTCGTCCACCGCCTCGTAGATTACCTCGTAGAGGCGGAGATCCACCCCGGTCTGCTCGGCCAGGAGGCGGGCGTTCGTGTCCGGCCGGACCCGGAACCCGATGATGACGGCCTTCGCCGTTTCGGCCAGGAGGACGTCGGATTCGTTGATGGCTCCCACCGCGCGGTGCACGATCTCGACGCGCACCTCGTCGGTGGAGAGCTGCTCGAGGGCATCGGACACGGCCTGGATCGACCCGTCCACGTCGGCCTTCACGATCAGGGGAAGGACACTCACCTCGCCCCGCTCCATGAACGCGGCGAAGTCGCCGAGCTTGAGCCCGCGGTCGCGGATGCGGAGCTGCTTCTCCCGCTCGAGGCGCTGGCGCGTGCCCGCGATCTCGCCGGCACGATCCGCATCCATGACCTGGAGGGTATCTCCTGCCTGGGGGACACCGCCTGCACCCAGGAGCTGGACCGGGATCCCCGGGCCCGCCTCCTGCACCGGACGGCCACGCTCGTCCAGGAGGGCGCGGACCCGGCCGTCGTACTTGCCCAGCACGAAGGAGTCTCCGACCCGGAGCGTCCCCTTCTGGACGAGCACGGTGGCCACCGCACCCTTTCCGACATCGAGCTTGGACTCGATGACCGTGCCCTGGGCGGGGCGGTCCGGGTTCGCCGTGAGCTCCAGGATCTCGGCCTGGAGGAGGATCTTCTCCAGGAGCTCGTCGATTCCCTTCCCCGTCTTCGCCGAAACCTCGGCGTAGAGGACGTCTCCACCGAAGTCCTCGACCATGACCTGGTGCTGGAGGAGCTCCTGCTTCACCCGGTCCGGATTCGCGGAGGGAAGGTCGATCTTGTTGATCGCCACCACGAGGGGCACGCCGGCGTTCTTCGCGTGGGAAATGGCCTCGACGGTCTGGGGCATGACCGAGTCGTCGGCGGCGACCATCAGGACCACGAT
>JBJHCE010000284.1:0-2808 GCA_050485865.1 Gemmatimonadales bacterium | reverse complement strand
CTCCGCGTGCTGCGCCCCGGTGAAGGCCACGTCGTCCACGAGGGTCTCCACCACCCCCCGGGCCCCGTCGGCGGGCGCGAGCCCGAGCCCCCCGGCCCCGCTCCCCCCGGGCGCCAGGTGGAGGGTCACCGGAGCGGAGCCCGGCACCGGCCAGTCGGCGTACGGCGTGGGCTCGAGGCGGTCGTCCCCTTCCCGCACGATCCAGGCCTTGGGGTCATTCTCGACCCCGTTCTCCACTCCCAGCACGTAGCGGGTGAACCACCGGTTCATCATCTCCATGGGCGGCGCCCCCCCGTGCCCCCCCTGGTGGAAGTACATCTGGAGCGGAGTGCCCCGCTCCTTCAGCACCTCGATGACCCGCACCGAGTGCTCCGGCATCACGTTCCAGTCGTTCCAGGCGTGGGCCATGAGGACCGCCGCCCGGAGGGAGTCGAGCTGGAGCGCGTAGTCCCTGGACGCCCAGAAGTCGTTCCAGTTCCCGGTGACCCGGTCCAGGTTCGCCAGGAGCTCCTGCTCGCGGACCACGGTGTTGCAGTACTCGCGCCGGTCCTCGGGCCCCGAGTACACGTAGTCGTAGAGCGAGTCGATGTCCTCGCCCAGGTACCCCCCGGGCGAGCGCACGAGTCCGTGAGATCGGTAGTAGTGCCAGTACGAGGTGTTCGGCGCGATCGGAATGATCGCCTCGAGCCCCTCCACCCCGGTGGTGGCGCCGGCCAGCGGAAGGGTTCCGTTGAAGGAGGTCCCGGTCATCCCCACCCGCCCCGCGGACCAGTGGGCGAACACCTCCTCGTCGCCGTCGGGCGAGGTGAAGCCCCGGGCCTCGCCGGTGAGCCACCGCACCACGGCCTTCGGGGCCAGCGACTCGTTCACCCCCCCCATGGTGGGGCACCCCTGGCTCATGCCGGTGCCGGGCGACTCGGAGTGGACCACCGCGAAGCCCCGGGGGACCCAGGCGCCCACGTGGGAGTTCGAGATCCCGCCCCGGTCGCCCCGGTGGGCCACGTACGGCTGCGGGCCCCGGGGGGGCGGCTCGGTGTAGAGCTCCTGGCGCACGTCCCACAGGATGTCGGAAATGCTCCCCGTGCCCGCGTAGTAGGGGCTCGTCTCGTAGATCACCGGGAGGGTCCACCCGTTCTCCTCGGCCACCCGCGGGCGCACCACGCTCACGTGCACCCGGTCGAGTCGGCCGGTGCCGTCGGAGTCGATCTCGGTTTCGACCCAGAGGCGCTCCCGGATCCAGCCGGTGGTGTCGGCAAAGTGCTCCGCCACCTGCACCTGCCCGTTCTCGATCACGAGCCCGTTGTCGGCAGGGTTCCAGTCCGGCGAGGTCCAGGGGGACCCTGCGGGGGATGCGGCGCTCCCGGCACGCCCCGGGGCATCGACGGTGCACGCCGACCCGCCCACGAGGAGGGCGGCGGCCAGGGCAAGGCCAGGAATCGGGCGGGCAGGGAAGCGGCGGGGGGTGCGGAAGGTCGGCGTCATGGTCGCGTCCGGCAGGGCTCGGAGTGGGGTCGGGAATCGACCCACGCTACGGGGTCCGGGGGCGGTGGGCAAGCGGACGACCCGGACCCTTAACACTTTCGTTGCCCGGGGCGTCAACACGGCAGGGCGTTCCGGCAGGTCACTCGGGATTCCCTCCCCCCGAGACCCCCGTTTCGTCCCGCTTCTTCCTTCCGGCATGCCCTCACCCATTCGTCTCGCCTCCGCGAGCTTCGGAGCCCTCGTCGCCGTGGTCGTGACCGTCGTCACGGTCCTCGTGCTGGCGGCGCGGGCCACGAACCTGGGGTTCGGCCCCGTGGGCGACGTGGTGGCGGCGTCGCTCCGGGTTCTCGTGATCGGCGCCCTGATCTGGGGGGTGGCCTGGGGCGTCCTCCTCCTGGCCCGGCGGATCGCAGCCAACCGCCGCGATGCGGTGGTCCTGGCCACCGTGACCCTGGGCATCGCCGGGGTGATCGTGGCGGGGCTCCTGATCCCCACCCCCGCCGCCTGGGTCCTGACCCTCGCCGTGGTGGGGCTCGCAGCCTGGGTGGGGGCCGCCGCCGGGTCGCTGGCCCGGGTGCAGGCCGGAAAGCGGCGGGACCGGGCACAGGAAAACGGGGAAGGGGGGCTCGACCCGGCCCGGTGCAGCCGGAGGCTCCGCTTCGCGGCGCTGAACCTCTCGGCGGCGATCCTCGCGAGCCTCGTGCTGGGCACCTGGCTCTTCCTGGGGGCGGCGGATGGTCCGGACGCCCGCTACGCCATGGACGACGGGCCCCGCCCCACCTTCCTTCCCGGCATGAGCCCCGCTGAGCGGGGCACGTTCGCGGTGGGCTCCTTCACCTACGGGAGCGGCTCCGACACCCGGCGCCCCGAGTATGCCGACAGCGTCTCGCTCCAGACGCCCACGGTGAACCTGGCCCCCCTCCTTCCGGGGTTCACCGGGGTCGATGCCCAGGTGCACCGGGACCACTGGGGGTTCGGGCTCGAGGCGATCCCGCTGAACGCCCGGGTCTGGGTTCCCCTTCCCCCGGAGCCGGGCCTCCCCCCGGAGCCCCACCCCGTGGTGCTCGTGATCCCCGGGATCGACCCCAACTCCGAGCGCTCGGAGCTGGGGTACACCTACCTGGCCGAGCTCCTCGCGAGCCGCGGGTACGTGGTGGTGGCCATGGACGTGAACTTCCTCGGGGGGCCACGTATCTCGGCCCGGGCCGCCGAAATGCCGGTCCGGGGCTGGCTCGCCCTGGAACACCTCCGCCTTCTCGCCGAGTGGCAGGAACGGGATCCGGAAGGGGTGCCGGCGCTCTTCGACCTGGACCGGATCGGGCTCGT
>JBJHCE010000283.1:0-2817 GCA_050485865.1 Gemmatimonadales bacterium | reverse complement strand
CATCGTCGGCTCGTCCTCAGATGCTGATGGTGTCCTGGGCCTTCTTGTTCCTGATGTACATCAGGTAGAAGGTCCGGGTCACGAACAGGGCGGTGAAGAAGGAAGCGATGATCCCGACGGTCAGGGTCACGGCAAAGCCGCGCACCGGACCGGTTCCGAACTGGAAGAGGATGAGCGCGGTGATGAGGGTCGTGAGGTTCGCGTCGACGATGGCCGAAAGGGCGTTCCCGAAGCCCTCGTCCACCGCGGTTCGAACGGCTCTCCCCTGGTCGACCTCTTCCCGGATGCGTTCGAAGATCAGCACGTTCGCATCCACCGCCATGCCGATGGAGAGGATGAGCCCGGCGATCCCCGGCACGGTCAGCGTGGCCCCGAGGGCTGCGAGCCCGCCCATCACGAGGACCACGTAGACGCCCAGCGCCGCGATCGCCATGACCCCGGTGAACCGGTAGTAGGCGATCATGATCGCCGCGACCAGCAGGAGCCCGATGATCCCGGCGATCCGCCCCTGGTCGATGGAGTCCTGCCCGAGCGACGGCCCCACCGTCCGCTCCTCCATGATCCTGAGGGGAGCCGGAAGGGCACCGGCCCGGAGAATGAGCGCCAGGTCCCGGGCCTCGTCCATGGACGCGCCACCGAGCTCGATCTGGCCGCGCTGACGGATCTCCGAGCGGACCACCGGGGCGCTGACCACGTCGTTGTCGAGGACGATGGCGATCCGCTCGCCGACGTTCCGGCCCGTCACCCGCCCGAACTCCCGACCCCCTGCCCGGGTCAGCCCGAACTGCACGATGGGCATGTTGTACTGCGAGTCCCGGGCCGAATTCGCCGACTCGAGTTCGTCTCCGGCAATGAAGGCATTGCGCTCGAGTACGAAGAGCTCCCGGTAGGTGCGTCCCGCCACGGCGGTCGGCTGCCAGCCGAAGTGCAGGGTCACGGCGGCCCGCCCGGCGCGGGGAAGGATGTTTTGGACCTCGGGTAGTGCGAGGAACATCCGGGCCACCGTCACGTCCTCGGTCGCCACGTAGAAGGTGCTCCCGTCCACGCCCGACATGAGGAGCGAGGTGAAGGGCCGGAGGAGCCGCCCTTCGTCGGTGAGGTCGGCACCCGGGTCCTCGGGGTCCTGCCCGAGGGCGGCGTCGGGGTCCGCCACGGTGTCCGGGTCCGCGGCGGTGGTGTCCGCGCCCGCGCCTCCGAAGAGGATGTCCTCGACCGCGCTCTCCGGCGCCACCTGGTCACGGCCGAGGGCACGGAGGGAGTCGGCGCCGAGTGCCGCGACGATGGCTCGGTCGATCCGCCCCAGGTAGGGCTCGATGTCGGCGAGGGGGCGCACGAGCTTGAACTCGAGGAGCGCCGTGGTTCCGATGATCTCCTTCGCCCGCTCCTCGTCGGTGATCCCGGCGAGCTCCACGATGAGGCGGTCCTGCCCGACCTTCTGGATCAGGGGCTCCTCGACGCCCAGTTCGTCGACCCGGTTCCGGAGCACGCGCTCGGAACGGTCGATGGCGTCGGACTTGGCCTCCATCGACAGGAGGTCATCAGGATCATCGATCTCGAGGACCAGGTGCATGCCGCCCTGGAGGTCGAGACCGAGTTTCACCGGCGATCCGCTCTCCTGGTAGTTCTGGTACAGGTACCAGCCGGAGGCGCCGACCACGAGCAGGATCAGGAGGATCCTGGCACGGATGGACTTGAACATGAGCGCGGGGTTCGGGACTCGGGGAATCGGGTGGGGACGGGCCCTGGCGGGACCCACCTTTGGAGCCTTCTAAAGTCGCAGAGCCTTCCGGGGGTGTCAATTCGCCGGAGCAGGGCCGGAACCCCGGGGCATCGAGCGCACCCGGGGGCCGCCCACCTGCCACGGGCTCAGAGCGCGGCGCGGCGGAGGATCGCCTTGACCCGGGCCAGGAAGCGGTGGGCCTGGATCTCCTTCGACAGGTAATCGTCGGCGCCGGCCTCCAGGATCTCGGCCTCGGCCTCGTCCCCCTCCTTTCCGGTCCGCACCAGGACCGGGAGGGCCATCGTGTCCACCGCGCCCCGGATCCAGCGGAGGAGCTCCCGCCCGTCCATGCGGGGCATGAGGAGGTCCAGGATCATGAGCGACCAGTCCGGGTCCACCGCCAGAATGTCCTTCGCCTTCTGGCCGTCCTCCACGGTGCGCACCTCGTACCCCTCGGCCTGGAGGAGGGTGGCCATCATCATCCGGGCCTCCTCCTCGTCGTCGACGATGAGGATCCGCGGGGGCCCCTTTCGCTCTTCCTCTTCCTCGTGGTCCTGCATCTGGCCGATGACGCGCTCCACCTCCACGAGGGTCGTCCGACCCTGCTTGACCCACTCGAGGGCCACGTCGCGCATCGTGCGCATCCCTCCCTGGATCGCGAGTCGCTGGAGGGTGGCATGCCCCTTCCTGAGCTCGATGGCCTCCTGCACCTTCGGGTCCGAGTGCATGACCTCCTGCACGGGGAGCCGGCCCCGGTACCCGGTGAAGCCGCACTCCGAGCACCCCACGGCGCGGACCACGGGATCGGTCTCGTAGACCTTCCGGAGTCGCTCCTCCTCGTCGGTGAAGCTCCCCCGCACGGGCTCCGCGCAGGCAGGGCAGGCCTGCCGGAGGAGCCGCTGGGCCAGGGCTCCGCGAAGCGCCGTGGCCACCGTGGAGTGCTGGAGCCCCAGGTCGGCAAGCCGGGCCACCGCCGACACGGCATCGTTCGCGTGCACCGTTGCGAGCACCAGGTGCCCGGTGAGGGCGGCCTGCGCGGCGGTCTCCGCCGTCTCCTTGTCCCGGATCTCACCCACCAGGATGATGTCCGGGTCCTG
>JBJHCE010000282.1:0-2821 GCA_050485865.1 Gemmatimonadales bacterium | reverse complement strand
GGTCGTGGTCTGGGCCTCGAGGGCCCCCACCGCCGTCGCCATCATGAGTGCCGCTGCAGCCCCGCGGGCCACGATCTTCCGTCCCATCATCATCCACCTCCCGTCTTCGTGGCGCCCTCTCCCGGGCGACCGGCCCCGGAGCGTCCCGCCCTCGTGATTCGTTCCGGCGGAAGGTCGCTCGGTGCGCCCTCCCACCACATACGACGGCGCGAAGGGCAAAAGGGTTTCACGCCCCCCGGAACCGGCCCCCGCGTGCGGAGCGAATCCGCTCCCCTGCGCCGCGTTACCCTGTTAACGTGTGAAACCGGAACGTCGTGACCACCACGACCGAATGCCAACGGAACAGGACGAATGCCGATGCCGCACCGCACCGCCCCCGCCCCTGCCCGCGCACTCCCCGCCTCCGCCGGCCCCGCCGCGGCGGCGGCCCTTGCCCTCCTCCTCGCCGCCGCCCCCCTCTCGGGCGAGGCCGCCGCCTGGAGCCCGGCCCAGGACACGACCCGCGTCTCCGCATCCTCCTGGGATGTGAACGCGCCGCCCTTTCCGCTCCGCGACATCTCCCTCGACGTCACCGAGGGGACCTGGATCTCCCTCGACGTGAGCCCCGACGGTCGGGAGATCGTCTTCGACCTCCTGGGTGACATCTACACGATCCCCTTCGAGGGGGGCGAGGCCCGGGCGCTCACGAGCGAGCTCGCGTGGAACATGCAGCCGCGTTACGCGCCGAACGGGCGCTGGATCGCCTTCGTCTCGGACCGGGCCGGGGGCGACAACATCTGGATCATGGATCGGGACGGCGGAAACCTGCAGCAGGTGACCCGGGAGAGCTTCCGCCTCCTCTCGGGCCCGGTGTGGACCCCCGATTCCGAGTACGTGGTGGGACGGAAGCACTTCACCGGCACCCGCTCCCTCGGGGCCGGGGAAATGTGGAAGTACCACCGTACCGGCGGGAGCGGCGTCCAGCTCACCCAGCGGCCCAACGACCAGAAGGACGTGAATGAGCCGGCCTTCTCGCCCGACGGGCGCTACCTGTACTTCTCGCAGGACATGACGCCCGGGGCGACCTTCGAGTACAACAAGGACCCGAATCCCGGAATCTACCAGGTGCGGCGCCTCGAGCTCGAGACGGGGAACCTGGTGAACCTGGTGGGCGGCCCGGGAGGCGCGGTGCGCCCCACCCCGTCGCCGGACGGGCGCTACCTGGCCTTCGTGCGCCGGGTGCGCTACGACACCCACCTCTTCGTGCGCGATCTCGAAACCGGCCGGGAGTGGACCCTGGCGGGAGACCTGGACCGGGACATGCAGGAGATCTGGGCGATCCACGGGGTCTATCCCGCCATGGCCTGGACCCCCGACTCACGGGAGATCGTCTTCTGGTCCGGGGGGAAGATCCACCGGCTGGAACTGGAGAGCGGCGAGCGGCGGGAGATCCCCTTCCGGGTGCGGACGACGCGGCAGGTGGCGGACCCGGTGCGCTTCCCGGTGGACGTCCACCCGGATTCCTTCGACGTGCGGATGCTCCGGTGGGTCCAGGTTTCACCCACCGGGGACCGGGTGGCCTACTCGGCCCTGGGGCAGCTCTGGGTGCGTGACCTTCCGTCGGGGACGCCGCGCCGGGTGACCTCGCAAGACAACCACTTCGAGTACTTTCCCTCCTGGTCCCGGGACGGGCGGTCGCTCGTGTACGTGAGCTGGAACGACGACGACCTGGGGCACGTGCGGATCGTTCAGGTGGGAAGTGCCCCGGTGGGGGCCGGGCGGGTCGTGACCCCCGTGCCCGGGCACTACGCCGAGCCGGTGCTCACCCCTGACGGAAGCACGGTGGTGTACCGCCGGGGCGGGGGCGGGGGGATCCTGGCGCCGGACCCGGTGGCGGAGACGGGGCTCTTCCGGGTCCCCGCCGCAGGAGGTGAACCCACGCGGATCCGGGGGGCGGCCTCGAACCTCCACTTCGGGGCGACGAGCGACCGGGTCTACTTCACCGGGTCAGACGGGGGGCGGAGCGCGCTCCAGAGCATCCGCCTCGACGGGCACGACGAGCGCACCCATGTCAGGAGCCAGTGGGCCGGAGACTTCCGGGTGGCCCCCGACGAACGGCACGTGGCGTGGGTGGAGCGCTTCCAGGCGTACGTGCGTCCCTTCGTGGCGACGGCGGGGCCGGTGGACGTGAGCCCGGGGTCCCGCGACATCCCCCAGGCCCGGGTAAGCCGCGACGCCGGCGACTTCATCCACTTTTCCGGAGACGGGGCCACGCTCCACTGGTCCCTCGGGCCCGAGCTCTTCAGCGTGGCCCTCACCGATGTCTTCGCCCACCTCCGAGAAGGTATTTCGGGGGATGCGGAGGGAGCGGGCGGTGTGACGCTCCCGGTGGCGGAGGGCGTGCAGATCGGCTTCCGGACCGCCTCCGCCGTTCCGACCGGGACCGTGGCCTTCACGGGGGCCCGGATCATCACCATGGTCGGGGATGAGGTCATCGAGAACGGGACCCTGGTGGTGGAGGGGAACCGGATCACCGCGGTGGGTCCGGCGGCATCGGTCGAGGTGCCTTCGGGGGCGCACGTGGTGGACGCCTCCGGCCGGACGATCATGCCCGGGATCATCGACGTGCACTGGCATGGCCCCCACGCGTCGGCGGGGATCGTCCCCGAGCGGAACCGGGTGAAGTACGCGGCGCTGGCCTTCGGGGTCACGACCATCCACAACCCCTCCACCGGGAGCCACGACTTCTTCACCGCCGCCGAAATGGGTCGGCGGGGGGCCTTCGTGGCACCCCGTCTCTTCGCCACCGGGCAGATTCTCTACGGGGCCACCACCGCCTCCA
>JBJHCE010000281.1:0-2825 GCA_050485865.1 Gemmatimonadales bacterium | reverse complement strand
GTGAACACCGAAAGCCGGTACCCCACCGAAAGGTCGATCACGTGGGCGGCAAACTCCCCCCCGATGGCCTCGAGGCGGCCGTAGCCGACGAAGGCGTCCAGGGGGCCCGGGAGGTCCACCCCGACCCCGGCGTTTCCCTGGGCGGCGAGCCCCCCGCCCATGCGGAGTCCGCCGCCCCCGGCGGCGCCCACGAGCGCCTCGGCCTCGAGGTGCACCGGCCCCGCCAACGGAACCCGCACCCCCGCGCCCAGGAGCCCGGCCATGTAGGCCCCGGCCTGGCCGGCCTGCGCCGCGATCCCCTGTCCGGAAAGGAAGAAGCGGGGGGAGGGGAAGTAGTCCACCTTGAGCCCCAGGTTGTGCACGTCGAGCCCGGCGTGGTGCGCGCGCCAGTCGTCCGCCGCCTGCCGGTACGTCTGGTGCACCCCCCGGAGTCGGAGGTGCCGGGGCGAGAAGGTACCGAGCGCGGTGGAGGCCACGGGCCCCGGTCCGGGGTCGGGCATCCGGAAGGCGTACCCGAGCTGGGTGGTGAACCCGAGGGCCCTGAACTCGCTCGTGGGAGCCCCGACCCACCCGGCGCCACCGGAAAGGAAGAGCCCCCCGGGGAGCCCCTGCTGAAGGTGCGCGCCCGCGTCCACGAGGAACCCGCCCCCCGTGGCCACCCCGCCCCCGCCCGCCACCCCCACCGACCCGGAGAACACGAGGTGCGTGGTGGGCGCCAGGGGCACCCGGTACCCCCCGCCTCCGAAGATCTGCATGTAGCCGGTGCTCCCCCCGGCCAGGTTCCCCTCGGACTCGATCTTCACGAAGGCCCGTTCCGAGAGGTAGCGCCGCCACTCCACCCCGAGGAGGCTCATGGTGGGAGGCTGGGGGGTGACCCCGCCCTCCTGCCGGACCCCTTCGGGGATCCGGTAATGGCGAAAGACCGTGGCGAACTCGGAATGCGAGACCGGAAGGCTCGCGGAGCCCTCTCCTCCCCCGCCGGCGGGCCCGGTCCAGCCGTCGAGGAAGAGGGCCCGGAAGGGGGCCTCGAGGGCCATGTAGGGCTGGAATCCCCGGATCGTCCCCCGGTTCGGGAAGGCCACGTGGCTCACCCCTGCCACCACGCCCACCGGTCCCACCCCCACCGCCACCCCGGCGTGGGAGCGGAGCATGAGCCCCCCTCCCGAGAGGTGGTATCCGCCCCGTCCGCCCCCGGCGCCGACGAAGCTTCCCCCCCGGAGCCCGATTCCCCCCGCGAGGGGTGCGTGCCCCTCCGCCGCGAAACCCAGGGTGATGAACCCCCCCCGGTCGCCGGTGAGGGCCCCGTATGCCGACGGCCCGAGCTGGAGCCGCGGATGCACCGCGAAGGGCATGGTGAAGCCGAGGATCCCCATCCGCTCGCCCTCCGGAAGCCCGAGCACGTCGTAGGCCACGACGAGGCGTGCGTCGCGGGCGGAGACCCGGGGCGGGAGCGCGTCCTGCGCCTGGAGGGTCGCCCCTGTGCCGCCGGGTCCACCGCCCCCCGGCCCGGCCAGGAGAAGGAGGAGGGCGAGGAGCGCGGGTCCACGAAGGGGAAGGGACGCAGGTCGGGGGAGGGGCATCGGGCGCAGGCGGGAGGGGTTCACGGACAGGATCGTTCGGTACGGGTAGCCTCCTCACCCCGTGGGCGCCACCTCCCCCCCCTCGGGGTCGAAGCTCCAGCTCCGGTCCCCCAGCGTGAAGAGGAGTCGCCCCTCGCTCCACCCCTGCACCCGGTAGTCGCGCTCCCCGGGCGGGAGGTCGTCGTGCTCCGGCACGCGCACTGGCTGCCCTGCCTCCGCCACCGTGCTCCCCACCCGGTCCCGCGAGGCCACCGAGAGGGTCCGGTCTCCCGCCGGCCCGCGGTGCACGAAGACCAGGTGCCGGCCGTCGTCACTCCAGGGGCCCGCCTCGAGGTCGCCCCCGTACTGGAACGCCGCCGGAAACGGGGCGCCCGTGACCGCATCCACGAGCCACGCCGCGGCGTGGGCCGCCCCCGTCGTGGTCACGGCGAACCAGGCGCCGCCGGGAGCGAGCTCGGCCCCGGTGAAGCGGTCCGCCGCCCCGAAGGTGCTTCCCGGCTCCACCTCGATCGAACCACCGAGTTCCTCGATGCGGAGGAGCACCGCCCCGTCCGCATTCCGGATCCCGTCGTCGGTGACCTGGAGAGGGGACGGTTCCGCCTCGGGGTCCGTCTGCGGCTCCCGGGGGGGTGCGTCGGCGGGCCGTGGGCCAGGGTCCTCGCCCCCGCATCCACAGAAGAAGAGGAGGAGCAGGGCCGGCAGGAGGAGGGTGGATCGCGTCGGCATGGGGGCTCCGGGCATGAGGGGCCGGGGGTCAGTCCCTGAAGCTGCGGCGGGGTGGGGCGGGGCGGGCGAGTTCCCGGGCGAGTTCGTCGGGGCCGGTGCCGAAGATCGTGACGGCACCTGAGGCGGCGCGCTTCCACCACCGGTCTCCGGCGGCGACCCTGCGGACGTCGCGGGGGGAGAGGGCGACCACCGAGATCCAGACCCGCTGGAGGTCCTGGATCGGGGCCACGAGCTCGCGGAGGCGGGCCACCGGGGTGTCCACCTCCTCGTCGGCAGTGACGACGGCGAGCTCCAGGTCGGCGTCGGGCGGGTCCTCCCCCCGGGCCACGCTCCCGTAGATCCAGGCGCCGAGGGGTGCGGGAACCAGGTGGTCGAGGGCGGTGCGGAGGCCGTCGACGACGGTCTCGAAGCGGTCGCGCTCGGCCAGGAAAAGGGAGCCCAGGGGGAGGTAGAGGGGGTGCCCCACGTCGGGGCGGAAGAGGCGGCTTCGTCCCTCGCCGAGCTGCTCCACGATCCCGG
>JBJHCE010000280.1:0-2828 GCA_050485865.1 Gemmatimonadales bacterium | reverse complement strand
ACGATGGGAACCGTACCCCGCATGCGGGCCAGGGGGACGATGAGGTCCCTGACCGCGTGGTCCGGCCCCAGCGAGGGGTAGTCCTCTCCCACCATGACGTCCTCGACCCGGAGGGTGAGCTTCCGGCCGAGGGCACCTCCCGGGTGGAAGCGCGCGAAATCCTCGGCCTGGAAGCCCTTCATCCGAAGCACCACCATGGCGAGGGCGTCGCCCACCGCGAGGGCCGTCGTGGTGGATGATGTGGGTGCCAGGTCCAGGGGGCAGGCTTCCGCCGAAACCCCGGCGTCCAGCGTCACGGCGGCGTTCGTTCCGAGCGGAGAGGCCGGATCGCCTGTGATCGCGATGATCGGTACCCCGAGGCGGAGCATGTACTCCATGAGCCCGTGGAGCTCCGAGGTGGCCCCGGACTTGGAAAGGAAGATCCCCACGTCGTCGCGGGAGACGATCCCGAGGTCGCCGTGGAGCCCGTCCACCGGGTGGAGGAAGGTCGCCGGCGTTCCTGTGGAGGTGAGGGTCGCCGCGATCTTCCGGGCAATGATCCCGCTCTTTCCCACCCCGGTCACCACGATGCGCCCCCGGCACCCGCTCAGGAGCTCCGCCGCCCGGGCGAAGGCGTCGTCCAGCCGCTCCGCGACGCCCTCCACGGCCCGGGCCTCGAGGAGGAGGACCTCCCGGCCCGCCGCCACCACGTCGAGCCCGGTCGTCGTCGTCATCCCTCGCTCCTCCGGGCTTCCAGGTAGGCTTCCACCCGGCCGTCCCAGGCGTCCCGGGCCTGGAGGAGGGCCTCGGCGAACTCCCGCACCGCGCCGGACCCCCCGGCGAGGGTCGTGATCCACCGGGCCCGGGCCCGCACCTCGGGGACGGCGTTCGCCACCGCCACAGGGAGCCCCACCCGCTCGAGGACCGGAATGTCCGGAAGGTCGTCGCCCACCATGGCCACCTCGTCCCACCCGACGCCCCGGCGTTCCAGGAGCTCCAGGACCACCGGGAGCTTCCTTGCCCCCGCGTCCTGGTGACACTCCTCGATCCCGAGCTCCCGGGCGCGGAGGGTCGTGGCGCTCGAGGGGCGCCCGGAAACCAGGGCCACCGTGATCCCCTCGTCCTGGAGAAGCCGGAGTCCGAGCCCGTCCTGGATGTCGAAGCGCTTGAACTCGATCCGCTCGCCCCCGGCCCCGGCTCCGAGGAAGACCCCGGCATCGGTGAGGACTCCGTCCACGTCGAGAATGACGAGGCGGATCCTCAGGGCCACCTCGGCGGGGATCCCGCCCCCGAGGGTCCCGGGTGTTTCCGCGGAAGCGCGGGCGGCCGACGCGGCACTCACCGGGGCTCCTCCGCGGCATGAGCGAGCGCCGCCCGGATCGCGACCACCTCGGCCACGAGGGCATCGAGTCGGTCCAGGGGGAGCATGTTGAGCCCGTCGGAGGGCGCGGAGCGGGGGTCCGGGTGGGTTTCCAGGAAGAGATGGTCGCATCCCGCTGCAACCGCCCCCCGAACGAGCGAGGGAATATGCTCCGGGTCCCCACCGCTTGCGCCGTCGGCCTGGCCGGGGCGCTGCACCGAGTGGGTCCCGTCGAAGACGGTGGCGCAGCCGGTGGCCTCGCGCATCCTCCGGAAGGAGCGGAAGTCCACGACGAGGGTACCGTAGCCGAAGAAGGTGCCCCGCTCGGTCACGACGACGTTCGAAGAGCCCGCCGTGCGGAGCTTCTCCACCACCGCCGTCATCTCTTCCGGGGCCATCCACTGCCCCTTCTTCACGTTCACCGCGCGCCCGGTTCCCCCGGCCGCCACGACCAGGTCCGTCTGGCGGCAGAGGAACGCGGGGACCTGGAGGACATCCACCACCTCCGCCACCGGGGCCGCCTGCGACGCCTCGTGGAAGTCGGTGAGGAGCGGGAGCCCGGTGGCCGCGCGCACCCGCTCGAGGCGCCGGAGCCCCTCTTCGAGCCCGGGGCCGCGGGGGGCGTCGATCCGCGAGCGGTTGGCCTTGTCGAAGGAGGCCTTGAAGACCACGGGCACGCCGCGGCGCTCCGCGAGGGAGGCCAGCGCCTCGCCCACCTTGAGGTTCAGGTCGTCGTCCTCCAGGAGGCACGGACCCGCGATCAGCGTGAAGTCCCGGAAGAGGGTCACGAACCGGCTCCCGCCGCCACGCCGGCGTCGCTCCGGCTCCGGGCGTCGCCTCCGATCCCCGCCTGGCGGGCTGCGGCGGCAATGAAGGAGGCGAAGAGCGGATGGGGGCGGTTCGGACGGCTCTTGAGCTCGGGGTGGAACTGGCACCCGACGAACCAGGGGTGCTCGGTGAGCTCGACCATTTCCACGAGCTGTCCGTCGGGAGAGACGCCGCTGAACCGGAGCCCCGCCTCGGCGAGGCGGTCGCGGTAGGCGTTGTTCACCTCGTAGCGGTGCCGGTGGCGCTCGGAGATCGCCTCCTCGCCGTAGATCTCGCGGGCGCGGGAGCCTTCCTCCAGGCGGGCCGGGTAGGCGCCCAGGCGCATCGTTCCCCCCTTGTCCGTGACCTGGCGCTGGGAGTCCATGAGCGCGATGACGGGATGCGGGGAGTCGGCGTCGAACTCGAGGGAGTGGGCGCCCTCGAGGTTGCAGGCGTTCCGCGCGTACTCGATGACGGCGCACTGGAGCCCGAGGCAGATCCCGAAGAAGGGGCGGCCTTCCTCCCGTGCCCAGCGGATCGCGGCGAGCATCCCCTCCACCCCCCGGGGGCCGAAGCCGCCGGGAATGAGGAGGCCGTCGTACCCCTCGAGGCGGGGCCCCGGGCCCTCGGCGTTCTCGAACGCTTCGGAGGAGAGCCAGTCGATGTCCACCTCCACGTCGTT
>JBJHCE010000279.1:0-2861 GCA_050485865.1 Gemmatimonadales bacterium | reverse complement strand
CCCCCCCCGCGGGGGCGGGGCTCACCCTTCCCACCTCGGCCCGGGTGGGGCCCGGGGGGACCCTCGCCATTCCCGACTTCCAGAGTGGAGACGTGTGGCTTCTCGGGGGTGACGGACGCTGGCTCGACCCGGTGGCCGGTCGCGGGGAGGGGCCGGGGGAGCTTGCAAACCCCCTGGCTGCGGCGTGGAGCCCGGAGGGGGCGCTCCTGGTCCTCGATGCCGCCGGGCACAAGCTCGAGCGCTTCGACCTCGACACCGGGGGCTCCGAGACCCTCCGGCTCCCGGTGGACCTCCTGGGGCCGGTCTTCGCGTCGGGCGAAGTGGGGTGGTTCGGGCTCTCGGGCGACGGCACGGCGTTCGTCGAGCTTCCCTCGCGTAGGGTGGAGGAGGGCACGGGCACGATCGCCTTTGCCCGGGCGCGCCCCGGGTCCGACGGCAGAGAGGAGGCCTGGACGAGCTCCTACCCCGACGGCCTCGTCCCCGCCTACGACCGCCCCTCGCGCCCCGAGTGGCCGCGGGCGCTCCTGGGGGTGGGAAGGGCCGGGTGGGCCGTGGCGCCCCGGTCCGACCGCTACGAGGTGGTGGTCTTCGGAAGCGGGGGAGCGGCCGTCCTTCACCTTTGCGTGACCGACGCCGAGGAGTTCCGGCAGACCGGGGAGGGGCCCCACCCCCCGGACGAGGAGTTCGTGGAGCGGATCATGGCCCTCCCCCCGGCCGGGCGCGAGGCGATCTTCTCGCGGGTCGAGGTGGACCACGACGGGCGCATCTGGATCGAGCGGGAAATTCCCCGGGCCGGGTCGTCCTTCGACCGCCTCTACGGGGTGGCGGGCGCCCACCTCGACGTGTTCTCGCCCGCCGGGGAGATGCTCGCCCGGGTCCGGCTTCCCGAGGGCTTCCGCTTCCAGGACGCCCAGGGCGACACCGTCTGGGCCTTCGAGATCGGGGACTTCCAGGAGGTGCAGGTGGTGGCGGGGCGGGTGGTGCGGGGGGAGCGGGGGGGTGGGGGGTAGGGGGGATCGCGAGGGTACGCTCGGATCACTCCGAGTCGAGCTTCTGCGACATCTCACCCTTGGGGTCCCCTCCCGCCGAGCTCACCTGGACGGTTCCGTGGGCAGGAGGCGGGCGCGCAGGAGCTCTTCCGCGATCGCGCGCTCCCGGACGCGTCCGACCCTCAGGGCATCCACAAGCCCGAGGAGGGCATAGAACTCCGGGTTCGACTCGGGAAACGATGTGGCCGAGGGGCAAAGGGGAGCCAGCGACGCCCCCCGTACCGTTCCCTCGTGGCTCGGCCAGACCACCGGCCTCGAGCCTCCGAACCGCGTGGTGGGACTCTCCCAGGCTCAGCCCCACCTTCGAGGCGAGGTCCCGGAAGGTGAGCCCCGGGGCGAGGGCGACCTGAAGGGCGACGCAAACGTCGTGAGGCCTGGGGGGTCGAGGCCACACCCAGGAGCCTACGTGCGCGCCCCTGGCTCGTTCGCAGATGCCCCGAGGCGTCGAGGCGCTTCTGGTCCCCTCCGGATTCGTCCCTGTCGGGGCTACCCCGCTGCCCGGTTGCGCCAGAATCCGGGCGACCTCCGATCGTGGGCCAACGCGAGGATGCGCACCTCGTCTGCTCGCTCGACGTAAACGACGTGGAAAGGGAAACGCTTCACCGGGATTCGTCGCACGGGGAGGTCCGGTGAAAGGCCGGGGACCGGGGTGCCGGCCTCCGGGAACATCGCGATGAACTCAAGCGCGGCGTCTACGGCAACGAGGAACTCGAGGCCCAGGCCGAGCCGCTGCTCGTTGTACCATCGGGCTGCCTCGCCAAGTTCGGCGGCAGCTTCGTCCTCCGTCCGGAAGCGGACTGTCAACCCTGGTTCAACCGGCCCAGGATGTCGGAACGCACGGCTCCCCACGGGCGACCCGTGGACTCGCCGGCCAGAACCCGCTTGGCTCGCCGTTCGATCTCCGCGGCCCAGGCGGCCTCCACCGCGGCAGGATCCTCGAACGGCGGCTCGTCCAGGCTCGCCAGCAGCTCAGCCGCCACATCGGCGCGGTCGTCACGCTGGAGCGTCAGAACTTCCCGAAGCAGGGTCAAGGCTCGGTTTCGCATTCACAAAATCTAAACGGGCACGGGGTGACCGGACAGACACCTCGAACGGGCGGTTGCCGCACGCGCTCCCCCCCTCGCTCGGTTCCCGGGACTTCACAGGATCCGGAGCTCGTCCCGGAGCACACGGTCCCGAAGCCGGGGGTGAAGCGCTCGGTACGTCGTTGCCTCGACCTTGAGCCCCAGCGTGTCGCTCAGTGCCTGTTCGAGCCCCACGAGATCGAGGAGCGAGGAGCCTGCGGGAAGCTCCACCAGCACGTCGAGATCGCTTTCGGGGCCTGCCTCGCCCCGGGCGTACGACCCGAACACGCCGGCCCGCCGGGCTCCGAACCGGCGAAGGACCGGAAGGGCCTTCTCGACCAGGGGGGACAGTGCCTGAACCATGATCCGAAGATACCCCGCAAGGCGGGCAGCCGGAAGGCAGGGGTTGGCCGCCACCTACGACGTGCGCAGCCCCTTCGAGGAGGCGATGGATTGGCAAGACGGATTAAACTGACTCAATTCAAGGGCAGCGGACGAACGATAGGGTCCCCTCGGGAGCCCCTTTGCACCGGGTAGCAGGCCAGGCCTCCCGGACCCCACCGATGAAGCGCGAT
Organism: Gemmatimonadales bacterium; assembly: GCA_050485865.1. Lineage (GTDB taxonomy): Bacteria > Gemmatimonadota > Gemmatimonadetes > Longimicrobiales > Gaopeijiaceae > SKNW01. The sequence continues at coordinate 173 of JBJHCE010000279.1, read as the reverse complement.
TCCCCAGTGGTCTGCGGAACCGCAGAAACGAGGCAGACGAAAGGGGAAGTGATGCGCCCCGATCGGAACCCCACCCCCACTCCCACCCCATGAAAATCCTCCTCGTCGACGATGACCCGGGGTTTCGCCGCGCCCTCACGCTGATCCTGGAGGACGCGGGCTACGACGTGCGC
>JBJHCE010000278.1:0-2880 GCA_050485865.1 Gemmatimonadales bacterium | reverse complement strand
CGGCGGGATCCAGTCCGATCCGGGAAAGACCGGCGCCTGGTACCCGAGAAGCTCCTCGATGTGGTCGGACCAGAAGACCACGGGAAGGGTCAGGAGGAAGGAGAGCCAGAACCGGTCCCGGAACATCCCGGGGGAGTGACCCTCGTGGGCATCGTGCCCGTGATGCCCGTGATGCCCGTCGTGCTCCTGGTGCTCCTGGTGCTCCTGGTGCCCCGGGTGCCCCCGGTGCTCGTGGTGGTCGTGGTCCGCGTTCGAGGTCATGTGGGGGCTCCCGGTCATGGCTGGAAGGGGGCTTCAGCGGGGGAGGGGGAGGGCCACGAGCACCGCCGTCAGGAGGAGGACGACGATCCCCGCTCCAACCTCCAGGGCCCCGGTCCGACGGAGGCGCTGGACGGCGCCCTCCCCGGCAAGGCGGGGCCGTATCCGCAACGCGTGGTAGGCACCCAGGGCGCCCATCATCAGAACGGCAATGAGCTTGAGCAGGAGGACCCTCCCGTAGCTCGTCCCCACGAGGGCGTCGAAGGATCCCGCGAGCCGGAACGCAGCCGGTGCCCCGGTCAGGAAGAGGAGGGCCACGCCAAGGGTGGCGACGAGGGAGAACCCGCCTGCGAGCGCACTCGTGGCCTCGCGCGACGCCAGGTCCTCGAGGCGCCGGGCAGCAGGGATCCCAACCAGGAGGAGCATGGCCAGCCCCCCGAGCCACATGCCCGCCACCACCACGTGGGTCGCGTGGAGGGCCACGGCGCCGCCTCCCCCCCCGACGGCGTGCCCCGAAAGCGCCGGCGAGAAGGCGAGCGCGAGCCCGGCCACCGCCGCAGCGAACCATCCGGATCCCCTCCCGGCACGCGCGGCCAGGAATCCCAGGGATGCACCGAGCGCACCCGCCACCTGGAGGAGCCATCCGGCCCCCCATGGCCCTTCGGTGGCGAGGATGCGGAGGGTTTCGGGGTCCACCGACGCGGGGCCACCCGTCATGGTCCCGGCCTGGAGGACCAGGCGGACGGGGGCGAGCAGAAGAAGCGCGGCACCCGCGACGAGTCCAAGGGTGGCGGCGTCCCGCTTCGCGCGCGGGGAGATCTCCCCGACCGTCGGGGACCGGACCCGACCCGACGGCAAGACGCCCCACCGGAAGGTCAGCGCACCCAGGAGCACCACGAGGCCCCCGAGGGTAAGCCACCGGATGAGCACGAAGAGGGGAGAGGAGGCCGTGAACCCGGGGTCACCCACTTCGTGGACGAGGGTCCCGGCGTCGTCCCTCGCTTCGGTTGGCACCTGTTGCATCGCCTCCGGCTCGGCTGCCGGGCCCAGGACCTCGAACCCGAAGCGCCCCTGGACCGCATGTCCGTCGGCACCCGCGGTTCTCCAGGCCACGACATGCACACCCGGGTCGGACGTGCCCGTGACCTCCGCCACCAGGACCCGATCCGAGTCTTCCGACAGGCGGAGTTCGGCGAGGGATACCGGCTCACCGGACGGGCCGGACAGCTCGACCGTGGTCAGGGCGAGCCGGACCGGCTCGTAGAAGGTGAGCCGGAGCTCGCGGGGCAGCTCGTCGACCGCCGTGTCGGCGGCTGGGTCGCTCGCCGTGAGGACCTGGTGTGCCAGAAGCGCAACCGGTATGACGAGAAACCAGAGCACGATCCCCACGAGCGCCCCGGTTGCAAACGGCGACCGATGGGTCCCTGCCCGTGGCGTGGACCTGCCTTCCTTCCGTGGAACGGGGGATCCTGCCGGGAGTCTCCTCGTCACCGGCTCGACCAGTGGATGTGGTGGATCTTCCACCCGGCATCGGTGCGGAGCAGGACCATGGTCTCGACTCCGTTGCTGTCGATATCCCGGTTACCCACCCGCCCCATGGTGTGGGTCCGGGCGGTGAGGACGGCCACGTCGCCGGAAATCATGCTCCTTGAGTCCATCACGTGACGGGTCGTCTGGGACGCGAAGCGGATGTCGGCGGCCAGGTGGTGGCTCCGGTACTCCTGGAGGTCCTCTCCCTGTCCCTGCTCGAAGACCAGGACCTCTTCATGGAGAAGCGCAACGGCAGCGGCGGAATCGCCGGCGGCGAGGGCCTCGTGGAAGGCGGCCACCACCGCGGCCGGGTCGTCGGTGGCCACCGGGTCCGGAGTCGGGCCAAGGAGGGCCAGCGCTGCGAGGGCAAGAGCGGGTGCGGTCATGGGAAGGGGACTCCGGGTCGAGGGACGGATGCCGAGCTGTACCCCTGAAGTTCTGATGCGGAAGATGAAGGGAAGGTGAAGGCACCGTGAAGGAGGCTTCACCGGGAGGCCCGGGCGGGAGCACCCCACGGTCGGGGACGGTCATCCCGCTCCGAGGGGAATCTCGATCCGGAATTCCGCGCCACCCAGGTCCCGGCTTCGTCCTGCCCGGACCGACCCGCCATGGACCCGCACGATGGCCTCCACGATGGAGAGCCCGAGTCCCACCCCCGGTGCCGTGCCCTCCGGAGAGCGGCTGGGGTCCGCCTGCCAGAAGCGCTGGAAGGCCCGCTCGGCCTCTCCTGGCGCGAGCCCGGGGCCCGAGTCCTCCACGGAAACGATCCCCACCTCCCCCCTGCTTCCGACGGTGACCCGGACCTGCCCCGAGGGGCCGGCGAAGCGCACCGCGTTCGTCACCAGGTTCCCGATGGCCTGCACCATGAGACGCCCGTCGAACGCCCCCGTCACGCCGTCGGGGGGGCCGCCCAGAGGGGTGACGACCTCGACCGAAGGAGCCTCCGACCCCACCGGTCCCCCGGACTCGCCCGAGCCTCCGCGGGCTCGCGCCACGGCCTCCGCCGCCAGGGCCCCCAGCTCCAGTGGTTCCCGCTGGAGCTCGATGGCTCCGGCATCGGCCCTCGCCAGGGTCAGGAGACCCTCCACGATT
>JBJHCE010000277.1:0-2894 GCA_050485865.1 Gemmatimonadales bacterium | reverse complement strand
GACGGGAATCAGGAGCAGGGCCACCGGGAGGGTGATCTCCGGAACCAGGCGGTCCACGTGGATGCCCGCCGCCGTGAGCACCACGACCACCGGGAGGAGCATGACGAACGCGAGGGAGCCGGACGCCCATCGGCGCCCTGCCTGGTCCGCGTGGTCCGCGCGGTCGCGTGATCTCATGGTTCGGTCGCCCTCGCGTCCGGGTCACCCTTCAGAGGGATGGGACCTTCGAACACCCTCGTGGAGGCGGAGAAAACGTAGGCCGGGGCCTCGGGCCGTGCAAACCGCCGAAGGGTCGGGGACGGCGGAGCGCTCCGGAGGCGGGCTCGAGGGGAGTTCCTCCCCTTGGGGGGAAGGTGGTCCAGGGTGCCGGGGAGGCCGGAGCACCGAGGCTCCGCGCTGGCGAGGTAACGCGCTGGGTTTGACCTGCCGGGGCAGCATGCCGACCCGGAGCGCGAGCCGCAAGGCGAGGGCTCCGGACCCGCCACGCTGATCCGGTCAGGTCCAAACCCCCGTCAGAGAGCCCCCCCGCGCGTCAGCATGAGAAACGCGCGCGGGGACACGATCGGAATGGGTGGTTCCTCCGCGACATCGAGGAGGTCGTTGTCCCCGGTGACGAGGATCTGCACTCCAGCCGCAACCGCATCGGCCAGGATCCTCGCGTCGTCGGGGTCACGGACGGGGACCGGACTCGGCTCTGACGATGCGGGAGCCCGTTCGCACCGATCAAGTACCGCCACGACGGAGGCAAGGGCTTCCGAGGACAGCTTGATCTTCACGGACAGTACCCGGAGTGCCTCCTCCCTCACTGCGTCCGGAACCACGAGGTGCTGCTCGCTCAGGACATGTGCCAGGAGGTCAGAGCAAAGCCCGCGAGCTGCGAATGCCGCGACCAGGACATTGGAGTCCAGGCAGACCCGGATCACGACATGAGCTTGAAGACGTCCTCGTCGGTGTAGATCCCTCGGGCCTCCGCGAAGGGAATCACCTTCCGTCGAGCTTCTTCGAACAGGCGGAGCGTCAGCTGACGCCGGAGCGCATCGCGCACCACCTCACTACGCGATTGCCCCGTCTGGCGGCACACCTCGTCGAGCAACTCCTCAAGCTGGGAGTCCAGGCGGATCGTCACGGCTGCGGTCTTCATGTACTACAATGTATGACGCACGGCGGCAACGGGCAAGGTCCGGAGGTCCGCCGGGCTCGCTGACGCCCTGGGCTTGACCTGCGCGACGCGAAGCGGCGCGTCAGGTGCAACGCCCCGTTGGAACGAATTCCCTAAACGCCTTCCTTCGACCGGGAGACCCGAGAACCCCGATAGGGCTTGATCCGCCTGATCTCCGCCTCTTCGGCCTTCCGAGCATGATAGAGGTCCCATCGCATCTGGCCGTTGACCCAGAACTCCGTCGACATCCCGAAGTACTGAGCGAGGCGAAGGGCTGTACTTGGCGTGATCCCCCGGCGCCCGTTCACGATCTCGTTCACCCGCTGGTACGGGACCCCGATGGCCTCGGCCAGCTCACGCTGCGTCAGGCCCATGGGGTTCAGGAACTCCTCGAGCAGCATTTCACCCGGGTGGGTGGGTGTCCGATGGGTTGGAATCCGAACCATCGTCTTCGCCCTCAGCGGTAGTCGACGACCTCGACGTCCTCAGGACCCGAGGTGGTCCAGCGGAAGCAGATCCGGTACTGGTCGTTGATCCTGATGCTGTGCTGGCCCGCACGATCCCCGCGAAGCGCCTCCAGTCGGTTCCCCGGAGGAACCCGAAGGTCTCCGAGTTCCCCAGCCTGGTCGATTGCGTCGAGCTTTCGGCTGGCCACGACCCACAGCGCAACTGGAAGCCGGCGCCGCGCGGCCCTGCTGTCCCGACCGTGGAACAGGTCTTCGGTTCCGGCATCGCGAAAGCTGCGGATCATGCCTTCATGGTAGCCGGGATATCATGCTACAACAAGGCCGTGCTTCCACGGGTGTGTTCGGTTCCGTGCTGACGCGCTGGCGTTCACCTGCGGACCGCGAAGCGGGCCGTCAGGTGCAACGCCTCGTTATGTTCGCAGACGTCGCCGGGACTTCTAGGCCCCTGCCGTCCGAACCTCACCAGGGCCGATGCCATCGAGGGCGGCGAGGATCTCCGGAACAACCGGCAGGAGGTCCCGAACGCGGTTCGATGCAGCGCGAACCACGACGACCCCGAAAGGTCTTCCCGAGAGGGCCTGCTGGAACTTGAGGTTGCTGTCCATCGTGACCAGCGCGTCGAACCTATCAGCAGCGCGGCGGAGCAATTCGCCGTTCTTGACACCGGACCATCCCAAGCCGGTTACGGTCTCGACGAAGTGGTCCGACAACTCTGCCGCCAGGCCGATCGGAAGGTTCTCGTCAAGGAGAACGCGCACGATCCAACACGGAGTCGCGAGCCATTTCAAGTGCGGCCAAGGCGCGGTCGCGGGAGACAGAGGGGAATTGCCGGAGAAACTCGTCCAGGGTCTCTCCTGATTCCAGATACTCGAAGAGGGTCTTGGCGGGCACCCGCGTCCCCGCGAACACGGGGGTCCCACCGAGGATTTCCGGGTCGCTGTGCACGATGTCCGTGACCGATGGCATCTTCATCCTCCGGATGATGTGGTGCCGCTTGCTACCCCGTTGAACACACCGCGGTGCCCGGTCGACCACGAGCTCCAGGCCAGTCCGGAGGAAGACCCCGCCGCCGGAGTTCCACGCGACACATAACGCCCTGGCGCTAACCTGCGCCGCGCGAAGCGCGGTGACAGGTTCAGCGCTTCGTTATCTGGTGTCCGTCCCAAAACGGGGCCTCGGAGAGACGGGGCGTCCGGGAGGCGGAGGACCGGGGACCGATAGGCGATGGAAGCCGGGTTTGCAGGGGGAGGGATCGGGCGATGTGAGGC
>JBJHCE010000276.1:0-3056 GCA_050485865.1 Gemmatimonadales bacterium | reverse complement strand
GGAGGCGAGCTCCGAGAGTGCCACGTCGTCAGCCGGGTCGAATCCCGTGAAGAGGCTGGGGGACCTAATCGCCTCCGGGCGCGAGGCGCCCACGAAGCTCCGGACCAGTCGGTTCCGGTACATCCCGTTCAGGGAGAAGCGGTTCACGGGAAGTGCTCCCGCCATCAGGATCCCGAAGCCGGCGAGAGCCCCCGCGAGGACTACGGATTCCACCAGGTGAAACTCGGCCAGGAGGGCGTGAACCGTGAGATCCACCGGGAGGACCCCGCTCGCCAGCGTCCGAAGCATCTTCAGGTTGAGGATTGCCAGGAAGGTGAGGAGGAGCCCCGCGAAGAGCGGGACGCCTGCCGACATGATCCGGCCAGCCACGCGACTTCGGCCGGTTGCATCGGGCCTCGATGCACGCGCCCCGATGGCCACGACGCCCCCCGCGAGCGTGGTGAGCACCCCAGCGATCGCCGACAGGCGCGCACTCGACAGGTTCCGGATCCCTGCCACCTCCCGTGCAACCCAGTCCAGGGCTGGCGGGCCCCAGAAAACCAGGGTCGCGAGGGTTGTCCAGGCGAGCCCCACAACGAGGAGCCAGGCGCCGAAACGACCCCACCACTCCAGGTCCTCGTCCGTCGTTTCCTCGCGCGAGAAACCGACGAAGAGCACCGTCGCGAAGAGCACGATCCCGAGCACGAGGGGGAACGCGAACGTGGTGTAGCCCCGTGTGAGGGCGTGGCCGCTCCCGAAGGCACCCGTAGTGAGGACCCAGAGCCCCGCCCCCGTGAAGGCCCCCGCCACCGCCGCCGCAAACCAGCTTCTGGGTCGCCGCCGTCGCTTCGTGCGCACCGTTGCCACAGCCCAGACAAGCACGCTCAGGGCGGTCGCGGCCCCGATCGCCGGCCCCGGTCGGATCGGAACCTCGTCCACCGCCCAGAAGAGCAGAAGCCCGAGAGTCCCGATACAGAGCGGAGCGAGGCACCGCCGGAGGAAGCGGCGCTGCGAGCTGGATCTTCCTCCGATTCCAGGGAGCTGTCGTCCGATCTCCGCGACGGAGAACGATAGCAGGGCGACGCTTCCCAGGAGAATCCAGGTTGCGGGCGCCGACAGGGCGAACCCTGCGGAGTCCACGAGCTCCCGGTCCAGCACCTGGATCAGGGCAAGGTACACGTACGGAAGGAGGAGGAGGCCCGCCAGGAGGGGGACGAGGGCGAGCCAGTTCAGAAGGAGGTTTCGCGCCATGGTCGCGAACACGACCCACAGGTCGATGGACGCGACCCCCTCGTGGGGGGCCAGGTACCTCCGAAGAAGTCGGAGTCGTCGGAGTGGCCCGGGTTCGGGCGACCCACCCTCGGTCCGATGGAAAGCGGGCCAAGGCTCGGGGGGAGGGGGTGCGTCGGGTCCCATGCGCGCTGCGTGGAACCGCCAGGCGCTGAGCCACGCCCCGGCATACCCACCACCGGACACGGTGGAGAGGTAGTCGAACGTTCCCAGCCGTTCATGCCGGGCAAGCCCTTCGAGGACCCCCACCGAGAACGCCGCGCTCCGGATACCGCCGCCCGAGAGGCAGAGGGCGGAGAGCTCGAGCTGGTGGGCGGTCCGGACAAGTTCCACCATGCCCCGGTCCGCATCCCGGACCGGCCCCGCAACCGGGTCGGCACCGGGGCGCACTGCCTCGAACTCTTCCTGCAGCGCATGCAGGGAGGACGACGGCGGAACCACGTGCATGCCCAACTCCTGCTGGCCGTTCCGAAGCGCACGCAGTCAGTTCACGGGGACTCGTGATCTGCCACTTCTGCCCGAAATCCGGGAAGGATCCGTGCGAAAGGCTGGGAAGGAGACGCGGTCCTGCCAACCCGGGGAGGGGGCAAGATACGGCGGAAAGTTCATGAAACGCAACAGTTTTCAGTCATGCCCCGGGCCGGCGCCGGGTGCGCCGTCGGCAACCCGGCCCGCTTTACGCATCATCCCGCGGCCGCGAGCTTTCCCGCCATGACCCCACCCGGCGACCCCACTTCCGGCCGCAAGGCCCGCCGTCCCACCGACCGCGCCGCCGTCTGGCGCGAGACCCGGGCGCTCATGCGGGCCCACCGGGGCGCCCTCGCGGTGGGCTTCGGGCTCATGCTCGTGAACCGCCTCTCGGGGCTCGTCCTTCCGGCGTCCTCCAAGTTCCTCATCGACGAGGTGGCGGGGAACGCCCGTGGCGACCTCCTGATCCCGCTGGCCGTCGCGGTCGCGGGCGCCACCCTCCTGCAGGGCGGCTCGGCGTTCGCGCTGTCGCAGGTGGTGAGTGTGGCGGGCCAGCGGGCCATTGCCGACATGCGCCGCCGGGTGCAGGACCACGTGCTGCATCTCCCGGTGTCCTACTTCGACACCACCCGGTCCGGTGTGCTCATTTCCCGCATCATGACCGATGCCGAGGGGATCCGGAATCTCGTGGGCACGGGGATCCTCCAGCTCGCGGGCGGCCTCCTCACCTCGGCCATCGCCATGGGGGTCCTCTTCTGGCTGAACGCCCCCCTCACCGTGGGCGTCCTCCTGATCCTCTCCCTCTTCGCAGGGACCATGGCGTACGCCTTCAACCGGCTGCGCCCGATCTTCCGCCGCCGGGGCGAGCTGAACGCGCAGGTCACGGGGCGCCTGGGCGAGGGGCTCGGCGGGATCCGGGTCGTCAAGACCTACGTGTCCGAGCGGAAGGAGGCGAGGGTCTTCACGAAGGGGGTCCACTCCCTCTTCCGGAACATCGCGTCCACGATCACCGGGACCTCGGCGGTGACGGCGTTTTCCACCGTGTGCGTGGGCGCGGTGGGGGCGCTCATCATCGTGGTGGGCGGCCGCGCGCTCCTGGGTGGCTCCATGACCCTCGGCGACCTCGTCATGTACGTCTTCTTCGTGGGGCTCATGGCGGCACCCCTCGTCCAGATGGCCAACATCGGAACCCAGATCTCCGAGGCCTTCGCGGGGCTCGACCGGATCCGCGAGGTCATGGCCATGGCGGGGGAGGATGAGGGGGATGCGGAGCGGCAGGCGGTTCCCGCGCTCCGGGGCCACGTGGTCTTCGACGGCGT
>JBJHCE010000275.1:0-3148 GCA_050485865.1 Gemmatimonadales bacterium | reverse complement strand
TCCCCATCGGCATCGATGAGGCGGACGGGGCTCAGGCGAATCTGTTCGTTCACGCGCGTCTGGCTGGAAATCGCGGGACCTCCCGGTTCTGTTCGAGCACGGCCGAGCCCGCCCCATGCGGACCCCGCCACTTTACAAGTTATCAGAACGGTCCGTTCCGGACCACCCGCGTCCCGAGCCGCCCACCCCCCGGACCGGCCACGCCCCCCTCGGGGTAGCCCGCAGCATGGACCACCTCGTCTTCGACAACCGCTTCACCACGGAGCTCCCGGGCGACCCCGAAACGGAGAACCGCCCTCGCCAGGTCTTCCGCGCCTGCTGGAGCTCCGTAACCCCAACCCCCGCCCCGGCGCCCCGCCTCCTGGCCTGGAGCCCGGAAGTGGGCGACCTCCTGGGCCTCTCGGAGGCGGACGCCCACACCCCGCGCTTTGCGCGCGTCTTCGCCGGAAACGAGCTCCTCCCCGGGATGCAACCCTTCGCCGCCGCCTACGGGGGGCACCAGTTCGGCGTCTGGGCGGGCCAGCTCGGAGACGGCCGCGCCATTTCGCTGGGCGAGGTCGTAACCCCTTCGGGCGCGCGCCAGGAACTCCAGCTGAAGGGTGCAGGCCCCACCCCCTACGCCCGCACCGCGGACGGCCGCGCCGTTCTCCGCTCGTCGATCCGGGAGTTCCTCTGCTCCGAGGCGATGCACCACCTGGGGATCCCCACCACCCGCGCCCTCTCCCTGGTCACCACCGGCGAGTCCGTCATCCGCGACATCCTCTACGACGGAAACCCCCGCCCGGAGCCCGGCGCAATCGTCTGCCGCGTGGCCCCCTCCTTCCTTCGCCCCGGAAACTTCCAGCTCCTCGCATCCCGGGGAGAGAACGAGCTCCTCGAGCGCCTCCTGGACTTCGCCATCGACCGGGACTTCCCGCACCTGGCCGAGGCGCACCCGGGCCCGGACCCCGCCGCCACCAACGCCCGCCGGAGCGCCTTCTTCCGCGAGGTCTGCGAGCGCACCGCTGACCTCATGGTCCACTGGATGCGCGTCGGCTTCGTGCACGGGGTCATGAACACCGACAACCTCTCGATCCTGGGGCTCACCATCGACTACGGCCCCTACGGCTTCCTCGACGACTTCGACCCGGACTGGACGCCGAACACCACCGACGCCGCGCGCCGGCGCTACCGCTACGGGAACCAGCCCGCGGTGGCCCAGTGGAACCTCGTGCGCTTCGCCGAGGCCCTTCTTCCCGCCTTCCCGGGCCCCGAGCCGCTGGAGGAGGGACTCGGCCGGTACGTGGCGCGCTACAACGCCGCCTACCCGGCCATGGTGGCGGCCAAGTTCGGGCTGGACGGCTCCGCCTCCGACGAGGCCCAGACCCTCGCTTCCGACGCGTGGGGGATCCTCCACCGGGGCGAGATGGACTTCACCCTCTTCTTCCGTGCCCTGGGGGCACTTTCGGAGGATGCGGACGGGGCGGGCCGGTCCGTCGCCGAGGGCCGCCTTCCCGAGCCCCTCCTCCCGGTCTTCTACGACGAGGCGAAGCGGGCCGCCGTGACCCCGGAACTCCTGGGCTGGCTCGGGCGCTGGCTCGAGGGGCTCGCCCGCGCGCACCCCGCGACCCCGGGGGCGGAGATCCGCGCCCGGATGGACCGGGTGAACCCCGGGTTCGTGCTCCGGAACTGGGTGGCCCAGGAGGCCATTGACCGGGCCGAATCCGGCGACCCGGAGCGGGTCCGGACCCTCATGGAGGTGCTCCGCACCCCGTACGAGGTCAGGCCCGAACACGCGGCCCTTGCGGCCCGCCGCCCGGAGTGGGCCCGGAGCCGTCCGGGGTGCTCGATGCTGTCGTGCTCTTCCTGATGTGCCGGCGCTGCGAGCGTTCGGAGCTCCCCGGTCGGCCCATCGGGGCGCCGTTTGGGCCAGTCCCTTCGGTTCGCGTGGGGTAACCCGAAAAAAAACATTGCAGTTTCGGGGGTTCCGACTTAGCGTCCATGACCCCGTTCCCTCGTCCATCACCTTGTTGGTGGGGCAGAAGCCCCGGATGCGCCCGTCTCCCCATGGGGTTCCTCGCAGACCTCCGCGACCGGAGGATCCTTCGGTTCGTCCTGGCGTATGCCGCCGCGGCCTGGGTGGTACTCCAGGTCGCGGACCAGCTCGTTGCCAACGAGCTCCTCCCCCGCTTCGCCTATCCGGCGGTGCTCACCCTTGTGATCTGTGGGGCTCCGGGAGCCCTCATCGTCGCGTGGTTCCACGGGGCCAAGGGCCGGCAGGACGTTCCCCGCACCGAGGTCTGGATGCTCTCCGTTGTCGCGGTGGTGGCGGTCGTGGCCACGGGGATCGTGGTGCGCCAGGCCACCGCACGGATCGATCCGGAGCTCGCCGTGCTCGAAGGCTCGGCCGACCCCCGCAACGTGGCGGTGCTCTACTTCGAGCCGCGCGGCGGCGGTGATGCGGAGTTCCTCGCCCCAGGCCTCACCGAAGCCCTCATCGACGGACTCGGCTCGGTCGACGGACTGCGGGTGGTTTCGAGAAACGGCTCCGCCCAGTTCCGAGGCGCCCACGTCGCACCCGAGGTCGTGGCCCGGACCCTGGACGCGGGGACCCTCGTGACCGGCACCGTGGCGCAGGCCGGAGACCGGGTGCGCGTCGAGATCGAAGCCATCGAGGGAGGAAGCGGCCGACAGTTCGCCTCTACCCGCATCGAACGTCCCCGCACCGAACTCTTCCAGCTCCAGGACGAACTCGCCGACTCGGTGGGAGAGTTCCTGCGAAGACGGATCGGCGCGGCGTTTGGCGAGGCCCGGGCCAGGATCGGGACTCGGTCCGTCGAGGCCTGGGAGGCACTTCAGCAGGCGGAACGGTCGGCGGCGGAGGGCGAGGCCCTGGTGGAGCACGGCGACGCGGCGCGCGGCGGGGCGCGGCTTGACGAGGCCGACGTCCTGCTGGCTTCGGCGGAGGCTGCGGACCCCCAGTGGATCGACCCCGTGCTCCGACGTGGGTGGCTTGCCTACCGGCGTTCCCGCCTCGGGGGAGTGGACCGGGACCACGCTGCCCGGTGGATCGAGGTCGGTCTCGGGCATGCGAACCGGGCGGTGGCGAGGAGCCCGACCCACGCAGATGCCCTTGAACTCGTGGCTACCCTCGAATACTGGAAGTATC
>JBJHCE010000274.1:0-3153 GCA_050485865.1 Gemmatimonadales bacterium | reverse complement strand
GGCAGCTCCGGTACAACCGGCTCGCCCTCGTGCACATGGCCTCGGACGAAGGGACCCTCCATGGCCTGGGGTACCAGGTCGGCTACGGCGAGGGGCTCCGCACCCGGGGCGTGACCTGGAACGCCTCGGCCCTGGGGCGCGACGGGGTCTACACGGCCTTCCTGGGCGGTGCCCGGGACCCGGCGATCCTGGAAGAGCCGGACACGGTCATCGGCCAGGTGGCCCGTGACGAGTTCATGGCGGTGACCGGGGTGGAGGCCCGGGTCCTCTCGGTGTCGAAGACCCGGGTCCCGTCGTGGGACCTGAGCTGGACTGCCCTCGAGGGGCTCACCCTTCCCCCGGGGCTCGACCTGTGCACGAACTACGAATCCCGGGTGGGGATCCCGGGGCGGGTGGCCCGGGCCCGTGCCCTCGCGGGGACCGTGGCGTCGGCGATCGGCTGACTCCGGCGGCCCAGCAGCGCCCGGCGGCTCGACCGAGTCCTGCGGTTCGGCGGTCCAGCCGGGCCCGACAGTTCAGCCGAGCCCGGCGGGGAGGACCGCGGCCTCGTTCCGAGGCCGGGAGTTCAGGCAGAAGGTCCCGGACACCGGGCGGCACCGGCAGGGGCCGAAGTGGAGCCCGGCCGCGCTTCGCACCTTCCCGGCCTCGCCGGTGAGGAAGGGCTCCACGAGGTCGGCCAGGACCTTCGGGTAGCGCGGGTCGTCCACCGGCACCGGGACCCGGTGAAAGGCGAGTCCGCGGGCCTCTGCCTCCTCCCGGAGCTCGTGGTCCAGCTCCGCCAGCGTCTCCGACTGCTCGTGCATGAAGGAGACCGGGTCCACGACCACGGTGTGCGCCTCCACCTCCTCGATGACCTTCTCGATGTCCGGCTCGGTCCAGGCGATCCGGCGGTTCGTGTGGTTCTGGAAGCCCAGGGCGTAGTCCCGGACCCCGAGGAGCGCCGCCACCTCCGAGCAGAATTCGTCCACGTAGCGGGCGTACCCGCTTCCCGCCTCCAGGTACTTGATCGGGGTCCCGTGGGCCGAGAAGACGAGCTTGACCCCGGGGGCGCCGAGATCGACCCCGGCCCGGGCGGCGGTTTCCCGCACCGCCCCCGCCCGCATCTCCAGGTAGGAGGGGTGCCGGTGCCACCCGGTGATCCCGTCGAACCGGACCCCATCCCACTGGAGGGCGTCGATGGCCCGTGCCACGTCGTTCAGAGAGGCCACGTTCGTCGAGTGGCCGCAGAGGGGGTAGATCGGGAGGGCCACGATGTGCTCCACCCCGGAGGCCTTGAGCTCCTCCACCACGTCGGCCACGAGGGGGTCGGTGAACTGGAAGGCCGGGTGTACCGTGAGCGGGTACCCCCGGGCCTGGAGTTCCGCCTCGAGGGCCGAGGCCTCGGCCCGGGCCTGGGCGTTCAACGGGGACCCGCCGATCTCCCGGTACTCCTCGATGAGTCCGGGGGCGCGGTCTTCGGCCAGCTCCCGCGCCCGGGCCCGCCGGGCCTCCTCGGTGGCCCGGGGCTCGAGGGACGCGTTCGTGTAGAAGATCCGTTCGAGGAAGGGGAGGACCTCCTCCGGGACGGGGTTCTCGGGCTCACCGAAGTTGAGGGCGAGGACGGCGGTCTTCCGGGCGAGATCGGGGGCCATGGAAACGGGGGGTGAAGGGGGTCGAACGGGGCCGAGGGAAAGGCTACTCGCCGGCGCCATCGGGGTTCCCGCGCGCGGATCGCCCCGGACGGGACGGTTGCCGCGGGGCGCGGGTGGGGGACACTTTGTCGGAGGCGGCGGCCCCCGAGGCCCCCGGTCGGCACTCCGATATCCACCCCGAACCTCCGCATCCCATGGTCCCAGGTACCCCATCCGACCACTACGCCACGCTCCAGGTCAGCCCCCACGCCGACGGCGATACCATCGAGCGCGTGTTCCGGCACCTGGCCAAGCGCTACCACCCCGACAACGTGGATTCCGGGGATGCGGACCGCTTCAACGCGGTGGTGGAGGCCTACCGTGTGCTCTCGGATCCCGAGGAGCGGGCGCGCTACGACCTCCACTACGGCGAGGTGCAGGAGGCCCGGTGGCGGGTCTTCGACCAGGCGTCGGCGAACGACGGGGTGCGCTCGGACCGGCAGCTCCGGGCCGGGATCCTGACCCTCCTCTACACGGCGCGGCGGAACGACGTGGAGAAGCCGGGGCTCGGGATCATCGAGCTCGAGCGGCTCCTGGGGTGCCCCGAGGAGGTCATGCGCTTCCACCTCTGGTACCTGAAGGAGCGGAAGTTCATCCAGCGGCTGGACAACGGTACGCTGGCGATCACCGTCGAGGGGGTGGACGAGGTCATGGCCCAGGGCGGGCCCGACGCCCTCCACCTCCTTCAGCCCGGCCCCGATCCGGAGGCAGGGGCGGAGGCCTGAAGGGTCAGCGCCGCCGCGCCCGGTCCCGGAGCCCGGCCAGCTCCACCCCCTGTACGTACTCCACCACGGCGCGCACCACCTCGGGGTCGGTCTCGGGGTGGAGGCCGTGCCCCACGTTGAAGATGTGCCCCGGGCGCCCGGCCACCGCCTCGATGATCTCGGCGGCGCGGGCGAGTGCCACCTCCTTCCCGGCCAGGAGCGCCACCGGATCCAGGTTCCCCTGGACCCCCCGGTCGTGTCCCACGATCTCCCAGGCGTCCTCGATCCGGATCCGCCAGTCGAGGCCGATCACGTCGCCCCCGGCCTCGGCCAGCGAGGGGAGGAGGGCGGGGTTCCCGGTGGCGAAGTTGATCGTGGGGATCCCGTGTTCCGCGAGGCCGTCGAGGATGCGCTTCGTGTAGGGGAGGACCGAGCGGCGGTAGTCCTCGGGGTGGAGGGAGCCCGCCCACGAGTCGAAGATCTGGATGCACCCGGCGCCCGCCTCCACCTGGGCCCGCCCGAAGGCGATCAGGTGTTCGCTCCAGAACGACATGAGCTCGTCCCAGAGGCCGGGCTCGCTCCACATGAAGGACTTGGTGCCCGTGCGCTCCCGGGTGCGCGGCGACTCGACCATGTACGTCATGAGGGTGAAGGGTGCGCCGATGAAGCCCAGCACCGGCACGTCCAGCTCCTCCTTCAGGATCTGGAGGGTCCGCATCACGAAGTCGAGGCGGTCCCGGGGGTCGAAGGGGCGGAGCGCACGGATCGTCTCCGGCGAG
>JBJHCE010000273.1:0-3189 GCA_050485865.1 Gemmatimonadales bacterium | reverse complement strand
CGGGCGAGGATCGCCTCGTTCTCCTCCGGCGCCCAGGTGCAGGTGCTGTACACGATCGTCCCCCCCGGGCGGGTGACCTCGATGGCCCTTCGCAGGAGGGCCTCCTGGAGCCCGGTCACGTAGCGCACGAACTTCCCGTCGCGGCGGGGAAGGCGCCCACGGGTGCGGCGGAAGTTCCCCTCCGCCGAGCAGGGTGCATCCACCAGCACCCGGTCGAAGGAGGCGCCGGCGGAGAGTTCCCGCCCGTCGGCGGCCACCACGAGCACGTTCGTGTGCCCCATCCGGAAGACGTTCGCCATGAGCCCCCGGAGGCGCTTCTCCTTCGGGTCCACCGCCACGAGGCACCCCCGGTCCTCCATGAGCTCGGCCAGGTGGGTCGTCTTTCCGCCGGGGGCGGCGCAGAGGTCCAGCACCCGCTCGCCCGGGCGCGGGGCGAGGGCGAGGGACGGAACCGACATCACCGCCTGCTGGATCGTGAAGAGCCCGAGCCAGTGCTCCACGGTCTGCGCCGGCGAGTGGGGGCCCGAGACCACCTTCCGGAGGTCGGGAAGCCCCGGCACCCGCGCCAGCTCGAACCCCTGGTCGGCAAGGCTCCGCTCCAGCCGTTCGGGGGCAACGAGCCCGGTTCGGACCCGGAGGTTCACCGGCTCCGGGGCCAGGTTCGCCTCGATGAAGGCGTCGAAATCCTCGACGAGGGCGCGGTACCGCTCCAGTCTCGGGGGAGCCGTCACCGGGCGTCCCAGCGCTCGAACCACTCCACGATCCGGCGGAGGCGCTCCACCAGGTTCACCGGGGTCCCCGAGCGCGAGAGCTCGTGCCCCTCGCCGTGGAAGACCACCATTTCGGTGGGGACGCCGTTCGCCTTGAGCGCATAGAACCACTCCTGCCCCTGCCCGATGGGGGTGATCTGGTCGTCTTCCGAGTGGATCACGAGGGTCGGAGTCCGGACCCGGTCGGCCCGCGACAGGGGCGAGCGCCCCCAGTAGAGGTCGAAGTTCTCCCAGATCGTGCCGCCGAACTCCTCCCGCATGGCCCGGGGCGGGTACGCCTGCGTCCCGGCCTCGGAGATCCAGTTCGACACGCTCCGCTGCGTCACCGCGGCCCGGAACCGCGTGGTCTCGGTGGTGATCCAGTTCGTGAGGAATCCCCCGTGGCTCCCCCCGGTAATGAAGAGGCGCTCCGGGTCGATCCAGGAGTTCCGCGAGAGGACCTCGTCCACGAGACGGAGGTTGTCCCGGGCATCCGCGCCCCCGTAGTCGAGGCGCACGGCGCTCCGGAAGGCGTGCCCGTAGCCCGAGCTCCCCCGGTAGTTCACGAAGGCCACCGCGTAGCCGGCGCCCGACAGGACCTGGAACTCGGGCATCCACTGCCGCCCCCACATCCCCCCCGGACCTCCCTTGATGTTCAGTACCATGGGATGCGAGGCGCCCGGACTCCACCCCGCCGGTCGGACCAGGAAGCCCTGCAGGAGGTCGCCCTCGCCGTTCAGGAAGTCGAACTCCTCCGCCCGGGTCAGGTCCAGGGTCTCGAGCAGGGCCCGGTTGAAGGAGGTGAGGGGACGGGGGTTTCGCCCGTCCTCGTCGGCGATCCAGACCTCCGGCGGGTTCACCTCGTTCTCGTAGAGGAAGGCGATCACGCGCCCGTCGGCCGAAAGGGTGGGAGAGCGCACCGCGCCGTCCTCGCCGAAGAGGGGACGGAGGTCCGAGCCGTTGGCGTTCACCCGGTACAGGGGGCGCGTCCCCCGGTGGTCGGCGGTGAAATACAGGTGCCGCCCCGAGGTGTGCCAGAAGAACTCGCCCGGCTCGAGGTCCGCGTCGAGGGTGAGGGTTCGGGGCGACCCGCCGTCCACCTCCACCACCTGGAGGTGCGGGCGGGCGTAGCGCCCCGGGGCCATGTGGTAGAGGAGGCTCCGGCCGTCGGGAGACCAGGCGGGGTTCGAGGCCCTACCCTCGGGGAGCCCGAGGGCCCGGGGTTCCTCGCCGGGGGTGGCCGAGAGGGGGAGGATCCAGAGGTCCCGGGGAAAGGCGCCGTCGTACTCTTCTCCGGAGCCGTCCCGCTGGAAGACGGCGAGCGATCCGTCCGGCGAGACCGCCGCCTGGTTGTCGTTCCACCGCGCATCCCCCGGGGTGAGGCGCGCGAAGGAGCCCACGGTGGGATCGAGGACCCAGAGGTGGCGCCGCTCGGGCCCGAGGAGCCCGGTGCCCTCGGCCTTGTAGACCGCGTCGGTGACCACGGTGAGGTCGGGCTCCGACGGGTCGCGCTCCGGGGCGGGAAGGCGCGGATCCGCGACCGACGGGTCCAGGTTCAGGGTGAGGACGATCCGCCCGTCGCGGGTCCACCGGTAGTCGCTCACGGACCCCTGCCGCAGGTGGAGCACGGTGGCGGCGGGGCCGCCTTCGCGGGGAAGGATCCGGAGCCGGGTGCCGCGCACCTCCTCGCCCCCCGTGGTGTCAGGGGCCGAGTCCAGGTACGCGACCCGGGTGCCGTTCGGGGCCCACCGGGGCATGGCGTCGCGCGTCCCCTGGGTGAGGCGGCGGGGCTCCATGGCGCCCTCGGTGGCGGCGATCCAGATTGACCCATCGCGCCCCCTCCGGTCGTCCGAGACCCGCCGCACCACGAAGGCCACCTCCCGGCCGTCGGGGCTCACCTGGGGGTCGCCCACGAAGGTGAGGGCGTGGTAGTCCTCGGGCACCATGGGCCGGGGTGCGGTCTGCTGCGCCTGGGCGGAGGGCGCCGTGACCGGCCAGAGAACGAGGGCGGCAACGAGAAGAAGCGCTCGGATCATGGACGTACGCGGCATCGATTCGTTCGTGGTTCGGGGATGCGTGTTTCGGGGATGCGTTAGCGGCGAAGCGCCCGCTCGAAGGCCACGGCAGGGCCCCAGTGCCCCCGGTCGCGGAGCCACCGGACGAATCCCTGGAAGTCGAAGGCGCGGACCAGGGCGAAGAGGACGATCCCCACCGTGAGGGCCCGGGCGCCGATCCAGAAGGCCCGCTCCCACGGGGCACCTGCCGAAAGGAGGATCCCGACGACCACCGCCACGGGGAGCCAGAACACGGGGCGCATCATGTCGCGCGCCCCCCGGGCGAGAGCGCTGGACCAGGTGGGGGCCGGATCCTCCCACCGGATCCCGGTGGCGCCCCGGTCGAGGGCTTCCTTCAGGCGGATCGGAAGGGCACCCTTTCGCCA
>JBJHCE010000272.1:0-3220 GCA_050485865.1 Gemmatimonadales bacterium | reverse complement strand
GGGGGGCGATCCTCGAGTACTGGGACCAACTCGGCGCGCTTCCCGGCGTCACCACCGTCGTCCACGCCCGCCAGGTGCACGGCGCCGCGGTCCGCGTGCACCGGGACCTCCCCCCCGGCCTCCTCCTTGCCCCGCCCTCGGACGGCCATGCCACCTCCGCGCCTGGCGTCCTCCTCACCGTGTCGCTCGCCGACTGCGTGCCGGTCTTCGTCGTGGCCCCTGAACCCCGGGCCGTGGCCCTCCTCCACGCCGGTTGGCGCGGCGCCGCCCAGGGGATCCTGGAGGCGGGAATCCAGGCCCTCGAAGACGCCTTCGGAACCGGTCCCCACGCGCTCCACCTGTACCTCGGTCCCTCCATTTCGGGAGATGCGTACGAGGTCGGCCCTGAGGTGATCCGGGCCCTGGGCCTCCCCGAGGCGGAGGGGCCGTCGCTCCTGGACCTGAGGGCGCACCTGGAGGAGCGGGCCCTGCGTGCCGGGGTGCCCGGGTCGGCCATCCTCCGCTCGGGGCTCTGCACCCTCGGCGACGCGCGCTTCCACTCCCACCGGGGGGGCGATGCCGGAAGGCAGGTGGGCTTCCTCGGGATCCGGGCCCCCGGGGGCGGGGAGGGTTCGCCGTGAAGGCCGGCCTCTGCGGGGTCTGCCGGCACCGCCGGGAGATCCGGAACCGGAGGGGCTCGGTCTTTCTCCTCTGTCGCCGGTCGTACGACGACCCCCGATTCCGGCGCTACCCGCCCCTTCCGGTCTTCGCCTGCCCGGGGTTCGAGGCGGGGGAACCGGACCCGGACCCGACAGCCGGGGCCGACCCGGATCCGGCCTCGGGAGCGGGGGCGCCATGAGCGGGGGCGCCGCTTCCGGGAGCGTCCTGACCGGGGGCGCCCTTGCCGGACACCCCTTGAGTCTCCTCGTCCTTCCCCCTGCGGTGGCGTGGGGCGTGATCGTGCTGGCCGCGCTCATCCTCGCCCTCCTCGTGCCCCTGGCCCTTCACCGCCTGGTCCTCCTCCGGCGGGCCCGGGGGGCCCCGGCCCGGGCCGGGCGCGAGGCGGCGCGCTGGGCGGGCCCCCTTCCCCCGGTCACGGTCCAGCTTCCGGTCTACAACGAGGCCGAGGTAGTGGAGCGGCTGGCCCGGGCGGCGGTGGCGCTGGACTATCCGGCGCACCTCCTCGAGGTGCAGCTCCTGGACGACTCCACCGACGAGACCACGGACCGGATCCGGGCCCTCCTTCCCGAACTCCGCGCCGGGGGGGTGCGGGTGGAGCACCTTCACCGGGCGCGGCGGGAGGGGTTCAAGGCGGGGGCGCTCGCCGAGGGGCTCCGGGCGGCCCGGGGGGCGTTTTTCCTGGTTCTCGACGCGGATTTCCTCCCCCCGCCGGACCTGCTGCACCGGCTCCTCCCTCCCTTCCAGGACCCGGGAGTGGGGATGGTGCAGGCCCGGTGGGATCACCTGAACGAGGGGGCGCGCCCCCTCACCCGTGGGCAGGCCCTCCTCCTCGACGGGCACTTCTGGTTCGAGCAGGGGGGGCGCTACGCCTCGGGGCGCTTCATGAACTTCAACGGCACCGCCGGCATGTGGCGTCGCGAGGCGCTGGATGACGCCGGCGGGTGGTCTCCCGACACCCTCACCGAAGACCTGGATGCGAGCTACCGCGCCCAGATGGCGGGGTGGCGCTTCGTCTACCTGGGAGGGGTCGGGGTCCCCGCCGAGCTTCCCGAGGGGATCCGGGCCCTTGAAGTCCAGCAGAAGCGGTGGGCCCAGGGGGGGGTCGAGACGGGGCGGAAGCTCCTCCCCACCCTCTGGCGGGGGCCCTGGCCCCGCCCGGTCAAGGTGGAGGCCACCTTCCACATGCTGGGGCACCTGGCCCACCCCCTCACCGTGGTCCTGGGCATCCTCCTCCTTCCCTCGGCGGTGGCCCGGCGGTCGCTGGGGCTCGAGGCGTGGCTCCTCCTGGACCTCCTGGTCTTCGCGGCGGCCACCGGGTCGTTCCTGGTCTTCTACCTGGCGGCGGCCCGCGCCCGGGCCCGGGGGTGGGGACGGTCGGTCCCCCAGGCCCTCCTCACCATGGCCCTCGGGGTCGGGCTCACGGCCCCGGTGGCCCGGGCAGTCCTCCGGGGGGTCACCGGCCGGGGGCGTGGCCGGGACCCCTTTCACCGCACGCCGAAGGGCGGCCGGGCCGGGCTCCGGCGCTATCGGGCTCCGGCGGGGTCCGGCGACCTGGCGCTCAAGCTCCTTCTCGCCGCATGGATGGCCTGCTCCACCGTGCTCGCGCTCCGGTGGGGGCTCTATCCGACGCTTCCCTTCCTCCTGCTTTTCGGCTTCGGGTGGGGGTGGCTCGGGGTGGGCGAGCTCGTGGAGCGGGGGCGCCTGGGCAGGCCTCCGGGCGCCCATCGCCGGCTGGCGGGACTTCCCGGGCATGCTCCCGGCTGAGCCCATTCCCGGAGCCGACCGGGTCACGGTCCTCGTCCCCGCCCGGAACGAGGCCGAGAACCTCCCCGGGCTCGTGGCCGACCTCCGGGACCTCGGGCTCGAGCGGATCCTGGTCGTGGACAACGGCTCCACCGACGCCACCGCCCGGGTGGCCCGGGAGGCGGGTGCCCAGGTCGTCCACGAGCCTCGCGCGGGCTACGGGAGGGCCTGCCTCCGGGGGCTCCGCACCCTCGAGCCCTGCGGCGAAGGCACCCCCGCGGCGGTGCGGGCCGGGGGCAGGGATCCCCGGATCGTCCTCTTCCTGGACGGAGACCGGAGCGACGACCCGGCGGCCCTCGTGCGCATCCTGAAACCCCTCGTCGAAAACCGGGCGGAGCTCTCCATCGGGGTCCGGCGGGGGCGTGGCGACGCCCCCCTCCGCCAGCGGGGCGGGACCCGCTTCGTCACTGCCCTCGCGCGCCTCCTCCACGGAGCCCGCATGGCCGACCTGGGGCCGCTTCGGGCCATCCGCCTCGACGCGCTCCGTACCCTCGAAATGGACGATCCCACCTGGGGGTGGACCCTCCAGATGCAGCTTCGCGCCTCGCGCGCCGGGATGCGGATCGCCGAGGTGCCGGTGGAGCGGAGGCCCCGGGCCGCCGGGCGGTCCAAGATCTCGGGGTCCCTCATCATGTCGGTCCGGGTGGGGATGCGGATGCTCTGGACCCTGGTCAGGGAGCGCTTCCGGCGCCCCCCGGCGTGGAGGGTTGGCGGGGCGGTTCGAAGCCGAGCGTGAGATGCCATGGGGTCTCGCCGG
>JBJHCE010000271.1:0-3264 GCA_050485865.1 Gemmatimonadales bacterium | reverse complement strand
GGAGCTCGGGGTCGCGCTCGCGGTGAACTCCCGGGCCGCCGGGGTGGAGCGGGTCATCGCGGAACTCCGGGAGCGCGGGGTGTTCCGGCCATGACGGCCCTGACCCTCCTCCTGGCAGCCGCGGCCTTCGGGTACGGACTCAGCCGCTGGACCGGGCTTCCGGCCGTTCCGGTCCTGATCCTGGGCGGGGTGGCCACCACCGCCCTCTTCCCCATCGAGGGCGACTTCCTGGAGGACGCCCTCGTCCTGGGCCTCACGGTGCTTGTCTTCACGGCGGGGATCGAGCTCAACCCGGGGCGCGTGCGGAACTGGCGCGGTGCGGCGCTCGCCGTGGGCCTCCTCCAGTTCCTGATCCTCGGAACCGTGGGCGTCGGCGTGGGGCTCCTTCTCGGGATCTCGCTCCAGTCGGCGCTCTACCTGGGGCTCGCGCTCTCGGCGTCATCCACCCTCGTGGTGGTCCGGATCCTCCAGCAGCGGCAGCAGCTCTTCGAGCCCGTGGGACGTCTCGTGACCGGCGTCCTCCTCCTCCAGGACCTCCTCGTCATTCTCCTCATTCCCGTGGTCTCGCGCTTCGACGACGGAGGTGCAGCCGTGGCCATGGGGGTGGCGGGGACCCTGGCCCTCACCGCCCTCGCCTGGGTCATGATCCGGTGGGGCGCGCCCTTCGCGGTGCGGAAGCTGGCCTTCGACGAGGAGAGCCTGCTTCTCGTGGTGGTGGCGATCCTCTTCGGATTCCTGGGGCTCAGCTGGGCCCTGGATCTTCCCCTCGTGACAGGGGCGTTCCTGGCGGGGGTGTCGCTTTCGGCCTTCCCGGTGAACATGCTCGTGCGGGGGCAGCTCTCCTCGCTTTCGGATTTCTTCCACGCCCTTTTCTTCACGGCACTGGGCGCCTTCCTTCCCCTTCCCGAGGGAGTCGAATGGATCCGGGGGTTGGCCCTCGCCGCCGCAGTGGTGGTCCTCACCCCCCCCATGGTGGCCTGGCTCGCCGAGCGGGCCGGCTTCTCGGCGCGTCCCGCCCTGGGAGCCGGCCTCCTCCTGGCCCAGACGTCGGAGTTCTCCCTCGTGGTGGCGCTCCTGGGGGTGGCGGCAGGTCAGCTCGAACCGGAGCTCCTCACGGTGATCGCCCTCGTCACGGTGATCACGATGGTAGCGACCCCCTTCCTCGCCACCGACCGGGTGGCCCTCGGGCTGATGCGCATCCACCCGTCCAGGCGAAGGCGGCTCGAGGGTGAGCGCCCGGAAGGTCATGTCCTCCTGCTCGGCTGCGGACGGAACGGGATGTCGCTCCTGGAACTCCTGATCATCTCCCCCTTCCGGGTCGTCGTCGTGGACGACGACCCGGCGCTGGTGGACCACCTGGCCGATGCCGAGGTGGAGGTCATCCGGGGTGACATTTCGGATCCGGAGGTACTGCGGCGCGCCGGGGCGGACCGGGCCCGGGTCGCGATCTCCACGATCCGGAGGGCCGACGACAACCTCACCCTCCTGGCCATCCGGCGCGAGGGACCGACGCTGGTGCGGGTATTCCACGCCGACGACGCGGAGCGCTTCCGGCAGATGGGCGCCACGCCGATCCTCTATTCGGAGGCGGCCGCCGACGAAATCCTGGCCTGGATCGACGGGGAATCCGGCGCGGGGGAGGATCCGGCGGAAGGGTGAAATTGGACCCTTTCCCCCTTCCCCCTGTACCTTGTCCTGTTGCCACCAGCACCGCGTACCCCTCAAGGATGGACCCCATGCTCCGTTCGGCCCCCATCGTCCGCTCCGGCTTCGCAGCTCTCGCGGCGGCCCTCCTCCTCGCTCCCGCCGCCCATGCGCAGCAGCTCCCGCCGCAGCAGAACCTCCCGCCGGAAGTCCAGGCCATGCTCGAGGAGCTCGACGCGGTCCAGGAACGGCTCGAGAAGCTCCAGAACGACGCCATCGAGGGGAGCCCCGAGCTCCAGGAGAAGCAGGCGGATCTCTCGCAGCGGGTGGGCGAGGCGATCCTCGAAGTCGAGCCCGAGTACGACGAGCTGAGGGCCCGCTACGCCGAGCTCGAGCGCGAGGTCCAGGCCGCCCAGCAGGCCCAGGATGCCCAGCGTTTCTCGCAGATCATGACCGAGGCGCAGGGAATCCAGGTGCGCCTCGAGACCGCCCAGGGAAAGGTCTTCGAGCGCGAGGAGATCGTCGCTGCCGTCGAGGACTACCAGGGCTCGCTTCTCACGGAGATGACGGAGCTCGATCCGGAGACGCCGGACCTCATCGAGCGCATGGAGGCGCTCATGGAGCAGCTTTCCGAGATCTTCGGACCGGGGCCGGGCGGGACCCGCTGATCCGAAGTCGTGACGGGACCGTTCCCCTCGGGGGGTTGTCCCGTCGCACCGGATGGGGCGAACGTCGCGGACCATGACCGCTGCCGCCCTCCTCCTCGCCTCGAGCCTCGTCTCGGGCCTCGCCCTCGGCCCCGGCCCCTCGCTCCCTCCCTGTGATGCAGGCGGGGGCGAGGGGCTTCCTTCAGGGACCCTGGACGACCTGGTCCGGGAGCGGGCGGTGGAGCTGAGGGCGCGGGTGGCGGGGGGCGGGGGGCGGGGGGGGCTGAGAACACCCGGGCCCGGCCCCTCCTCGCTACTTGTTCGAGTATGCTTTAGTAAAGTATATTCGAACAAATGGACAGCACGGAGATCGGGACCCCTGAGCGGGTAGGTCGAGCGGTCGAGTGGACGCGGCTCGTGGAGTTCGCGTCGAGTGGTGTACCGCGCCCCACCCTGGGCATCGTTTGGGGGCGGAGGCGCGTCGGGAAGTCCTTTCTCCTTCATGCCCTCGCCCGGGAGCTGGGCGGCCTCCACCACGAGGCGGTCCGGGGCACGCGGGCCGAGGCGCTCCGGGAGCTCGGTGCCCGGATCGCGGAGTTCCGGGAGCTCTCCACACCCCTCGCCCTGGGAGACTGGGAAGCGGCGATCGGCGCACTCCTGGAGCTCGGCCGGGACCGGGAGACGGTGGTCGTGCTCGACGAGTTCCCCTACCTGGTGGAGCATTCGCCGGAGCTTCCCTCGGTGATCCAGCGGGCGCTCGGCCCGGGCGGCACACCGTCGAGCGCGGGAGGAGGGACGCTGCGCACGCGGCTCCTCCTCTGTGGGTCGGCCACGACGGTCATGGGCGAACTCCTCGGGGGAACCGCGCCCCTCCGTGGCCGGGCCGGGCTGGACCTCAGGGTTTCGCCCTTCGACTTCCGGGAGGCCCGCAGGCTCCACGGCATCGCCCACCTGCCCACCGCGCTCCGGGTCC
>JBJHCE010000270.1:0-3268 GCA_050485865.1 Gemmatimonadales bacterium | reverse complement strand
CCTTCCCGCTTCTCCATACGGATGGTGACCGTTTCCCTCATCCTCGGGGTGGAGGTGGATGAACTGGGGGTGGCGGTGGTGCGGATCCTGGAGGTGGAGCGCCCCTGCCGCCGTCGGGTGCCTTGGCCGGGGCGACCTTCTGCGCGAGGGAGGCCACAAGCACCCCGGTTCCCTCAGCCCCGCATGAAGATCGCCACCTCATTCCTGGTAAACCCCGATTGATCGCAGGGGTAGGAAAAGCTGACTGAGACCGGGGGTCTCAGGCAGACCCCACATGCATAGCGAGGCATCCCGTGGCCCGAGCGAGTCAGCAGGCCAGAACCCGGGTACGCGTCCGACCAAGGGACGATGGTTCTCCCGATGTCGATCTCGTGGACCTCACACCTGGAGAGCGGATGGAGCTGATGTGGAGGCTCACCGTCGACGCCTGGGCCTTCAAGGGAGAACCGGAACGTGCGGAATCCCGACTTCAAAGACATGTTGTCCGCGTTGTCCGCCGAGGGCGTTGAGTTCCTCGTCGTTGGAGCCTATGCGATGGCGGCACACGGGATCGCGCGGGCAACGGGGGATCTCGGTTTCTGGGTCCGGCCCTCGGAAGAGAACGCGCGGAAGGTCATGGAGGCCCTTGAGCGCTTCGGTGCACCCACGCAGGGGATCTCCGTCGAGGACTTCAACGTCCCGGACACGGTCGTCCAGATCGGGATCGCACCCAGTCGAATCGACCTCCTTACCGCGGTTGATGGGGTCACCTTTGACGAGGCGTGGAGCCGGCGGATCCATGTGAAGCTGGGAACCGTCGAGGTACCGGTCATCGGCTTGGAGGAGCTGATCCGCAACAAGGAGGCGGTGGGCCGCCTCCGGGATCTGGCCGACGTCGAGGAACTCCAGCGGCTGCGGGACACGGGGGACCGGGGCTGTCGGCACGAAGAGCGATCGTCCGCCCCCTCCCCAACTCCCGCCGCGGACCCGCCCCAGGGCTCCGACCGGACGTGGACTGACCGCCCTGCACCAGACGCCCGGGGTGGCGAGTGGGGTGCTCGGCATCTTCCTCAGGCCGCTCAGGTCTGCGCTTGGTGACACAAGCCCGGGCGCGCCCGATGCGGTTCGCGACGCGCAGCTCGGGGCGATCTCGTTTCCCCAGGGCTTCGGTGGTTTTCTCCCGTCGACGGCTCCGACCGGCCCCACCCCGCGATCTGAACCGCCCCGGGTCTCTCGGAGGCCCTATCCCGTGAGCGCGAGCGCGTCGGAACGAACGAGGCGTGTGCCACTCGTGTGCCACACCGAGGTAGAGAGACCCCCATCACCCGGAACGACCCGGTCGTGTTTTCCGCAAGACCGGGCCGTTTTCGTGGGATCACCTGTCCGAGACCGACTCGATCGCCGTCCGCTGCGACGTGTGGTCCTTTTCATGCTTCAGCACCATTCGCACCGCCCGCTCCCTCACCTCCGGAGCGTACCTCGTTGACTTGCTCATGACCCTATCCTGCCAAACTCTGGGGCCTCCAGCTAACCCGGGGCGACTCAGACACTTCAGACGGCTCATCGAACGATCGAGTAGGTGCCCAGGTACTCGACACCGAGCTCGTCCGTAGTCACCCCGAGGACCCGGTCGGACGCGACTGCGAGCAGCCGGAGTCCGGCTGGCGTCTCGAGCGTGGCCACGAGCGAGCCGGTCTCCACATCGATCACAGCCCAGAGGTCCGGATCGACCCGCTCCCCGCCGAAAAGGCAAGGGGTCGCGCGGAGAAGCCATAGCTGCCGGCCGTCCCAAAGCGCCTCCCTCCAGACCGAGCGAAGCGGGTCACCGGCGCTCCCGACGGCCTCCAGGAACGCACCCTGTTGGATGGCCGGTGACCCCGGGGCGCCCCTGGCGTGGTCCACCACGTTCGCGATGAAGGCCTCCGCCCCTGCGACCATCGCCTCCGTGACCTGCACCTGGGGCCCTGGGCTTCGATACAACGTGTCAACCGTGCCCGTGCGGCCAAGCGACACGACGAGCCCAGTGCTCGCGTCTGCGATGAAGAGGACCGTGTCGGCAACCACGTGATGGTTTGCCGGCAGGCAGTCCGGAGCCGCAGCCAGCATCGGGGTGGGGCTCGTGGACGCAGACAGAACGAAGTTCGGCAACGGAGGCGACGAGGGGCCGAAGAACGTGTCCACGGTCGCGCCGGTCCGGAGGAGGTACGGGGTGACCAGCTCCCTCTCCATATGGGCTTCGCGGGACTGCGGGGATCGGGTCCGGACGGTGAAGAGCGCGCCGTCGGAAAGGACGCCCAGCTCCCGTTCGTCTGCTCCGCGCTCGTATTCCTCCGCTCCTCCAAAGCCCGAGTCGACGACCTCGAGATAGCGCCGCCGCGCCACATCGAAGGCGACGAGGCGCCCGTCCACCCGGGACAGTCTCGGGACCGACCGAAACTCCTCGGGGCCGTCCCCGATTCCCCCGAGGACCTGAACGACCTCGCCGTTGCCGTCCACGGTGACGAGGGTGTTCTGACGAAGCCCCAGCACCACGACGACGTTGCCGTCGGCAAGGATCTCTCCGCCCGAGACCGAGACGAAGTGAACCGAGTCTCCGTCGACGATCCCGCCGGGAACGAGAAACTCGGGTTCGGCAGCCAAGTTCCACACTGACGCTGGGGTTGCGCTGTTACCCGGGTCGTTCCCGCACCCGCCTGCCAGGACCACGAGCGTAACGCAACCGAGAAAGCGCAGGACGCACGTGAAGACCGCCTTCAGATGGGGCGTGCAGGGCCACGGCATGGGTGGACCTCCGATCAACGTGCCTGAGCGAAGCACCGTCGCGGTTACGGCCCGAGGACTCAAGGTGTACCGCACAAGAGCTCCGCCTCGTGTTCGCACTCAAGCTCGGACTCGAAGAAGATCTGCATGTGTGATCCGCCACAGCCGTAGTAGTGGAGGATCCAGGTCCAACCAACGTCCTCACACTCACACCTGGGGGGCGGGTCACACTCTTCGGCCGACAGCCCCGCCCAATGGGCCATGACGCCGGAAGCAATGATCGTGGCGAGGGATGCCCGGGTCATGCCGTTCGCGTACCGCATATTCGACCTCCAATACTCACGCTCGGCTCTGCCACTGCGGAGGGTCCTGGGCCGTTCGCTGGGCCTCCATCTCGTCGTGGGGCCGCGACCCCTACCCACAGTGGGGGCCGGTCACGAGCCCGAATCATGCCGGGCGAGCAAGCCGGGCAACCACCCGGTTGACCGCCCCCGCCGAACTCGCCGATAGCGAGGACCAGGCGATTCAA
>JBJHCE010000269.1:0-3292 GCA_050485865.1 Gemmatimonadales bacterium | reverse complement strand
GCGGTCCGGACGGAGAGGTCTGGGTCGAGGACTTCCGGTACTGGCACCGGTTCGATGCCGAGGGCGCGCACATTGCCACGCTCTTCCGGCTGAACAACCTGGGGTGCGGGGTTCGGCAGTGGACGCCCGACGGCCGCCTCGTGATGGTGAGCACCGAGGGTTCCATGGCCCGGGGCGACCAGCGGAGCTTCTTCGTCGTCTACTCCCTTGCCGACGATGGCCAGGTCCTGCCGGGGGACACCGTTCCGACCCCGGAGCGCCCGACGGCCCACTACATCACCTGGACGGACCCCGGGGGGGGCTTCCGGGTCGTGAACACGATCCCCTTCGTCCATCGTCCCACCTGGGTCCTGGGGCCCATGGGTGAACTCTTCGTTTCGGACCGCGAGGGCGCATACGAGATCCGGCGCGCCTCGCTGGCCGGTGACACGCTTCTCGTCATGGGGCGACCGCACGAACCGGTGCCCATCGACCCTACCGTGCGCGACCTCGCGATCGAGAACTATCGGCGAGACGGGTTCACCTCCGAGCCCCCCTTCACCCCGTCGCTCGTGCCCACGGTGTACCCACCCTTCAGCCGGTTCTTCATCGGCCACGACGGGAGCGTCTGGGTGCGGTCCGAGCAGGGACCCGAAAACGAAGTGCTGGACCTCTTCTCCCCCGATGGCCGGTTCCTGGGACGCCTGGACGTACCCGACGACTTCCACCGCATGTTCATCCAGGCGGTGGTTGGGGACCACATGTACGGTTCGGTTCAGGACGAACTCGGCCTCGGTTACGCGGTGCGGCTCAGGATCGAGCGGCCGTGAGCGTGCTTCCGGAGGTGCGGGTCATTCCCCGCGTGGCTCCCTGGCTCGTCGTGGCCGCGGTCCTCGCCGCCTGCGACCTGGGGCCCGACGGGGCCCGGTCGTCGGTGGAGCTCCGCGAGGAGGGGGGTGTGGCCACCCTCGAGATCAACGGGCTCTGGGAGAGCGACTGGCCGGAGCTCTCGCCCGTGCGGATCGACACCCTGGTCGCGCCCGCCGGGGGCGATGACTTCGGGCTCGTGGCGCCCCTCCACGCGGCGATCCTTGCCGACGGAAGGATCGTGCTCGGCGATGCCGGCGCCCGCCGGATCTGGATGGCGTCGGAGGGCGGGGGGTGGGAGGAGGGTCCGGGACCGGGGGGCGGACCCGGCGAGCTCGGTTCCCTGGGAGGCGTCTGGGCCATGGACGATGGGTTCGTGGTTCACGACACGCGGGCGGGCGACCTCGTCCTTTTCGATGGGGATGGACGGTGGCTCGACCGGACCCGGGTGGGGCTCGAGCGCGCGGTACATGGGCCGGCGAATTCCCGGGGGCCCTGGTTTCCCACCCTCCACCCCCTGGGCGGAGGCGAATGGCTCGTGGCCGTGCCCCGGGTGGCCTCGGCCCGGGTCGAGGGAGGGGCCCAGACGGTGGATGCGGAGTTCGTGTGGATGCGCGGTCATCCGGCCGATGAGGAGGTGCCCCTCGGCACCGGGACCCTCCGCCCCCTCGTCACGGACGGGGGAGGAGGGGGTCCCGTTCCCTACGCTCCGAGCACCTACGTGGCGGGAGCGGCGGGTTCGGTGGTACGCTTCCAGGGGAACGAACCCACCGTCGAGGCCCTGGGCGCGGACGGGTCGGTGGCGCGGCGGGTCTGCTGGACGGACGCCCCGGAACCCCTCACGGCCGAACACCGGGGGACCCTTGGCGCCTACATGCGGCAGATCGCCCCCTCCGAGATGCCGCCCGAGGTGCTGGAGGACCTCATCCGCTCGTGGGGGGAACAGATGCCCTTTCCGGAGACCCTTCCGCACCTTGGAGACCTGCGCCTCGGGGAGGACGGCGCCCTCTGGCTCGCCTCGCCGGAGCGCTCGGGGTTCGAGATGCCCGAGGAACCCGAGCTCGTCCGGGAGTGGCGGGTGGTGCCGCCCGATGCCTGGGCCGGGGAGCCCCGGGTGCTCCAAGCGACGCTTCCGGACGGGGTCACCCTGCTCGGGCCCGCCCCTGCGGCGGAATCGGCATGGACCCCCGGATGGACGGGACGCGTGGAGGAGGGAGCCTTCTTCGTGCTCCTCCGGGACGACCTGGGGCGCCAGGGGATCGGGATTCTCCGGCCGGGTTCCGGGACCCGATAGCCCGAAACGTTCGCACGGGAGGAGCAGGGGCGAGATGACCCGGATTGCGACACGAGCCTGGCCGCCGAGGTGGCTCTGGTTCCTGGTCCTTCCGAAGATCCTGCTGCTCCTCCTCGTCCCGTCGGCCCCGGTCGAGGGCCAGGTTGCGGGGGCGACGGTGTCCGGTCGGGTCCTGAGCGCGCTCGGTGGGCCTGTTCCCGCCGCACTCGTCCGCCTCGTGGGTGCGGACACCCTCGAGACCCGGGCTGACGAAGCAGGACGCTTCTCCTTCAGCGGACTCGCACCGGGACCCTGGATCGTCCACGCGGGGCTGGCCGGTTACGCACCCGACGTTGCCTTCGTGGACATCGAGCCCGGCGAGGCGGGACTCGCCTCACTCGTGCTTCCGGAGCCCCGGGGGCTCCTTGCAGGGTGGCCGGACCTCCTCCCCGACTCGGCGGGGATCCGGACGGCGGCGGGGCTGGTCCACGCGGTGCTCGGCGATCCGGACCTGGTCCGGCTCGTTGCAGACGCGTGGCCGCGCGACTCCGCTGGGGATACGGTCCGCGTCTGGGCACCCTGGCTTGCCGACGAGGTCACGGCGGAGTCGCCGGGCGGCCTCAACCTTCGGGCCTCGTCGGAGTGCCCTGGTTGCGCGCCCGACCTGAATCCGACGAGACACACGGATCAGTTCTACGTGGGCGGGAGCCCGCACCTCACCCTGGGAGTCGTCCCGATCGGGGACCGGGGACTCCAGTTCTGTGCCCGGTTCGTGGGTCACGGGTGGGAGGCGAGGACCGGGAACTGCACGAGTCCGGTCCAGAGAAGAACCCTCACCTACTGGGAGCGGGGCCCGAACGACTGGGTCCGCGTCCCCTGCCTGGGGGGTGGGGATCTGGGATGCGAAGGGGCCGGAGGATGACGTCCTCGAGGGAGGAGCGCCGTCCCGAGCCCCTTCAGCATCCCCCCACCATTGCCCTTCGGGAGACGAGGCCCTATTTCGTGCACGACCCGCGCGTCCGTTCAGGGTTCCCGGATTCCCCCATGCGCGGCGCCCACCCATCCGGTATGGAGGAGCGATGAGCGAGTCACCCCCCGAGCCGACCCGGGCCTTCACCGAGACGGAGGCGCGGAAGATCCTCCTGCGTGCCTCGGAGCTCGACGCCTCCCATG
>JBJHCE010000268.1:0-3324 GCA_050485865.1 Gemmatimonadales bacterium | reverse complement strand
AGGGCCGGCTCCGCCTCGGAGCGGTCCGCCGTCATCGGAAGGACCGTCACGTTCTCGATGACGAAGGTTCCCTGCGGGGGCACGGGGAAGGAGGGGCCCTCCTGGGCGGCGATGCCGGCAGGGGACGCAGCGAGGAGGGCGAGGCCGGCGGCGAGGGCACCGACGGAGGCGGAGAAGGAAGGCATGGCATCACCTCGGAGGCACGGGGGGCGTCGTGGGCCACCTTGCGCGTACCGCGCCGACGCGTGAGCGGTTCCCGCCTTGCGCCGCCGGGCTCCCGGACGGATGTTCCGCCCGCTCCCCCACATCGCTCCTCCGACGCCCGCATCCCATGGTCCGCACCGCCTTCCGATCCGCGCTTCCTCTCGTTCTCGCAGCCCTGGCCCCAGGACTCCTCCCCGCCGAGGCGGAGGCCCAGCTGCGCCCGGCACCGGCGCTCCAGGACGCCTACTTCGCCTGGGACGAGGGGCGCTACGTCGAGGCGATGGAGGGGTACCTGGCCGTGCTCCGGGGCGCCGGCGGCGAGGCTCACCGCCGGGAGGCGGCGCTTCTCACCGGCGAACTCCACCCGGTCCGGGAGCTGGACGACGACGGCCGCTTCCTCCGGGTCTCCCCCGACGGCCGGTGGGTGGCCTGGGCCCGGAACGTGGCGGGGAGCTGGGAGACCCGGATCGAACCGGCGGCGGAGGCGGGGACCCCGGCCGGCAGAGCCCGCCGTGTCGTGGTTCCGGCACAGCAGGCTGCCCTCTCCGCAGGCGGCCGCGTGGCCTGGGTGGGCGAGGCGGACGGCACCCTCCACGTCCGGGAGCTCGAGGGCGGCACGGAGCACCGCGTGGATGCGGCCCCGCTCCGGATCCAGGCCCTGGCCTTCCAGCCCGACGCCGAGGTGCTGATCCTCACCGCCGCGCCCGACCCCGGATCGGACCGGGTGGCCCTCTTCCGGGCGCGGGCGCCCGAATGGACGCCGGAGCCCGTCACCCTGGACGGCGACTTCCCCGTGGTCGTGAACCCCGTTCCCGCCGCCGGCGGCCGGGTGGTCCTCGCCACGATCCCCCCCCGCTCCCCCTACTCGGCCTCGGCCCAGGACGCCACCCCGACCGGGGGACCGGCCCAGGCCCTTGTGGACCTCGAGACCGGGCGCGTCCTCCGCATCCAGGGGACCCAGCCCACCCTCTCCCGGAACGGGCGCACCTTCGCCCTCTACCGGGGCCCCGGGGGCGGCGAGCGCTCGGGCCGCATCCTGACCCTCGACCTCTCGGGCGGCGTCCCCGCTTCGGAGTCGGCGCTCCGCACCGTCGTCTCCACCGAACTGCGCCTGGGCGACCCGGCCCTTTCTCCCGACGGGACACGCCTCGCCTTCAAGGCCATGCCCCACACCGACTGGGAGGTCTTCCTCGTGGACGCGGCGGCCCCGGCCCCCCTCGACCCCGGTACCGCGGCGAACCCCCCCGAGGGGGTGACCCGGGTCACCCGCGAGATCCAGCACGACCAGTTCCCCGAGTGGATCGACGACCGCCACCTCCTGGCCCTCAAGGGCGAGGCCCGGCACCGGCGCTCCTACCTCTACGACCTCGAGGCCGAGGGGATGCCCGCCGGCGTCCACGCCTACCGCATCTTCCACAACAACACGCTTCGCACCATCGCGCCTGAGTACGAGTGGGTCGTGAGCCCCGACGGCGGGCGGATCCTCGTCTCGGCAGAGCGCGACGGCAACACGATCTCGCCCGAGCGTGGCGTCTTCCTCGTGGACCTCACCGCCGAGGTCACCCTCGCCGACCTCGTGGCCCGCCTCGAGGCGAACCTGGCGTACGAGCGCGAGCTCCTGGCCGAAGGGGAGGCCCGCTACGCCCCGATCCGCGCCGAGGTGGAGGCGGTCACCCGCCGCATCCAGGCCGGGCGGGTCCACCACTACGCCGACCACCTCTACCGGATGGGCTCCAAGTTCATCGGGGAGCCCGGGAACCTCGAGGCCACCGAGTACCTGGCCGAGACCCTCCGCTCGTGGGGGTACGAGGTTCAGTACGAGTGGTTCGAGCCCCGGGGCTTCCCGGCGGCGAACGTCATCGCGCGCCTCCCCGGCACCGCGAACCCCGAGCTCGTCTACACGATCTCCTCGCACTTCGACTCGGTGCTTCCCGCCCCCGGCGCCGACGACAACTCGTCGGGGACCACCGCCCTTCTCGAGGCGGCCCGGGTCCTCGCCGACCACCCCCGCCGCGCCACCATCGAGTTCGCCTTTCTCACCGCCGAGGAGGCGGGGCTCCTGGGGGCCCGCGAGTACGTGCGCCTCGCCGTCGAGAGCGGAAAGCGGATCGTCGGCGTCCTCAACAACGACATGATCGGGTGGACCCGGAGCCACCGCCTCGACAACACGATCCGCTACTCGAGCCCGGGGATCATGCGGATCCAGCACGCCGCATCCCACTTCTTCTCGGACCTCATCACCTACGACGCCCTCTACTACCGGGGCACCGACGGGGCGGTCTTCTACGAGGCGTACGGCGACATCGTGGGCGGAATCGGGTCGTACCCGGTCCTCGGGAACCCGAACTACCACCAGCGGACGGACCAGGTCGAGACGATCAACCACCGGCTCGTGGCGGAGGTGAGCCGCACCACGGTGGCGAGCATCATGTACCTGGCCGACGCTCCGAGTCGTCTCCAGGGGATGCGGGTGGACGGGCGCACCGCGTCGGGGGTCACCGTGACGTGGGAGCCGGCCCCCGAGGCCGGCGTCGCAGGGTACCGGGTCCGGGTCCGGAGCGCCGACGGTGCGATCCGGGAGCTGGGCATCGTGGCGGCGCCTCGGGCCGAGGTGGAGGGCGCCTCCGCCGGTGACGTGGTCGAGGCGCGCGCCTTCGGGGCCCGGGGACTCGAAGGGTGGGACTGGGCTGCGGTGGTGCTTCCCTGACGGGGAGGGCCTCAGGGCTCAGCGGGCCAGGATCCGGGCCAGCGCATCCAGGAAGATCCAGGACTCCCGCACCGTTCCGGTGAGTCGGGCCACCGGCCCCCCGCCGGACCTGCCGGGGCCCCCCGCCGAGTGGGCGAAGAGCCCGGTCACCGTGCGGTGGAGCTCGGCGGCCCGGGGGCGGAGGAGGGCCTCGGCGCGCTCCGCCTCCGACCAGGGGATCAGGATGTCCTGCCGGCCGTGGAGGATGTGGACCGGGACCTCGATCCGGCGGATGGCCGGAAGGGGGTCCAGGAGGGGGCGCGCCTCCCGGGCCCCTTCCGAGAGCGCCTCCACGAGCCCCTCCACCCGGGCCGGGTCGGGGAGCCCTCCCCCCTCGGGCGCGAAGGCGGAGAAGAGGGCCCGGTCCCCTTCCG
>JBJHCE010000267.1:0-3336 GCA_050485865.1 Gemmatimonadales bacterium | reverse complement strand
GTTCGCGGTGCGGCCCGTCCGCTCGGACGCCTCGCCGCTCGACGTTCCGGGCATCGATACCTCGGTGACGCTCGAGGACATCGTCGCGGCCATCCGGGAGTCCCGGGAGCGCGATCCACGGTAGAGACCGGCCTGAAAGGGGGCTCGCGCTTCGTCCGGGTCTCGGGAACTCTCACCGCGGCACCGGGGCCAGGACGCGGTCGGCCTCGAGGTCAGGCAGCCCTCCGGCGAGCTCTTCGCCACTTGAGGAGTCGGCTCGAACCGTTCACCCGCCGAGAAGCTCCTCGAGAGCGAGGCGGGTCTTGGGCATCAGGCGATCCTCGTCGACATACCTCGTGACGATCTCGAGCGCCTGGTCGACGCTCGTGACGTTCAGGTAGCGCAGGAGGTACCGGACGTCGTCGAGGTCGCGGAACTCCTCGGCGAGGCGCATGGACGCACACTTCATGGCGAGGAGGTATTCCGGACGCGCGATGAACACGCTGAGATTCGGCAACGCGAGAAACGGATCGAAATCGCCGCGCTCGTCCAGGAACCCCTTCACCGCGTCGTTCAGCCAGCCGCGTGGAACACCGGCCCGATCGGCAACCCGAGCCGCGGCTTCCCGGACTTCGCGCGTCGGCCGGAACAGCGCATCGATGGAACGCGTGGCTGGACGGGCGTCGAAGGCGAGGCACATGACGGCCCCACCCACCAGGTAGAGCTCGCCCTCGACCTGCACCGCCCCGAGTTCCTCGCTCAACAGGTCGAGGCGGCGGCGGATGTCATCCGCCGAGAACCAGGCGCTCAAACCCGGTCTCCGATCGATGCGTCGATGAAGATGTTCCGGCGCTTGAACGGTACGGGCGAGGCCCGCAACAGGTGAGGCCGGACACTCCGGAGCTCCGTGCCGAACCGCGGGCGCGTCAGCGGCCGCACGTGCGTCGTCCACTCGGGCGGCGGCCGAGCCTTGCGCGCGCACGCAAGCTCCACCATCGCCGCGACATGGTTTCGTTCGTACTCGGGCACCGACTCGAGCACGGAGCGGTCGACCGTCCCGACAGCCTCCTCGAGCTCCGGCCCCGAGAGCGCCCTCAGGAGGTCGTTGAGCTCGGCAAGGACGTAGGAACGCCCGTGCGGTGCCGAGAGGTCGCGGAGCAGCCCCTCGAACCGGCCCTGAATCGCCGGAAGGGCGCGCGCCAGCACGTAGCTTGAAACGTCGCGGCCCGCCGCAGAGGCCAGTCGCCGGATTGCCGCCTTCTCGGTCGGCGTGACGCGAATCTGGAGCTGATGGGACTTCGTGGTCATGCACGAAAGTGCCTCCGCGCGGCAACGAGCGTCAGTACATACGTCATGACATTATGGTCGGGCGGAGCGCCGGCTCGGTGGAACTGCATCTCCACGGGACTGCGGCGACCCGCCTACGAAGAAAAGGGTAGACGTTCTCCCGGGGAGGGCATATGCTTCGCTCGTACGAACCGGTTCGCACCGCCACGCCCCGCTCCACCCCGTCCCCACCCACCCGATCCCTGAATCCGACAGGGAGTTCCCGTGCCTGAGACCGAGTGCACCCACCCACGCCCGGTGCGGAGCCTCCTGGCGCCGGCCCTCGTCCTCGCCCTGGCCCTGGCCTCCTGCGGCGACGCTTCGGGCGTATCGGGCGGTGGCGGGAGCGTCGACGGGCTCCCGGCCCTGCAGATCACCGAAGAGCTCCGGGTCGGACACCTGGATGACCCCGACCTGGGGTTCTCGGTCGTCGGAAGGGTAGACGTGGACGAGGAGGGTCGCCTCTACGTTCTCGAAATGATGGGGCGCCAGATCCGGGTCCACGGCGAGAATGGGGCGCTCCTTCGCCGGATCGGGAGGCAGGGGGAGGGCCCCGGAGAGTTCTCAGGCTCGCTCCACTTCGGAGTCCGGGGCGACACGCTCTGGGTGGTCGATACTCAGCTCCAGCGGATCACCCTCTTCGACCTGGAGGGGCGGGTGCGCTCCACCGCCCACGTGGACCGGATCCCCATTCGGCTCCAGCCCCCCCAGACCAGCGTGGGCATCAACTTCCCGAGTATGATGCTCCCCGACGGAAGCTTCCTTGGGGACATCCGCCTGTGGATGGGAGCCACGTCAGCTCCGGTGCCTCCAGACGGGCCACCCCTCTCCGCGAGCGACACGATCCTGATCCCACGCATCCGCTTCGCCGCTGACGGCGCCGTGGTCGATACCGCGGGATGGTACCCCTACCTGCCGGTCACCCCGGCATCCCTCGAACCGGTTCGCATCGGAGGGACCGACTACCGGCTTCCAGACCCTCCCCGGAATCGGCCTGAAGCGGTCTTCCTGGAAGACGGTCACTTCTGGATCGAGGGGCCGACCCCGCGTTCCCCCGAGGACGCGGTCTTCTCGGTCACCCGCATGGGGCTCCGGGGCGACACGGTATTCCACCGGGAGTACCGCTACGACCCACGGGAGTACGGACCACGGCTGGACCGGATGGCCTGGAACGCGGTCCGGAACCCCACCGGAGTCCTCAGGCTGGTGGGCGGTACCGTCGAGATCCCGGACATGCCTGCCGACTCCGCCGCCCGGTTCGAGCAGGTACGCGCCCGCCTGGACTTCCCCCCCTTCCAGCCCCCCGTGGGCCAGGCGATCCCGGCGAGCGACGGGTCTCTCTGGCTCGAGCGCGAGGACGAGGGCGGAGCCGAGCGTCGATGGCTTTTTCTCGATGCCGACGGCGAACCGCAGGGGCACCTCACCCTTCCCAGAGAAACGCGGATCGGCTGGTCCGGGGGAGACCGGCTCTGGCTCGTGGAGCTCGACGAGTTCGAGGTCCCCTGGCTCGTCCGCTACCGGATCGGGGGGTAGCGGTCGGGGGAGGACATGTTCTCGAGGAGACCACGGGAGATACGGACAGTCCGGTGCGGGCGAGGACGCTCGCCCTCGTTCTATCGTGCGTCGCCCTCGTCGGGCCGCTCGGTCGCCGGTCCGTCGCCCGGTGGAGTCCCCTTTGCGGCAGGGGCGATCGCCTTGCCCTGGACTGCATCCGCGAGGAGCTCGGCGAAGGGACCGATGTCGCCCCCTGCGCTCGCAGCGTCCAGGGCGGCCATGTACCGCTCCCGCCACTCCACGCGAATGATGGTCCAGGGATAGCCTCCCGAGGCGAGCATGGCGTTCATCAGGAATCGGCCCATGCGCCCATTGCCGTCCACGTAGGGGTGAATGAAAACGAAGCAGAAGTGCCCGAGGACGGCACGGACTGCGGCCGACGGCTCCTCGGAAACAAGGTCGAACAGCGCAGGCATCATCTCGCGCACGGCTTCTCTCGGGGGTGGCACATGCCTGGCGTTCCTGATGTACACCGGC
>JBJHCE010000266.1:0-3342 GCA_050485865.1 Gemmatimonadales bacterium | reverse complement strand
GATGAACTGGCTCGAAGCGCAGACCGGGACCGGTGGTGACGCGGTCGTCGTCGAGGTGCCCGCTCCCCAGGGAGCCGGGCAGCTCCTGGACTTCTTCGCGGGGGGCGTGATGATGGCTCCCATCGCCCTCTCCGCCCTCGCGGTGCTCGGTCTCTCGGCCTGGTCGGCCCACCGGCTCTGGAGGGGTACGGGCCGGGTGGATGCCCGCGTGGAAGCCCGCGTCGACGGCATCCTCTTCTGGGGCGGCTTCGCCCTTCTCCTGGGGATGCTGGGAACCGTGCTCGGGATCGCGGTGGCCGCCCAGGCCGTTGAGATGGTGGGCGAGGTGCACCCGACCCTGGTCTGGGGAGGCATCAAGGTGGCGCTCATCCCCACGATCTGGGGTGCGTTGATCCTCGCGGTTTCCGCGCTCTCCTGGTTCACACTCCGGGTGCGCTGCCGGAGCCTGCTGGCGCAGGCGGCATAGGCGCCCCACCCGGGAGTCCGGCTTCCTCCAGGAGCCGCTGGAAGCCGGGATGCCCACGAAGGGGCATGGCGATCGGGTCGACGCCCATGAAGGGGACTGCGCTCGAGCGCGCGGCGAACGCGGCTTCAAACCCTTCCACGGCCCGGTCCAGGTCGCCAAGGGCCATGTGGATGAGGGCCGGATACTCGGGTGGGACCCAGGTCCCCGCCTCCTGCATCTCCTCCAGGCGAAGAAGGAGATCCCGGGCGTCCGCGACGCGACCGTCTCGCCCGAGGGCAAGGCCCAGGAGCGAGAGGGTGAGTGGATGTCGCTCCCCCGATGCTTCGACCACCCGGGCGAAGACGGCGGTGGCTTCGCTCGTCCGCTCGAGGGCCAGCAGCACGAGTCCCATCCCCAGGTTCGCGGTGATCGCCCCTGGGTCCAGGGCAAGGGCGCGGCGGAAGGCCGCCTCCGCCGCGGGGAAATCGCCCCTGTAATAGAGGTGGCGACCCATGTTGGCGTGGGTCGTCATGGAGATCGAGTCGAGGAGCACGGCCCGCTGCGCCGCCTCGAGCGCCTCCTCCCCGCGGCCGGTCGCGATCAGGAGGAGCGAATACCAGTGGTGCGCCTCCACGAAACGGGGGTTGAGGTCGAGAGCCCGGAGAAAGGATGCCTCCGAACGCGACCAGTCCCGGTCGTAGGAGAAGAGTGTCTGGGCCATGGCGGCGTGGGCGTTCGCAAGATCCTGGGCGAGCTCGAGCGCCCGCTCCGCAGCCTCGCGAGCCTTTGGAAACGCCGAATCCGGGGGCATGAGTCCGTAGTCGTACGCCCCGAGCAGGTTGTACGTGTCGGCGAGGCCCACGTAGGCCCGGGCGTACGCGCTGTCCTGCTCGATCGCGCTTCGGAAATATGCGAGTGCCTGGTGAAGGCCATCCGGGGTTCTGCGCTGCCAGGCATTCCGGCCCCGGGTGTAGGCCCAGTAGGCCCCCTCGTCACTCGTTCCTCCGACCAGGGGTCGGACGGCCCCGGGATCGAGACTGAAGGGAAGGGCCCCGAGCACGGAGTTCGCGATGTCGTCCTGGGTCCGGAAAACGGCACCTTCGACGCGATCGTAGACGTTCTCCCAGAGCACCGTCCCCGCCGCATCCGACAGGTTCACCCGAATGCGGATGGCCGCTCCCTCCCTTCGAACGCTTCCACCGAGCACGTACGCCACGTTCAGTCGGGCCGCCGCCTCGGGCGCGCTCACGCCACGGAGGGCCGAAGCCGCACTCCAAACGGTGACGCGCACGCCGTTCACCGAGCCCAGGGCCCCGGTGATCGCTTCCGCCAGGCCGTCGGCGAACGCCTCGTCCTCGCCCTCGAAGGGGAGGACGGCGATGGGGAGGGGCCCGGAGGGCGACCGGAGCATTCGAGGCCCGAACACTCCGGCCACCAGGACCCCTGCGCCCACGAGCACTGCAAGGGAGAGCCCCCGCGCCCTGGGCAGGCGAAGCGACCAGGAGATGCGGATCCGTCGGTCCGGCCGGGTGCGTCGGCGCCGGGCCGGGAGGATGGCGCGCGGGCCCTCACCGTCCGACGGTCGATCCGGCAACTCCGGCTCCGCGGGGGCCGAAGGAGTCAGGTCCCCGGTTTCGCCCAGGGCCTCGGGAGCCTGGCGGAGGGTCTCCACGAGTGCCGTGAAGTCCGGAGGGGGCTCGGCCTCGAACTCCTCGCGGAGGAGCGCCTGGTGGACCCGGGCGAACTGGAGCGCGCCGCCCCGGTTGCCCACCGCCGCGAGGGCCCGCAGGAGCCGAATGGCGATCCGGGAGTTGTAGCGGTCCTCGGCGGCCAGCCTCCGCCACGTGGCGACCGCCTCTTCCGGCTTCCCTGCCTCCTCCTGGTGCTCGGCGAGGAGCTCCAGCGCCCTGCGGAAGTCCCCGCCGATGGCCTCGCGCTCGGTCTCCATCCACTGGTCGAATGCCGGTGACCCGCTCAGGAAGAATCCATCGAGGAAAGGCCCCGCGTAGAGTGCCGGCGCCCGGGTCAAATTCCCTTCCTCGAGCGCCGCGCGGAAGGCGTCCAGGTCGGTCGCGACGGAGGCAGGGTCGAGGATCAGGTCGTCGCCCCGGGAAAGGAGCACGGCTTCGCCCAGTTCCCGGCGGACCTCGTAAACCGCGACGGAGAGGAGGTGCCTCGCCTGCTCTTCGTTTTTCCGGGGCCAGAGCAGTCCCAGGAGCTTGTCGCGACTCGCGGACCGGAGCGGTGAGACCGCAAGCACGGCCAGAAGCGCCAGGCGGCGCTTCTGGACCGCCCGCCCCTGGATCGTTCGCCCGTCTTCCTCGAGGGTGAGGCCGCCCAATAATCGCAAGTAGAGCAGAGCGTTGACTCCCGGTTGATTTCGGTAGACGCCCGGTTGAACCCACCTCGCCAAGAATACGGCACGACCGATCGGCGGGCCAGAGAAAACGCGCCGCCGCCACCCTACCCTTCATTCAGCGAGGCTGATCATGAAGACCCAGACGTGGAAATCCATGCTCCTGCTCACCCTTGTCGCCGGGCTCGCCGCGGGGTGCGACGTGCACCCCACCGACCCCGTGGAGAGCGGAGTGACGATCGCCGCCCCGACCGCCCCCCCCACCCTCACCCTCACCGACGTCCCCGGGGTCACCGAGGTCGTCGGCCGAACCGGGCCCGGCTCGAGCTACGCCCTCCTCGTGCCGCCGCACTGGAACGGAGAGCTCGTGCTCTACGTGAAGGGGTACGTCCAGCCCTTCCTCGAGCCCACCCTGGACATGGAGATCCCCGGCGTGCGCGACTGGCTCCTCACCGAGGGGTTCGCGGTGGCCTGGTCGAACTACTCGGAGACCGGCTACGCCGTCCGTGACGGCTGGCAGCGCACCCACCAGCTCCGGGGC
>JBJHCE010000265.1:0-3343 GCA_050485865.1 Gemmatimonadales bacterium | reverse complement strand
GCCATCAGGGTGAGGACGCTCAGCACGGGCGCTCCATCGGGTTCGGGTGCCGGTTCGGGGTCATCCCTGAAACATGGCGAAAAGTCGCCGGGGGCGGAACGTCCGACCGCACCCGCGCCCCTCCCCCGGCCCCGCCCCTCACCGCGAGCGGAACCGGGCCTTCCAGTCGGCGGCCCAGCTCCGGAAGCTCCCTTCCGGAATCCGGCGCCGTGCCTCCTCCGCCAGGCGCACGAGGAAGCGCAGGTTGTGGATCGACACGAGGCGGTGGGCGAAGGCTTCCCCCGACACGACCAGGTGGCGCAGGTAGGCCCGGTC
Source organism: Gemmatimonadales bacterium (assembly GCA_050485865.1). Classification (GTDB taxonomy): domain Bacteria; phylum Gemmatimonadota; class Gemmatimonadetes; order Longimicrobiales; family Gaopeijiaceae; genus SKNW01. Next base: position 3,028 of record JBJHCE010000265.1, on the reverse strand, counting down.
GAAGCGGGTGCAGGCGTAGCAGTCGCACCCCTCGTCGATGGGGCCCCGGTCTGAGCGGAACCGCCCCGCCTTCAGGTTCACCTGGCCGTCGGGGGTCCAGGCGGTGCCATGGCGGGCGTTCCGGGTGGGGGCCACGCAGTCGAACATCTCGAATCCCCGCTCGATGGCCTCGAGGAGGTCGTCCGGGTACCCGACCCCCATGAGGTAGCGGGGACGGTCCTCGGGGAGCTCGGGGTGGAGGGTTTCGAGGGTGGCCCACATCTTCGGCTTCTCCTCGCCCACCGAGAGGCCGCCGATTCCGTACCCGATCCAGTCGCCCATTCCCTGGACGTCGCGGGCATGGGCGACGCGGAGATCGGGATACACGTTCCCCTGGAGGACCGGGAAGAGGGCCTGCGGAGGCACCGGCCCGGTGATCCCCCCGGTCGCCCCGTCCGGCGCAGCCGCCGCCCCCGACGCTCCGGAAAGGATCCCGGGGCTCCCGGCCAGCGCCCCCTCGAGCCCTTCCGCCTCGAGCTCTTCGAAGCGCATGCGGCACCGATCGAGCCACGCGAGGGTGCGGCGGTTCGCCCGCTCGGCGGTGCGCCGGTCGCATCCGCCCGGGGGACACTCGTCGAAAGCCATGATCACGTCGGCGCCGAGCACCCGCTGGATCTCCATGGCCCGCTCGGGCGTGAAGAAATGCGCGCTCCCGTCGATGTGGCTCCGGAACTCGACGCCGTCGTCCCGGATCTCCCGGATCCCGTCGAGGGAAAAGACCTGGTACCCCCCGGAGTCCGTGAGCACCGGCCCGTCCCACCGCATGAAGTCGTGGATCCCCCCGAGGGCGCGCACCAGAGCGTGCCCGGGGCGGAGGTACAGGTGGTAGGTGTTCCCGAGGATCATCGAGGCCCCGACCCCCGCAACCTCCTCGGGCGAGACGGTCTTCACGGCACCCAGCGTCCCCACCGGCATGAAGACCGGCGTCTCCACCGGCCCGTGGGGCGTGTGGAAGGTCCCCCGCCGGGCAGCGCCTTCGGTGGCGTGAAGTTCGTAGCGGAAATCGGTTGCATGGATCATGGCCGGAAGGTAACTCTGACCGCTCCCGCTGAAGGAGGGGGTGCCCGGGTACGTAGTCCGGGAGGAGCGGGTCGGACCCTTCACCACCCCTGGGGAGGTTCTCGCGGTGTGGTCACACTGCATGTTCTGTAGTGGCACGCTGGGCCGGAACGAGGTCGTGGAGACCTTTCCGGTGGGCCGCCGCCTTGCCTTCGACCCCGGAAAGGGGCGCCTCTGGGTGGTGTGCCGCCGCTGCGAACGGTGGAACCTCACCCCCCTCGAGGAGCGCTGGGAGGCCATCGAGGACTGCGAACGCCTCTTCCGGGAGACGCGCCTGCGGGTCTCCACGGACCAGGTCGGCCTGGCCCGCCTCCGCGAGGGGCTCGAACTCGTGCGCATCGGGTCGCCCGAACGGCCCGAGTTCGCCGCGTGGCGCTACGGAGACCAGTTCGGGAGGCGCAGGAAGCGGGCGCTCCTGATCGGGGTCGGCGCCGGGTCGGTGCTGGGGGTCGCCGCGATCGCCGGCGTGGTGACCGGGGCCGTGTCGGGCGTGGTCCTCGGCCAGGCCGGGAATTTCTACAATATCTACGCCCAGAACCGCACCGTGGCCCGCCTCCGCACCTCCGACGGGAAGCTCCTGAAGGTGAAAGGCTCCCAGCTCGATCGGGCCCGCTTCGTGGGGCGGGACGGGGGCGGCTTCGACCTCACGGTGGAGCACACCGGTGGCACCACCACGATCACCGGACCGGAGGCCCCGCAGGTGGCCGGTCGCCTCATGGCCCGGGCGAACCGCGACGGGGCGAAGAAGGGAGTCGTGGACGACGCCGTGCAGCGGATCGAGGAAGCCCGCGACCCGGCCCTCTACCTGGAACGGACGATCGAGGCCCACGCCCGGGAATCCCGCATCACCCCCATTGGAATCACCGGCCGCCCCCGCAAGAAACCCCGGGCTGCCGACATTCCCGGAAGCCTGGCCCGCCTGGACCACCCGACCCGCCTCGCGGTGGAGATGGCCCTCCACGAGGAGCACGAGCGAAGGGCCCTCGAGGGCGAGCTCTTCCTGCTGGAACAGGCCTGGAAGGAGGCCGAAGAGGTGGCGGCGATCGCGGACAACCTTCTCCTGCCGGATCCCGTCGAGTCCCGATTCGAGGAACTCAGGCGGGATGCCCTCCCCGACTGAACCCGTCATCCGTCGCCGCGCCATCCGCCGCCGGCCTCCAGAGCGCCCCGAGGGCGTAGCCCAGGTCGAGGCGCGTACCGTCCCACTTCGGGAAGTTCGTTTGGGGGTGGATGCGCACGCCCCCGGCTTCCGCATCGGAGCGGATCCGCTCCGGCGCGTCTCCGCGGAGACGCGGGCGGGGCGGCGCGGCATGCACCTCCTGGCCCTCCGGATCCGTAAAGCGCACGCCCCACGCGCCGACATCCGCGCCGACACCCCTGCGGAGTTCGACCCGGAAGCCCCCCTCGTGGACGAGCCGGTGATGCCGCCGGCAGAGGAGGACCAGGGCCGAGAGCTCGGTGGCACCCCCCTTCTTCCAGGAGACGATGTGGTGGGCGTCGCAGATCCGGTTCCCGCACCCGGGAAAGCGGCACCCTCCGTCGCGCAGCTCGAGGGCGCGGCGAATGTGCGGAGGCACGATCCGGGTGCGACGCCCCACCGAGAGGGGGGTCCCGTCGGGCGCCTCCCGGACCTCCACCCGCGAGGCGTCGCAGGCGAGCCGGTCCCGTGTCTCCGCGGAGAGGGTGGCGTCGGGGCGGAGGGCGGCCTCCACCGGGTCCGGCTCACACCCGGACGTCTCCGCGGAGACGTGGAGGATCACCTGGAAGCGGTCGGCGCGGCCGGTGGTCCGGGTCGCGGCGCCGGCCGCGCCGGGGCCGTCCTCCCCCGTGCCCGGCACCTCCACCCCCGCCCGGAGCGCGGCCTCGGCCAGGAGTCCCAGCGCGTCGGCGCGGCGGGCGGCAATGGGGACGCGGGCTTCTGACGCTTCGG
>JBJHCE010000264.1:0-3356 GCA_050485865.1 Gemmatimonadales bacterium | reverse complement strand
CCGCTCGGTACCGTTCTTGCAAATGTGGGTCCACTCGCTGCGGCACGGCAACCCGTCACCGCACGAGCGTCGGCCGTCCACCCGCCCCAACTGACCAGAGTTCGCGAATGTGCGGCTTGTCGGGCCTCTTCTACACAAACCCGGATCCGGTACCCCTCAGGGAGTCCGCCGTGGCGATGGCGGCCGTGATGCGTCATCGTGGCCCGGACGACGCCGGTTCATGGGTCGATCGATCGGGACGGGTGGCCTTCGGTTTCCGTCGCCTGGCTATTCAGGACCGGTCGGATGCGGGCCACCAGCCCATGACATCCCCATCCGGACGCTACACGGTGGTGATGAACGGCGAAGCCTACAACTTCGCCCGCCTTCGCGCTGAACTTGGTCCGGCCGAGTACCGGGGCGGGAGCGACACGGAGGTGCTCCTGCACGCCTTCGACGCCTGGGGTATCGAAGCCACGCTTTCGCGGCTCATAGGGATGTTCGCGTTCGCGGTATGGGACGCCCCCGAGGAAGAACTGTGGCTCGTGCGCGACCGGCTGGGCATCAAACCCCTTTATCTCGCCCGGACCCGTGACGGGCTCGCCTTTGCCTCCGAGCTCAGGGCCCTCCTGGTCGCGCCCGGGTTCGACTCCACCCTCGATTTCTCCGCCGTCGGCTCCTTCCTCGAGTACCTTTATATCCCTGCGCCTGCGACCCCTTTCCTGAACGTCCGGAAAATTGAGCCCGGGCATCTGATCCGAATCCGCCGGCCGACGACGTCATCGGAGCCCTTTCCGGAGCAGGAGGCATGGTGGACCGTGGCCAAGGCCCGTCGCGAGGGAGAAACCGTTCCGTCCGCCGCACCGGAATCCGAGGTGCGAACCCTCGATAAACTCGAAGACCTTCTGTCCGACGCAGTGGCGCTCCGTCTCGTGGCCGACGTGCCTGTGGGCGGGCTCCTTTCGGGGGGGATCGACTCGAGCCTCGTGGTTGCCCTGATGCGGCGGCACGCCTCGGGCCCCGTTCGAACTTTCACGATCGGCTTCGATCAGGCGGAGCACGACGAATCCGCGCCAGCCCGGGAGGTCGCGCGTCATCTCGGGACGGACCACACCGAGTTGCGGCTCTCGGGCGCAGACGCGCTCGCCGTGGTCCCCGAGCTTTCCAGCATCTTCGATGAACCCCTGGCCGACCCCTCGCAGGTCCCGACGTACCTCGTGAGCGCGCTCGCCCGGCACACCGTGACCGTTGCCCTCTCGGGGGACGGAGGGGACGAGCTCTTCGCAGGGTACAACCGTTACGCCATGGGACTTGACGCCCTTCGTCGGACCGGGATGATCCCGCGGTACCTGAGATCACCTGCGGGGCGTGCCCTTGACAGCGTTCCCCGCAGGATTTGGAGGATGGCCGAACGGATCCCGCAGGATCAGGGGAGAGCGCACCGTCTCCTTGGGATAAAGGCCGCGAAACTCGCCAGGTTCCTTCGTGCGGCAGACCCACCGGAGATGTACCGGTCGCTGCTCACGACCCGCCTCGATGCCGACCTGATCCTCCGGCCCACCACGGGATGCGATGACCCGATCCGGAAGGCTCTCCGCGCCCTTGGCGCGCACTTGGGCCTGTCAGACCTTCTCCAGGTGGATCAGCGATACTATCTCCCGGACGATCTCTTGCAGAAGGTGGACCGGGCCAGCATGGCCGTCGCGCTCGAAGTTCGGGTCCCGATCCTGGACCACCGGGTCGTGGAGTTCTCGTGGGCTCTCCCGGATTCGATGAAGCTCCGAGGTGGGGAGGGGAAGTGGGCGCTCCGCCAGATCCTCTACCGCCATGTTCCCGAAGCGCTCGTTGACCGCCCCAAGGTGGGATTTTCTGTGCCCATCGAGACCTGGCTCCGCGGGCCACTCCGCGGCTGGGCAGAGGACCTGCTCCTCGGCCCTTCCCCGATTCGCGATGAGCTGTTCGAACCCGCCGAGATCCGCGCAAGGTGGAAGCGGTTCACGCAGGGCGGAGACGAGGAGGCCCTTGGCCTCTGGGCCCTCCTCATGTTCGAATCCTGGCGATCCCGATGGGGGATCGAGAACCTCTCCGAGGCGAAATCATGCGAATTCTGAAGGTGTGGGACGGTGAGTACCCCTGGGATGTCCGGGCAGAGAAGGTCTGCCGATCCCTCACCGAGGCCGGCCATGAGGTACACATGGTCGCCAGGAACCGGGACGGGCGACCCCTCCGGGAAGAACTGGAGGAATGCACGGTCCATCGCATGTCGCGGTGGCGGACCCTGGGGTCCTCCCTGGACGCGGCTTCCCAGTTCCCCGCCTTCTTCAACCCCCGGTGGGTACGCCTCATGACCCGTGTCGGACGGATGACGAGGTCCGATGCGATCATCGTTCGCGACCTGCCTCTCGCCCCCACGGCCATTCACGTGGGTCGGCGGCTTCGCGTGCCGGTCATCCTCGACATGGCGGAGAATTATCCGGCGATGATCCGGGATCTCTGGACCACCGGGTCCACGAAGTTCGGTGACTCGCTGGTGAGAAACCCCAAGGCCGTCGAAGCGGTTGAGCGGTGGTCGCTCGCACGGCTGAACCACGTTCTCGTGGTCGTGGAGGAGTCCGGGGCGCGTCTCGTGGATGTGCTCGGGGTTCCACGTGAGATGATCACCGTGGTGGGAAACACGCCCGCGGTATCCCGCCTTGACCGCTTCGACGATCCGGCGGAGGTCCCTGCCGCAGGTGAAGCGGACAAGAAACCACTCCGGATCTTCTACCTCGGGCTCCTGGAAGAGGCTCGGGGGGTCGGCACCGCCATCGAGGCCGTAGCCCGGGCCCGGGATCAGGGCATTCCGGTCGAGTTCACGGTGATCGGAGATGGGAGGGCGCGAGCCCGTTTCGAGGCACTCGGGTCCGAGCTTGGACTCTCGCCACCGGCCCTCCGCATGCTCGGGTTCCTTCCCTACCAGGAAGCGCTCGGCCACATGTCCAGCGCTCAGGTCGGGATCATCCCCCACTACGCGAACGAAAGCTGGAACACCACCATCCCGAACAAGCTCTTCGACTACATGGCCGCGGGGCTCGCCATCCTTACCTCGGATGCGGAGCCAGCGAAGCGGGTAGTGGAGGAAACCGCATGCGGTCTCACGTTCCGTAGCGGGGATGCCGGATCGCTGGTCCGGGCCATCGCTGCGCTCTGGGAATCTGACAACCTCCCGGAGATGGCCACGCGCGGTCGCCGCGCGATCCGGGACACCTACAACTGGGAAAGGGACAAGGCCCGCCTTCTGAGGGCGGTCGAAGCTACCGTCGGATCACCCCGGAAAGCCTGAGGATGAAGCCTTCGTCGGAAAGGGCCGCAGGAATGTTCAACCGGGGCGTAGCCCA
>JBJHCE010000263.1:0-3360 GCA_050485865.1 Gemmatimonadales bacterium | reverse complement strand
CGCCCCACGTCCTCGCGCACGCCGAGGAGCGCGCCCCCGGGGTCGAAGAGCCCTGCGGCGTGGAGCCCTCCGGTGCGCCCGAACACGGGCTGCGCCTCCCGGAGCCGCTCGGGCAGCGCCCGGAGGACGGCCGGGGGCACCTCCATCCCCTGCCCCTTCGCCTCGAGGGGAAACGGTTCGCATCCCAGGGTTTCCACCGCCTCGAGCGATGCCTTGCCGCAGATCCCGCAGCTCGAGGTCATGTAGAAGTTCCGGTTCAGGAGCGCCACGTCGAAGGAGGCGCCGGGCCTCAGGCGGACCTCGACGAGGTTGTATTCCTGCGGTGCATCGCCCCGGCAATACGAGATCTCGGCGACCTCGCGGGGGCCCCGGATCAGCCCCTCGGTGAAGAGGAACCCCGCCGCCAGCTCGAAATCGCTTCCCGGGGTCCGCATCGTCACCGCCACCGAGGAGGTTTCGGGCCCGCCACCGGGGCGATGCCAGGCCACCCGAATCTCCATGGGCTCCTCGGCGGCCACCGCATCCTCGACCTCCGCCCCGGCGTCCTCTTCGTTCCGGAAGCGGTGGATGCGTACGCGCCGGGTCTCTCGGCGGGGAATCAGCATCGGCTGCGGCCTCGGACGGTTCGGCGTGGATTCAGGGCGCCGGGGAGGCGGCGGGTCGGCCGGGTGGGCCTCAGGCGAGCCCCACGATGGTCCCGTCGCCCTCGACGCGCATCCCCTCGGCCCCGGGCACCAGGGGGAGTCCGGGCATGGTCATCATGGCCCCGGTCTTCACCACCACGAAGCCGGCCCCGGCAGAGGGGGCCACCTCGCGCACCGTGATCCGGAATCCCTCCGGGGCACCCAGGACCGTGGGGTCGTCGGTGAAGGAGTACTGGGTCTTCGCCATGCAGATCGGCGCGGAGCCCATGCCGAGGGCCTCGCAGGCGTCGAGCTGCTGCCGGGCGACGGGGAGGATGTCCACCCCTTCCGCCCGGTAGATCTCCCGGGCCACCGTCTCGATCTTCTCCCGGAGGGGGGCCTCGTCGGGGTAGAGGGGGCGGAAACCGGATCCGCCGCCCTCGAGCACCTCGGTCACGGCATCGGCAAGGTCGAGGCACCCGGTCCCGGTCGCCGTGTAGGGGTCCGAAGGGACGCCCCGTACACCGAGTCCGGCGCACGCCTCGACGGCTGCGGCGATCTCGGCGTCGGTGTCCGCCGGAAAGCGGTTCAGCGCCACGACCGGCTCGACCCCGAACTTCCGCACGTTCTCCACGTGCCGAACCAGGTTCGGGAGCCCCCGGGACAGCGCGTCCAGGTCCTCCTTCCCGAGGTCGCCCCGGGCCACCCCGCCATGCATCTTGAGGGCGCGGACCGTGGCAGCGATGACCACGGCGTCGGGGCGGAGACCGGCGGTGCGGCACTTGATGTTGAAGAACTTCTCGGCCCCCAGGTCGGCACCGAACCCGGCCTCGGTGACCACCACGTCGCCGAGGGCGAGCCCGGCCCGGGTGGCCAGGAGCGAGTTGCACCCGTGGGCGATGTTGGCGAAGGGGCCGCCGTGCACGAAGGCCGGCGTGCCGCCCAGGGTCTGCACCAGGTTCGGCGCGATCGCCTCCTTGAGGAGGAGGGTCATGGCCCCCTGGGCGTTCAGGTCACGGGCCCGGACCGGGTCGCCGTCCAGGTTGTAGGCCACCACCGCTTCGCCCAGGCGGCGCTCCAGGTCCTCCAGCCCCTCGGCCAGGCAGAGGATGGCCATGACCTCCGAGGCCGCGGTGATGTTGAAGCCGTCTTCCCGGGGGACCCCACCGGTCCGCCCCCCGAGCCCGATAACGAGGTTCCGGAGCGCCCGGTCATTCATGTCCACCGCCCGCTTCCAGACCACGGCCCGGGGATCGATCCTGAGGGTGTTGGGTCGGAAGAGGTGGTTGTCCAGCATCGCCGCCAGGAGGGCATTGGCGGCCCCGATGGCGTGGAAGTCCCCGGTGAAGTGGAGGTTGATCTCGTCCATGGGGACGATCTGCGAGTACCCGCCTCCGGCGGCTCCTCCCTTGATCCCGAAGACCGGCCCAAGGCTCGGCTCCCGCAGGCAGATCACCGGGTTCTTCTCCCGGAGCGTCAGCGCATCGGCGAGCCCCACCGAAATGGTCGATTTCCCCTCTCCTGCCGGAGTGGGGTTCATCCCGGTCACGAGCACGAGCTTCCCCGGGCTCCCCGAACGAGCGCGGATCACGTCCAGGGGGACCTTGGCCTTCGTGTGGCCGTAGGGAAGGATTTCGTGGTCACCAAGTCCAAGCTTGGCGGCGATTTCGACGATGGGACGGAGCCGGGCGGACTGGGCGATCTGGATGTCGGTGAGCATCAGGTGGGGGAAGGAGGATGGAGGGGATGCGGCGGAGTCAGGTGTGGGTACCGGCGAGAGACCGGGGGTCCCGGGATGCGGAGCCATCGGACCGTGCGGACCCCTCGGCCGGGATCTTCTCGATGCGCACGGCGCAGACCTTGTACTCGGGGCAGCCGGTGAACTCGTCCACCGCCTCGCCGGTGAGGATGTTCGTGCGGGATTCGGGGAAGTGGAAGGTCATGAAGACGGTGCCGGGATTCGTGGCCTTCGTCACCTCGACCCGAACCTGCACCGAGCCCCGCCGGCTCACGACCTTCACCATCTCGCCGTGGCGAATGTCCTGCCGGCGCGCGTCCCGCGGGTGGATCCGGAGCGTTTCCTCCTGCGCCTGCGCCAGCTGGACGATGTCGGTGCGGCGCGTCATGGTGCCCACGTTGTAGTGGAAGAGCTGCCGCCCGGTGGTGAGCATGACCGGGTACTCCTCGTCGGGAAGCTCGCCCGGCTCCTGCCATGGGGTGGGGGTGAGGCGGGCCTTCCCGTCGGGGCGGAGGGTCTCACCGCCCAGGTGGACCACCGGAGTGCCCGGATGGTCCGGCCCCCAGCAGGGCCACTGGAGAAATCCTTCCTTCTCCAGGCGGTCGTAGCTCACCCCGGCCCACTTGGGGCTCAAGGCGGCGATCTCGTCCATGACCTTCGCCGGGTTCACCGGGGTGCCGGGGCCATCGTCGGCGCCCAGGTCCACTCCCATGCGACGGGCGATGGTGTTCACGATGTCGCCGTCGACACGGGTCCCCGGAAGGGGTTCGATGCCTGGCCTGACCCGCTGGATCCGCCGGTCGCTGTTCGTGAACGTTCCGGACTTCTCGAGGAAGGTCGTGCCCGGAAGGACCACGTGGGCGAACTCGGCAGTGGGGGTGAGGAAGATTTCCTGAACCACCAGGAAGTCGAGAGCCGAGAGCGCCGCCGTCACGTGGTGCGTGTTCGGGTCCGACTGCGCCACGTCTTCCGCCAGGATGTACATCCCCTTGAGGGTCC
>JBJHCE010000262.1:0-3394 GCA_050485865.1 Gemmatimonadales bacterium | reverse complement strand
CGCGGCGGAAGGTCCGCCACCGGTTCTCGGGCCCGAAGAGCGAGCTTCCGTCGTGCCGGATCAGGAGCGACGCGATGTAGCGGTCGCGGTAGTCCACGGCCAGGTCGGCCAGGTACCCCAGGGAGCGGATCTCGGTGATCGAGGACCCGATGCTGTGGTTCGCCGCCGCCATGCTCAGCGACTGCACGTCACCGATGACGAGCTCACGTCCCTCGGCATCGAAGTAGTTCCGCTCCTCGCGCTCGAAGAGAGCCCGCGAGGTGAGCCGCACGTTCAGGTCCGCAAACTGCCGCCGGAGGGTGGCGCTCGCGTACCCGTTGTAGGTCGTGGTCCGGGCGTGCGAATAGGAGAGCTGCCCAAGAGAGGACGCGTCCGTGGTGATCGAGGTCGGCGTCCCCTTGGGCACGTAGACCTGGTCGTTGTTGTCGGAGCGGTCGTAGGAGAGCTGGGTCGAGACGTTCAGCCAGTTGAAGGGCACGTAGCTCAGCGTCATGGACCCGAGGGTCCGCGCACCCCACTGCTGGTTGTCGCGGGAGGCCTGCCGCCAGAGCGGGTTCTCGATCTCGACGCCCGGGTCCGGCGCCTGCAGGAAGTTCCCCTGCTCATCCTTGGCCCGGAGGTTCACGAAGGCCGGGTAGGAGAGGATCGCGGTGTAGGGGTTCCCCGAGATGTTGTCGCGGTTCGTGCGGACGTGGTTTCCGACCACCTGGAAGTTCACCGAGGTACCCACCCGGTGGTCCAGGGTGATCCGGCCGGAGACCCGGTTGTACCCCTTGTTGTTCTCGAGGGCCCCGGCGTTGTTCAGGTGGGTGATGTTCGTCGTGAACGCCGTGCTCTGGGTGTTCTGCGACATGCTGAAGCTGTTCTGCAGGAACTGCCCGGGACGGTAGAGCATCTTCAGGTTGTCGTAGAGCGGGCCCGGGTAGGGGTTCACCGCCATCCAGTCGGGCGCGTACCAACGGTTGGCCCAGGTGACCTCTTCACCGGTGTTCGGGTTGATGAACGCCGTCTGCTCCTCGTTCATCGCGTAGGGGTGCACCTTTCCGATGGGCACCCGGGTCGCGAGGAAGTCCTGTCCGAACTCGGAGCGCACGTGGAACCGGGTCTGGTTCTCGGGCATGTTCCGGCCACGGTTCGTCGTGATGGTCACGACGCCGGCGGCGGCCCGGGAGCCGTAGAGCGCCGCGGCGGCGGCGCCCTTGATGACCTCGATGGACTCGATGTCCAGGGCCTCGATGTCCGACGCCGAGGTGTTCCCGAGCGTGGTGGAGAGGATGACTCCGTCCACCACGATCATCGGGGAGGCATCGGTCTGGATCCCGGTGAGGGACCGGAGCTGGATGTTGACGCCGGCGCCGGGCTGACCGGTGGTCCGGAGCACGCTCACGCCCGCGATCTTTCCGGCCATGGCCTGAAGGGCCGAACCGGTCGTCGGGACCTGGAGGTGCTCACCGCCGATGCGCGACACCGTCATGGGGAGCTTGACGCCCTCCGTCGGGTCGGTGACACCGGTGGCGATGATCTCCTGAAGGGCGAGCACCGCCTGCTCGAGCTCGACGGCGACGGGGGTGAGTCCCCCGGCGGTCACCTCGACGTTCGTGCGGCGGACCTCGTTGAACCCGATCGACGAAGCGATCACGGTGTGCGTACCCACCGGAACGTTCGTGATCGTGGCGCGACCGTTCGCGTCCGTGAGCCCGCCGAGGCTCGTGTTCAGGACGCGGACCTGGATCCCGGCGAGCACCTGACCGCTCTGGCGGTCGGTCGCCGTGACCCCGATGGTCCCGGTCTGCTGGGCGGCAGCTTCGGCTACCGGCGCCAGGACGAGTCCCAGTGCCAGCAGGCATGCCGCTACGGGCTTGAACATGCTTCCTCCTCGATGTTCCATGGATGAGAGGCGCCACCGGCGCCAATGACTCCCGGCGCCGGGATTCCCGGCGCCCTTCCTGCGTGGGTCCTGCGTCCTTCCTTGCCTCCGACGACTTGATCCGATCATCCAGCCTCCCTCCGTTGACGTGATCGCGTCCACAGGCGAGCCCCAGGGACGAGCGGCCCGACTGCGAGCCGAACGGCAGATTTTTTCGGCATGACGCTTTTAATACGGCGCGAACGCGTGAACCGCAAGGGTCTGGTAACAGCCCCGGATCGGGACCGCGATGGATTCCCCCGTGGTCCGTGGGATCCGGGGCCCCGTGCCGCGCAGGCCCTTGCGGCCGTCAGCGGCGGCGGATCAGCATCCGGTTGCCGCTGATCGTCCAGGTGAAGTCCTGGTTGTGGTTGATGTTGATCCGATCGGACGTGACCTCGCCGATGGCCCGGACCGCGATGAGCCGGTGGGGACCGGTGGCCCCTTCCCAGGTGATGGTCCGGGTCTCGCCCTGCGGCACGTTCCCGATGGGGGTCCGCGCCACGCCTCCGTCGGCCATGATGTAGATCTGGAGCGCCTCCGAACCCGGATGGATGTTCTCGATCATGATCTCCGTCGAGACCCCGGGCTCCCCGGTCGAGCCGGCCCCGCCTCCGCTGGCGCACCCCGCCGCGAGGACCACGAAGGCCGCGAGCGCCATCCCGAGGATCCGATGCTTCAGTACGGTCATCTCTCCACTCCTCTCGGTTCAGGTCCGGGGGCCGCCCGCGTCCCGGGCACGCCCGCCGGCCGGTTCCCTTCGGTCCCGGGGACGGCCCCCGGAACACGGCAAGGCAAAGTACGTCGCCGGGGGCGGTGGGGCCAGACCCGGCGCCCCTACCCCACCCCGCCGTCGTTCCAGTTCGGGGGGACCTCGCCCTTCAGGTGCCGGACGAAGAAGTCGAAGCGCTTCCGCTCGTGCACCGCCCCCCGGGCGTGCTCGCCCCCCGGGATCATCAGGAAGTCGAAGTCCTTCCCGGCCCGTACCAGCGCATCCACCACCTGGTAGGTGGACGACGGGTCCACGTTCGAGTCGAGCTCGCCCACGGTGAGGAGGAGGCGCCCCCTCAGGAGGTGGGCGTTCGTCACGTTCGACGAGGCGTCGTAGTGGGGGCCCACCTTCCCCATCCAGAGTTCGTTCCACCAGATCTTGTCCATCCGGTTGTCGTGGCACCCGTTGTCCGCCACCGCCGCGTGGTAGAAGTCACCGTGGAAGAGGAGGGCCCCCATGGCGTTCTGCCCCCCGGCGGACCCTCCGTAGATCCCCACGCGGTCCAGGTCGTACCAGTCGTGCTCCGCCGCCACCGCCCGGTGCCAGAGGATCCGGTCCGGGAACCCGGCATCGCCCAGGTTCTTCCACGCCACGTCGTGGAAGGCCTTGGAACGGTTCGAGGTGCCCATGCCGTCGATCATCACCACCACGAACCCGAGCTCGGCCTGCGGGAGCATTCCCCGGGTCGGAAATACGGAGAACGCCTTCGGCACGTG
>JBJHCE010000261.1:0-3405 GCA_050485865.1 Gemmatimonadales bacterium | reverse complement strand
TGGCTCGCCACGCGGTGACCGGGGCTCGAGATGAAGAGGAGCAGGAAGGGGCCCGGAGCCCGCGGGCCGCTCCGGCGGCGGTATGTGCCGCGAGGCCCCGGTGCGGCGGCACCAGCCGGGGTCGTCCCCGGTCAGGAGCCCGGTGCGGGTTTTCCCTTCCGGCCCGGATCCGCACCCAGGAGGTTCGTGACCGTTGCCGATCGCCCGCGGAGGGCGCCGATCCGCTGGTCCAGGGACCGGATGCGCCGGAGCGAGATCAGGATGAGGTGCCCCGCAAGCGCGACCAGCCCGCCGGAAATGGCGAGGACGGGAAGGAGCAGGTGCAACACGTCGCGGGGCCCGTAGAGGTGTGACGTGGCGATCAGGAAGCTCCCGACGGAAAGCGGGAGGAGCAGAACCGCGATCCCGGTGCGGAGGACCGACAGCGAGGTCCGCTTCTCCGACAGGAGGAGCTGGATCTCATCCATGAGGAGGCGGACCTGGTCCATGTCCTCGGGGGCGGGGGCCCCCCGGGGCGAGGGCATGTCGGGCATGGTCGGGGCTCCACTCGGGTTCGGTGCAGGGGCAGGACGCGCTTGGGCCCACACATTGCGCCGGCCGGGCCCCCCCGCGCAACGGACCCGCTTCCGCGGAGACGCCGCGTTGTCTTTGGTTCGAAACGACGTACCTTCCTTCTGACCCACGCCCCGCCCCCCCGCAGCGCCGACCGTTGACCTCGCGCACCTCCGCCCTTTCCCACGCGTTTCCGCCCCAGATCCGGCAGCGCGGCACCCGCTACCATGAAGAGGGGCGGGTGACCCTCACCCACGTGGCGCCTGAGCTCATCTTCGCGGCGGTGCAGGGGACCCGGGCGTACGGGGTTGCCATCGAGTGGGTCGGCCCCGGCGAGGTGCGCATGTCGTGCGACTGTCCCTACGCCCGGGACCACGGGGTCTGCAAGCACCTCTACGCGGTGCTCCTCGCGGCGGACGCGAGGTCAAGCGGCGAGGCCCCGGCCCCTGCTCCCCGGTCCGCTCCGCCCGCTCCGCCCCCGCCGCCCCCGCCGCCTCCCCCGCCCCCGCCGCCCCCGCCCGAGTGGCGCCGCCGGCTCGCCGAGGCCCGGAACCACCTGGCCCAGGCCCGGGACGAAGGGCAGGGGGGGGGCGCCGCCGGAGCCGCCGCCCGGCGAAGGGAGCCCGGCCTGCACGCACCCCTCGAGTACCGCTTCCTCATGGACCACCTGCGTTCGACGGGGGAGGTGCTCGTGGACGTGGTTCCCCCCCAGGGGACCTACCTCACCGCCGACGGCTGGCTCGGAAGCCGGGATCCGGGGGACCGGGCGGTGGCCCGGTCGCTTCTCGGGGCCGAACCCTCGGGCCCCTATCGCGGCGACTACGGGCGCCCGGTTTCCCGGCGCTACGCGATTCCCCCGGCGCTCTACGGCTCGGCGCTCCGGCGCATTGCCGCCACGGGCCGGTGCACCTTCCAGGCCGGACCGGGAGACCCGCTGTCCGGACGGACCCTCGGGTGGGACGACGGGGGCGCCTGGGAGGTGCGCCTCGCCATCGAGCCCGGCGCCGAGGGGGACCCGACCGGCTTCGGCCGCCTCGTGGGATGGTTCGTTCGGGGGGAAGAACGCCGGGCCGTGGAGGACGCGTCGCTCGTCACCGCGCACGGGCTCCTCGTGGCGGCGGACAGGCTGGCCCGGGTGAAGCTGGGTCAGGGGTGGCCCCTCGTGCGCGCCCTCCGCCTGGGCGGTCCCATTGCGGCTCCGGAGGAGGCGCTCTTCGAGCTCGCGGCCGAGGCGGCGCTCGTCTCCGGCGCCCCGGAGATCGCGCTCCCCGAAGGAGGAGGCTTCGAAGCGGTGCGCCCGGAGCCCCGCCCCCGCCTCACGCTGGTCCATGCGGAGCCCGGTCGGCCGGGGCCGCTTCTTCATGCGCGGCTCTCCTTCGACTACGACGGGATCGTGGTCGAGGCCGCCCGGAAGGTGCCCGGCGTCGTGGACCCGCCCCGTCGCCGCATCGTCTACCGAACGCGCGAGCGGGAGCGGGCCGCCCGGGCCCGCCTGGAAGCGCTGGGGGTCACCCGCCGCTCCGACTGGAGGTCGAACCACCGCCCCCGGCTCACCCTCCCGGCACGTGAGCTCGACGCCGTGGTCCGGACGCTGGTCGGGGAGGGGTGGCATGTCGAGGCCCACGGCCGCCTCCAGCGCCCCTCCTCGGGAACGTCGGCAGCGGTGCGCTCGGGAATCGACTGGTTCGACCTCGAGGGGTGGGTGGACTTCGGCGACCGGCGCGCCCCCCTCTCTGCCGCCCTCGCCGCCCTCGCCCGGGGCGAGCGGGTCGTGAAGCTCGACGACGGCTCGGAGGGGATGCTCCCCCTGGAGTGGCTCGAGCGCTACGCGAAGGTGGCCGAGCTCGCCGCCCAGGCCGAGGACCAAGGGGGGAGCCCCGTGATCCGCTTTCGCCGCGGCCAGGCCGCCCTCCTCGACGCGCTCCTGGCGGAGCAGCCCCAGGTGGAGGTGGACCGCACCTTCGCCCGCATCCGCCGGGAGCTCGCCTCCTTCGACCGCGTCAGCCCCGCTTCCGCTCCCCGCAGCTTCAGGGGGGAGCTTCGCGGCTACCAGAAGGAGGGGCTCGGGTGGCTCGCCTTTCTCCGGCGGCTCGGTCTCGGCGGGTGCCTGGCCGACGACATGGGGCTCGGAAAGACGGTGCAGGTTTTGGCGCTCCTCGAACGGCGCAGGCAGGAGGGGGAGGGCCCCTCCCTCGTGGTCGTGCCCAAGTCCCTCGTCCTCAACTGGATGAACGAGGCGGCCCGCTTCGCGCCCGGGCTCCGCGTCCGGAACCACACCGGCCCCGCCCGCGGCGCCGAGCCCCTGGACCCGGGCGATTTCGACCTCCTCGTGAGCACGTACGGCACCCTCCGGCGCGACGCCCCCGAACTCTCGGAGCTGGAGTTCGACTACCTGATCCTCGACGAGGCACAGGCCATCAAGAACCCGGACTCGGCCACGGCCAAGGCCGCGCGCCTTCTCCGGGGGCGGCACCGCCTGGCCCTGTCGGGCACCCCCATCGAGAACCACCTGGGAGAGCTCTGGAGCCTCTTCGAGTTCCTGAACCCGGGGATGCTCGGGAGCGCGGGCGCCTTCCGGGCGTTCCGCTCCGGCGAGCGGGGACTTCCGGAGGACCACGCGACCCGCGCCGTCCTCGCCCGGGCGCTTCGCCCCTTCCTTCTCCGGCGCACGAAGGAGGAGGTCGCCCCCGAACTTCCGGCCCGCACCGAGCAGACGGTCCTGGTCGAGCTCGAGGGCGAGCAGAGGAAGATCTACGACGGCCTTCGGGAGCACTACCGGGCGGAGCTCCTGGGAAAGGTCGACACCCTGGGCCTCCGCCGCTCGAAGATGCACGTCCTGGAGGCGCTCCTCCG
>JBJHCE010000260.1:0-3406 GCA_050485865.1 Gemmatimonadales bacterium | reverse complement strand
CGCCGGGCCCGGGCCAGGGCGCCGCGGTGGGGCGCGTCGTAGAACTCCCGGAGGAGCTCGAGGAAGCGGGCGACGCGCCCCGGTCCGGTCATGCCTCCCGCTCCGCCCAGGCCTTCCGGAGGGCACCCAGGGACTCGAGGACCACGAAGATCGCCGCCACGAGGATCACGAGGTCCAGGAAGACCAGGAAGTACTGCCCCCGCTCCCAGAACTGCCGGAGCTGCACGAGGAGGGCGAGGGTCGCCATGGTCAGGAGGAAGACGAAGGGGACGAGGGTGAAGACGCTCCGCCGCCCGAGCTTCATCAGGAAGACCGAAAGGACGAGAAGGGTGAGCCCGGCCAGGAGCTGGTTCGTGGTCCCGAAGAGGGGCCAGATCACGAGCCCGCCGGTGCCGGCGCCGCCTCCCGCCCCGAAGGCGAGGCCCAGGCAGCAGGCCACGGCAATGAAGGTCGACAGGTAGCGCCCGGTGAGGCGCTCGATCCCGTAGATCGATCCCCACTCCTGGATGATGTAGCGCTGGAGCCGCACCCCGGTGTCCATGGTGGTGGCGGCGAAGAGAACGGCCATGACGGCGAGGAGGGTCTCGCCAAAGTGCTGCGGGAGCCCGAGCCCCCCGGAAACGATGGCCCCACCTCCCTGGACGAAGGCCGGAAGCCCCCCGGCCGCGAAGGAGGAGTAGAAGCCCTCCCAGTCGGCGAGCGATGCGAAGCCCGCCGTGCAGGCAATGATGGCTGCGAGGGCGAGGGCCCCCTCGCCTGCCGCGCCCAGGAACCCCACGAAGCGCACGTCCTTCTCGTTGTCGAGCTGCTTCGAGGTGGTCCCCGACGACACGAGCCCGTGGAATCCCGAGATCGCCCCGCAGGCAATGGTCACGAAGAGGAGGGGAATGAACGAGGGAACGTCGGCGGGAAGGTTCGCGTTCACCGCCGGTGCCACCAGCTGGGGCGAGGCCAGGACCACGGCCAGGAAGAAGATCCCGAGCCCCACGAAGAGCTGGAGCCCGTTGATGTAGTCCCGGGGCTGGAGGAGCATCCACACCGGGAGGAGCGAGGCCACCGCCGCGTACCCGAAGAGGAGGAGGACCCAGGTGGCGGGGGCCCCGATCCCCCCGATCCCCCCCTCGGGAAGGGCGAGGGGAACGAGGTCGCCCACCCACATGGAGCCGTAGAGGAGGATGAGGGCGATCACCGAGGGCCAGAGGAGCGGCACCCCCCGCCGGTAGAGGAGCCAGCCGATCGCGAGGGCCACCGCGATCACGAACCAGGCGGGAATGACGCTCGAGGGATATCCGACGAAGAGGTTCGCGATCACGATGGCGAACACCGCGTTCACCATCAGGAGGAGAAGAAAGATCACGATCATGAAGAGGGACCGGGCCCGCTTCCCCACCACCGACTCGGTGAGGGCCCCGATGGACTTCCCCCGGTTCCGGGCGCTGGCCCAGAGGGCGCCGGCATCGTGGACCCCGGCGAAGAAGACGGTGCCGAAGACGACCCAGAGAAACGCCGGGAGCCACCCCCAGATCACCGCAATGGCCGGTCCCACGATGGGCGCCGCCCCCGCCACCGAGGTGAAGTGGTGCCCCCACAGGACCCACTTGTTCGTCGGCACGAAGTCCACCCCGTCTTCCTGGGCGTGGGCCGGGGTGACGAACGACGGGTCGAGGCGGAAGATCCGCTCCGAGATGAACTTCGAATAGAAGATGTAGCCGAGGGTGAAGCCGCCGAGCCCGAGGGCCACCAGGAGGAGGGCGCTCACGAGGCGGAAGCGTGTCGAGGAGTCGGGGGCATGACGGGACCTTCCACCGAGGCGATGGGGAACGGGCAGGCACGAAGCCCGGGAGCGGGAGACAGATACGGACCCCGGAGGGGAAGGTCAAGGTACGACCGGAGTGGAACGCGCTCCTCGTCCCGCGCCCGTCCCCGCCCCGGGATCTGGCGCGACCGCGTTCCGGGCCCTATCGTCGGGCTCCCGTTCCACATGTCAGGGTCCCGTGCCGCCCGGCGAAGGTGCCTGAGCGCCGCGGCCCCGGCCTCGAACTTCCGACTCCCGATGCATCGTCCCCTTTCGCGCTCCCGTCGCCTCCCCACCGCCCTCGCCGCCGCCGGCGCCGCCTTCCTTCTTGCCCTTCCGGCGGGACTCGAGGGTCAGGAGGGAGCCGCCCGGGGGGCGAGCGACACCGCCGGCGTCTACACGAAGGCGCAGGCCGACGAGGGACGCACCCTCTACGACCTCGAGTGCGCTCTCTGCCACGGCCCCCGGGAGTTCTTCGGACCCGTCTTCCAGCGGCGCTGGCTCACCCCGCCGGTGAGCGGCCTCTTCGCCCACATCATGAACACCATGCCCCAGGATGCCCCCGGGAGCCTCGAGCCCGCCCAGGTCTCGGCCCTCGTGGCGTACATCCTGGAGCTGAACGGACAACCCGCGGGTCCGACCCCGCTTCCCACCGAGATGGAGAAGCTGGCGCAGATCCGCGTTCCGCCGGTGACCGACCCGGGGCGGTGACCCCCGGGACCGGCACCCCCTGCTCCACCCCGACCGCCCCGAGCCGAACTCCATGACGCTGCTCCGCCCGCCGCTCCGGCCCCACGCCCGGGCACTCCCCGTGGCCCTTGCCCTCGTGCTCGCGGGCCTCCTCCCCGCCGCGCTCTCCGCCCAGTCCGCATCTCCCCCCGCCGAAGGGGGGTGGTTCAACATCGGGGGTGACTACCACTTCACGCGCTACGCGCCCCTGGACCAGATCGATGCCGGGAACTTCGAGCGGCTCCAGGTGGCCTGGGTGTGGCGGGGCGACAACTTCGGGCCGAACGTCGACAACATCCTCCGCTCGACCCCGGTCTATGCCGAGGGGAAGCTCTTCACCGTGGCCGGGTCGCGACGGCAGGTCATTGCCCTCGACCCTGCCACCGGCGAGACGCTCTGGACCTGGCGGATGCGGCACACGCCGCGCTGGGAGGCGTCGATGCGGAAGAGCTACGGAAAGGGGGTGGCGTACGACGTGGTGGACGGGCGCGGCCGGATCTACGTGGTGGACCCGGGCTTCTACCTGATCGCCCTCGATGCGGAGACGGGGCGCCCCATTGACGGGTTCGGCGAGGAGGGGATCGTGGACCTCCTGGAGGACCTGGGCTACCCCTTCGACGGCGACAACGGGATCCCGCCGGAGCTCGGGTTCATCACGAACTCGGCCCCCCCCATGGTGGTGGACGGGGTGGTGATCGTCGGGAATTCGGGCGAGCAGGGGTACTACCAGACCCGCAAGGAAGAGGTGGCGGGGCACATCCTGGCGTACGACGCGCGGAGCGGGGAGCACCTCTGGAAGTTCCACGTGATCCCGCGCCCCGGCGAGTACGGGCACGAGACCTGGGAGGACGGCTCCTGGGAGTACTCGGGGAACGTGGGGTC
>JBJHCE010000259.1:0-3415 GCA_050485865.1 Gemmatimonadales bacterium | reverse complement strand
CCCGGCTGAGCCTGGTGGCGCCGAACCACCCGACCCGCGGGAAGGAGTCGAACAGCAAGGGGACCACCGGCCAGAACTGAGCCGGAACACCCCGAGGGACCAGAGCGGGCCGTCGCACTTCGGTGTGACGGCCCGTTTCGCATGCCCCTCTTCCCGGCCCACGGTGGCCCCCGTGCCGATTGACGACCATTGACGCAGGCGCTCCACGGACCCAAGCTGACCCTGTTTCCGCCCTCGCCGCGCCCCCCCGTTCCGACCGGCTGCCCGTGTCCCCCCCTCCCCTCCGACTCCGGCTCCTTTCCCCGACCCCCCGGGTCGAGGGACCGGACGGCGAGCCCCTGGACCTCCCGGTGGGGAAACCCCTGGCCATGCTCGCCTACCTCCACCTGGAGGCGCACCCGATCCCCCGCGACACCCTCGCGACCCTCCTCTGGCCCGCCGCCTCCCACGACCGCGCCCGGGCCTCGGTCCGCCAGGCCGTCTGGCTCCTCCGCCGGCGACTGGGAGAGGGGCTCTTCGAGGGCGATGACCCGCTCTCCATCGCTCCCGGCCGCCTCGTGAGCGACATCCGCGAACTCCGCTCCGCGCTCCAGCGGGGAGACCCGGTCCAGGCGGCCGGCGCGTGGGAAGCCCCCCCCTTCGGCTCCCTCTCGGTCCCCGACGCACCGGAATGGGAACGGTGGTCCGACGCCATCCGCTCGGAACTCGAGGCTCACCTCGCGGGGGCCCTCGCCGATGTCGGGAACGCCGCCCGGGACCCCTCGCGGCGCGGGGAGGGGATCGATGCACTCGAGCTCGCCTGCCGGGTCCAGCCCGGCCGCCTCCAGCACCACCTGGACCTCGTGGGTGCCCACCTCGACCACAGGGCCTTCGACGAGGCCGGGTCGGTCCTCGCCCGCGCCCGCACCCTCTTCGACGACCCGAAGTCCGCCGCGGTCCTCCAGGAGCTCTCCGAGCGGAAGGATGCGATGGAGCGGGGTGCGGTACATGGGCAGGCTCAGGGTGCCCTGCGCCTCGACTTCGTGGGCCGGTCCGAGGAGTTCGCAGGGCTCCTCCGTCGCTGGCGGCAGGCGCGGACCGGTGCGCCGGGCATCGCCGTGGTCCTGGGCGAGCCGGGGGTCGGAAAGACCCGCCTCGCCGAGGAGATCCGGCTCGTGGCCGAGGCGGAGGGGGGGAGGGCCGTCTACGTGAAGGCGGAGGACTCGGAACGCCCCATCGAGTGGGGGCTCCTCGGCGAGGTGATCTCCCGGCTCCTCCGGCTCTCCGGGGCCGCGGGGATCAGCCCCGCCTCTGACGGGATCCTCCGCTCCCTGATGCCGAGCCTCGCCCATGCCGACCCGCACCGGGAGGACGGCGCGGCCCGGTCCCTCGGGTTGCACCCTACCCGGACTTCCCCCTCGGCCGCCCTCTCCGACGCCCTCGCGGACCTCGTGACCGCGGTCTCCGACGACGCCCCCCTCCTTCTCGTCGTCGACGACCTGCACTGGGCCGACACGGAAAGCCGCACCGTGCTCACCCGGGTGGCGTCGAGGCTCGACCGGGCGTCCTCCCTTCTCGTCTTCACCTGCAGGTCCCGCGAGGGGGAGGGAAGGCTCGGCAAGACGCTCAGGATCCTGACCGAAGCCCCGAGTTCCACGACGCTGGAGCTCGAGCCGTGGAGTGCGGTGGAGCTGGAGCAGGCGCTCACCCCCCGCATCCGGTTCTCGAACCCCCGCGAGGGGGATGCGGTGCTTCGGAGGCTCCACCGGACCAGCCGGGGGAACCCCCTCTTCGTGCTCGAGCTCCTCAAGGTCTTCTCCGACGAGGGTATCCTCGAGCTCGAAGCCGACGGGACCGCCCTCTTCCGGACCGAGCGACTCCCGGCGGACCGGCCGCTTCCGGGATCGGTCCGGGCCCTCGTGGACCGCCAGCTGGACCAGCTCTCGAAGGAGGCCACCCTCGTGGCCGCCCACATGGCCCGGATCGGCCACGCCTCCTCGCCCCGGGTCCTGGGGCTCCAGACCGGCCTCGGGACCTCGGCGGTCACGAACGGGATCGGAGAGCTCCTGGCCCGCCGCCTGATCCGCTGGCAGGGGACCGACAGCCTCGCCTTCATACACGACGAACTCCGGGCCGCGGTGGCCCGGCGATACCAGCTTCACGTGGGGCTCACGGCAGGGGGAGGCGCCCAGTGGTCGCTCTTCCGGAGCGCGGTCGTGGTCTCCCTCGCCATACTCCTGGTGGGGGCGGCGGCCTACGCGCTCACGAACCCGGATCCCTTCGGCCCCGGACCCTGGGGCGGAGGTCTCGTGGAGTTCACGACCGCCGACGGCGCCACACGGACCTTCCGGGTCCGGAGCTCGGCCTCGGGGGGGCTCGACCCGGTGGACCGTGTCCCCGCCCCCCATCCGGGCCGGACCGCGGTCCGACCCCTCGGCAACGGAACCTTCGACCTCCACCTGGCCGTCCACCCGGCCACGGGGAGCTCGCCGGGCCCGGGACTCGCGGTCCTCGCAGCTCCCCCGGCACTCGCCCTCCTTTCTCCGGACCACCGCTTCGTCGCGGTGGCCTCGGAAACGGGAGGGGATTCGGTGCGGATCCTCACCGAACGGGGGCGGACCCACGCGGTCTTCGATGCGGGAGACGTGCTCGCCATGGACTGGTGCGGTCCCCGGACCCTCTTCCTCCTGGCCCGGGAGGGTCCCGGGATCCTCCTCCGGAGGTGGAGTGCCGACGACGGGGAGCTCACGACCCGGGACCTCGGCCCCGTGACTCCGGGAAGCGCCCTTGCCTGCTCTCCAGACGAGCGCGCCCTCCTTCTCGCCGGCGCCCGAGAGGGCCGCTCCGGACTTTTCATCCACGAGATCGGGGCCGGAACCACCGTTCCGGTGGCCGTCCCGGGAGACCAGCTGCCCGTGGCGCTCCGGTGGCATCCGACCCGGCCCCGCCCGGTCCCGGTAGAGCTCCTCCTCGCCGACCTCGAACCGGTCCGGATCGGGCTCGGGGGGCAGCGGGTCCTCGACGGGCTCCTCCTCCTCGAGGGCGGAACCCGCAGGCGGGAGCCCCTCTCCTGGACGAGCGACGACCCCGACATCGTCTCTGTCGGAAACGGCGGCCGGGTCACGGCCGTGGGACCGGGGACCACCACGGTCCGGGCGCACTGGGGGAGCTGGCTCGAGGCCGCAGTACCGGTGGAGGTCACCTCGGCCGCGGAGGCGGTCCCGGTCCTCGACCTGGAGGAGCGCTGGAGCCTCCCGGCGGGGAGCCCCTACGTGGGGGAGGCGGGCCCCCTGGTGGACCTCGGGCCCACCGCCGACTTCTCCCTCTCCGGTGCCCCCGCCTTCACCGTGGCCTTCGAGATCACCCCCCCCTCGCCCCCGGGCGGCCTCGAGCTCTGCGTGCGGGAGGAGTCCACCCCCGGCGCCCGGGCCTGCGT
>JBJHCE010000258.1:0-3432 GCA_050485865.1 Gemmatimonadales bacterium | reverse complement strand
GTTCCCACGCCTGGAAGAAGGGGGTCCAGTCGATCAGGGCCCGGAGCCCTGCCAGATCCTCGGACGGGAAGGTGTGGAGACCGGGTCGGAGGGGGCGCGGGGGCGTGTAGCGGCTCCAATCGACGGGAAACCGGTTTTCCCGGGCCTCGTCCAGGGGGAGGAGGGGGGTGCGGGCGTCCCTTCCGCGGCGGCGCTCCCGGAGCTCGGCGTATTCCTCGCGCACCCGGGTCACGAACCCGGCGGCGGCCTCGTCGCCGTTCAGAAGGCGCGACACCACGCCCACGGCGCGGGAGGCGTCCTCCACGTGAATCGTGGGGCCCCGGTATGCCTCCTCGATCTTCACCGCGGTGTGGACCCGGGAGGTGGTGGCCCCGCCAATGAGAAGCGGGAGCCTCATCCCCTCGCGCTCGAGCGCTCCGGCGACCCGGACCATCTCGTCGAGGGACGGGGTGATGAGCCCGGAGAGACCGATCACGTCGGCCCCCTCCAGGCGGGCGGCCTCGAGGATCCG
The DNA here is from genome assembly GCA_050485865.1 of Gemmatimonadales bacterium. Taxonomy (GTDB): domain Bacteria; phylum Gemmatimonadota; class Gemmatimonadetes; order Longimicrobiales; family Gaopeijiaceae; genus SKNW01. The sequence goes on along the minus strand of JBJHCE010000258.1, from coordinate 2,921 downwards.
CTCGACGGGGACCATGACCCCCAGGTCCACCACCCGGAATCCGTTGCACTGGAGGACCACGCCCACGATGTTCTTGCCGATGTCGTGGACGTCGCCCTTCACGGTGGCGAGGACCACGGTCCCCTTCCCCGCCGTGAGCCCCTCCGGGCCCGACTCCTCCTCGATGTACGGCACCAGGTGGGCCACCGCCTTCTTCATGACCCGGGCGCTCTTCACCACCTGCGGAAGGAACATCCGCCCCGAGCCGAAGAGGTCCCCCACCCGGTTCATGCCGTCCATGAGGGGCCCCTCGATCACCTCGATCGCCCGCTCGGCGGACTGACGCGCCTCCTCCACGTCGTCCACCACGAACTCGTCGATCCCCTGGACGAGGGCATGCACCAGGCGCTCGCGCACCGGCCCCGTGCGCCAGGCCCGATCCTCCGCATCCCGGATTTCACGCCCCCGGTGCCGCCCGGCGAGCTCGGTGAGGCGCTCGGTGGCATCGGGGCGCCGCTGGAAGAGGGCGTCCTCCGCCGCCTCCCGGAGCTCGTCCGGGATCTCGTCGTAGACGGGAAGGGCGCCGGCGTTCACGATCCCCAGGTCCAGCCCCGCCCGGATCGCGTGGTAGAGAAACACGGCGTGGAGCGCCTCCCGGACCGCCGGGCTCCCCCGGAAGGAGAAGGACAGGTTCGAGATCCCCCCCGAGGTGAGGGCGTGGGGGAGGGTGGCCCGGATCTCCCGCACCGCCTCGATGTAGGCGACCCCGTAGGCGTCGTGCTCCGGGATCCCGGTGGCAATGGCGAAGACGTTCGCATCGAAGATGATGTCCTGGGGCGGAAAACCCACCTCTTCCGTGAGGATGCGGTAGGCCCGGCGGCAGATCTCCACCTTCCGCGCCCGGGTGTCGGCCTGCCCCGCCTCGTCGAAGGCCATGACCACCACGGCAGCGCCGTAGCGGAGGATCCGGCGGGCCCGATCCCGGAAGAGCTCCTCGCCGTCCTTGAGCGAAATGGAGTTCACGACCCCCTTTCCCTGGATCACCCGGAGCCCCGCCTCGAGCACCTCCCAGCGGGAGGAGTCCACCATGATCGGAATCCGCGCGATATCGGGCTCCGAGGCCACCAGCTGAAGGAACCGGACCATGGCACCCTCGGAGTCCAGGAGCCCCTCGTCCATGTTCACGTCGAGGATCTGGGCCCCTCCCTCCACCTGCTGCCGGGCCACCTCCAGTGCATCCTCGTAGCGCCCTTCCTCGATGAGGCTCCGGAAGCGGCGCGAGCCGGTCACGTTCGTCCGTTCGCCCACGTTCACGAAGTTGAGCTCGGGGCTCACGGTCAGGGGCTCGAGGCCGCTCAGGCGACATCGGACCGGGGGGCTCGGAGGGACGCGGGGCGCCACCCCCTCCACCGCCTCGGCAATGGCCCGGATGTGGTCCGGCCCCGTGCCGCAGCACCCTCCCGCCACGTTCAGCCACCCTTCGCGGGCCCAGGCCCCGATCCACTCCGCCATTTCGGCGGGGGTGAGGTCGTAGCCGCCCAGCTCGTTCGGGAGCCCGGCATTCGGGTGAACCGAGACCGGGAACTCCGCGAGCCGGGCGAGCTCCTCCACGTGGGGGCGAAGCTGGCGGGGGCCAAGGGCGCAGTTCAGCCCGATGGAAAAGGGGCGTGCATGGCGCACGGAGTTCAGGAACGCCTCGAGGGTCTGCCCCGAGAGGGTGCGACCCGAGGCGTCGGTGATCGTCCCCGAGATCATGACGGGCCACTCGGTCCCGCGTGCCTCGAAGAGCTCGCCCAGGGCGAAGAGGGCCGCCTTCGCGTTCAGGGTGTCGAAGACGGTCTCGACCATGAAGAGGTCGACGCCCCCCTCGAGGAGGCCCTCCGCCTGCTCGACGTAGGCGTCCACGAGGTCCTGGAAGGTGATGTTCCGGAAGCCCGGGTCCTCGACCCTGGGGGAGAGGGATGCGGTGCGGTTCGTCGGGCCCAGGATCCCGCAGACGAACCGTGGCCTCGAGGGGTCGGCGGCCGTGGCGGCATCCACCGCCCGCCGCGCCACCCGGGCGGACGCGGCGTTCATCTCGCGCACCGCGCCCTCGAGCCCGTAGTCGGCCTGGGCGATCCGGGTCGCGGAGAAGGTGTTCGTCTCCACGATGTCCGCCCCCGCCTCCAGGTAGGCGCGGTGGATCCCCTCGATGAGGTCGGGGCGGGTCAGCGAGAGGACGTCGTGGTTCCCCTTGAGCTCTCCCTCGTGGTCCGCAAAGCGCGCCCCCCGGTAGTCCTCCTCCGAGAGATCATGCCCCTGGAGCATCGTCCCCATGGCTCCATCGAGCACCAGGATCCGCCGCTGGGCGGCGTCCCGGAATCGGGGGTCGGGGCCATGAAGGGGTGCGGTGTCGGTCTTCCGGGGCGCGTCCGCATCCGCGCACGCGTCTCCCGCGCCGACGATGGGTCTCGTGGCACACACGGGGGCCAAGCCTCCCTCTGGTCATACCCGCCCCGGCGGATGGGTCCCCACGAGTGGGGACCGAGGTGCGCGGCCGGTTCGCCGGCGGGTATGAAAAAACCCCGCCGCGATACCACGCCGGGGAGAGTGGCTTTTTAGCGGTTCGGTTTCCCGGGTCGCAATACGCCGCAAATCACCCCGAGCTCGCAAGCTCAGGAGAGGAAGATAGCCACGGGTCGGGAGGGGGCAACACCCCCTCAGGACGCCAGCTTCCGCGCCTCTTCGAGAAACTGGAGGTAGCGGCGCTCCAGGCGCCCCTCCTCCGGGCGGTACTCCACGCGGCGCGGGACGCGGATGCTCTGCCCGTGGAGCCCCTGGATTCCGTGGAGGAGGGTGGGCCCGTCCTCCTCCTCGAGGAGGTCCGCCCGGACCTCGATCCGGTAGTCCGGCCGAAGGGCCAGGAAGTGCCGGTCGAAGGCCCCGTGGTGGAGGTGGCACAG
>JBJHCE010000257.1:0-3455 GCA_050485865.1 Gemmatimonadales bacterium | reverse complement strand
CGCCAGCCCCTTCGCCGCCTGGATCTCCGTGATCGCCGCCGTCAGCGTCGTCTTCCCGTGGTCCACGTGTCCAATCGTTCCCACGTTCACGTGCGGCTTCGTACGCTCGAACTTTGCCTTGCCCATGGTGGATCTCCCTTGAGTGCTACGGTTCGGGTTCGTGCAGGTGCGTGAAGGTCAGTCGGACGAGCCGGAGCCCTTGGAGCTCGCGATCTCGTCGGCCACGCTCTTCGGGACTTCCTCGTAGTGTCCGAACTGCATCGAGTAGACGGCCCGCCCCTGGCTCATGGAGCGCAGGTTCGTGGAGTAGCCGAACATCTCGCCGAGGGGCACGAAGGCCTTGATCACCCGCGATCCGGCCCGCTCGCTCATCCCCTCGATCTTCCCGCGGCGGGAAGAGAGGTCGCCGATGATGTCGCCCATGTAATCGGCGGGGGTCACCACCTCGACCTCCATGATGGGCTCGAGGAGGATGGGGCTCGCCTTCTTCACGGCCGCCTTCAGCGCCATGGAGCCGGCGATCTTGAACGCCATCTCGTTCGAGTCCACGTCGTGGTAGGAGCCGTCGATGAGCTCCACCTCCAGGTCGATGATCGGGTAGCCGGCGATGACGCCGTTGTTCATCGCCTCCTTCACCCCGTTCTCCACCGGGTTGATGTACTCACGGGGGATCACGCCACCCACGATCTTGTTGTGGAAGGTGAGCCCGGAGCCCGTCTCGCCCGGCTTCAGGTTGATGACCACGTGCCCGTACTGCCCGCGACCACCGGTCTGGCGGACGAACTTCCCCTCCACCTTCTCCACGCCGTTCTTCACCGTCTCGCGGTAGGCCACCTGCGGGCGGCCCACGTTCGCCTCGACGTTGAACTCGCGGCGGAGGCGGTCCACGATGATCTCCAGGTGCAGCTCACCCATCCCGGCAATGATCGTCTGCGACGTCTCCGGGTCGGTGTGCACGCGGAAGGTCGGATCCTCCTCGGCGAGCTTGGCGAGCCCGTTGCCGAGCTTGTCCTGGTCGGCCTTGGTCTTGGGCTCGATGGCCACCGAGATCACCGGCTCGGGGAAGGTCATGCTCTCGAGCACGATGGGGTGATCCGGATCGCAGAGCGTGTCCCCGGTGCGCACGTCCTTGAGCCCGATGGCCGCGGCGATGTCGCCGGCGTACACCTCGGAAAGCTCGTCCCGCTTGTTCGCGTGCATCTGGAGGAGACGGCCCACGCGCTCCTTCTTCCCCTGGGTCGCATTGATGATGTGCGTGCCCGAGGGAATGGTGCCCGAGTAGACGCGGAAGAAGGTCAGCTTCCCCACGTACGGGTCGGTCATGATCTTGAACGCCAGCGCCGCGAAAGGCTCCTTGTCGTCGGCGTGCCGCTCCATCGCCTTCTCCTCGTCGTCCACGGCATGCCCCGTGATCGCGGGGATGTCGAGGGGCGAGGGGAGGAAGTCGACGACGCCGTCGAGGAGCTTCTGGACGCCCTTGTTCTTGAAGGCGGAGCCGCAGAACACCGGGAAGAGGGCGCCCGCGATCGTCGAGGCCCGGATCGCGCGCCGGATCTCGTCGGTCGTGAGCTCCTCGCCCTCGAGGTACTTCTCCATGAGGGCATCGTCGGACTCCACGGCAGCCTCGATGAGGCCGGCACGGAGCTCGGCGCACTTGTCCTTCAGGTCGGCGGGAATCTCGATCTCGGAGATCTGCGACCCCATGTCGTCCTCGTAGATGTACCCCTTCATCTCGATGAGGTCGACGAGACCGCGGAAGTCCTCGCCGGAGCCGATGGGCCACTGCACCGGGTGCGCGTTCGCCTTCAGGCGGTCGCGCATCATGTCGATCACGTTCCCGTAATCGGCGCCGATGCGGTCCATCTTGTTCACGAAGGCGACCCGGGGGACGCCGTACCGGTCGGCCTGCCGCCACACGGTCTCGGACTGGGGCTCGACCCCGGCCACCGCGCAGAACACGGCCACCGCACCGTCGAGCACGCGGAGCGAACGCTCCACCTCGACGGTGAAGTCCACGTGTCCCGGGGTGTCGATGATGTTCACCCGGTACTCGACGTCGTTCCGCTTCCAGAAGGCGGTGGTGGCGGCGGAGGTGATCGTGATGCCCCGCTCCTGCTCCTGTTCCATCCAGTCCATCGTGGCGGCGCCGTCGTGCACTTCGCCCACCCGGTGCAGCCTCCCCGTGTAGAAGAGGATGCGCTCCGTCGTCGTGGTCTTCCCGGCATCGATGTGCGCCATGATGCCGATGTTCCGGAAGTGCTTCAGGGGGTGGAGCCTGGGCATGTCGTTATTCCTTCTGGGTTCGGGAGGCCGTGCCTCCCGCCTGGGTCTGTTGAAACGAAGAAGCGCAGGCGGGCCTCCAGCCCGGAGCCCCTTCGAGGGGATCCGTGGCCCGCCCACGCTTCGGGAAGTCCGGCGGCACCCGGACCTCCTCCGCCTCGGGCCTCCCGGTGGGGGAGGTGGCGGCGTCTGTCGTGCCCGGAGGCCGGACTACCAGCGGTAGTGAGCGAACGCCTTGTTCGCGTCGGCCATCCGGTGCGTGTCTTCCTTCTTCTTGATCGTGGCGCCCTCGCCGCGGGAAGCGGACATGAACTCGGCGGCGAGCCGCTCGGCCATGGACTTCTCGCCCCGGGCCCGGGCGTAGCCGACGAGCCACTTGATGGCCAGCGCCTGGCGTCGCTCGGGACGGACCTCCACCGGAACCTGGTAGGTGGCACCACCCACGCGGCGGCTCTTCACCTCGACGGCAGGCTTCGCGTTCTGGAGCGCCTGCTGGAAGACGGTGAGGCCGGGCTGCCCGCTCTTCTCCTCGATGACGTCGAGCGCCCCGTAGAAGATGGCCTCGGCGGTGGACTTCTTGCCATCGTTCATGATGGCATTGATGAACTTCGACACCACCGGCGACTCGTACCTCGGGTCGAGGGTGACGTCACGCTGTTCGGCGCGGGAACGACGGCTCATGGAATCTTCTCTGCTTTACGCGTTCGGGCGGCCGGATCAGCTCTTCGGGCGCTTGGCGCCGTACTTCGAACGGCCCTGGCGACGGGCGCTCACGCCGGAGGCGTCGAGCGTTCCGCGAATCGTGTGGTAGCGCACACCGGGAAGGTCCTTCACACGGCCTCCGCGGATGAGCACGATGGAGTGCTCCTGGAGGTTGTGACCCTCACCCCCGATGTACGAGGTCACTTCGTAGCCGTTCGTGAGCCGCACACGGGCCACCTTCCGCAGCGCCGAGTTCGGCTTCTTCGGGGTCGTGGTGTACACGCGTGTGCAGACGCCACGCTTCTGGGGGTTCCCCTGGAGCGCGGGCGACTTGTTCTTCTTCTGAACGTTCTTGCGGCCCTTTCGGACGAGCTGACTGATCGTCGGCATCGAAACTCACATCCCTGTGGACAAGAAACCGCGCCGACACGGTTGCTGTGGCGCGGAATTCCCGGCGCGGTGTCCGGGGCACC
>JBJHCE010000256.1:0-3500 GCA_050485865.1 Gemmatimonadales bacterium | reverse complement strand
GTGAATGGGCGGGCGCTCGATCGGGCGCTCATTGGGGATGCTCATCCGTCGCACTCCATGACTCAGTGCCAATCGCAGAACTCGACCTCGTACGCATCGCCGTCTTCGAACCTGAAGCAGATTCGCCACTGGTCGTTCACGGAAATCGCATATTGCCCGGCGCGATCGCCCTTGAGGTCATGGAGTCGATTGCCTGGCGGTACGCGAAGGTCGGTAACGTGAGAGGCGGCGTGGATCGCCTCCAGCTTGCGCAGTGCCCGGCGGGCCACGTCCGCGGGCACCTTGCGCGCGCTGCCGGTGCGGAACAGCTGCTCGGTGGTTCGATCCGCGAAGCTCTTGATCACGCTGGAACGTAACGCGTCACGTGACGCGTGTCAACGTGTCCCGGGTTGCATGACGCCACGGGACCACCGTGCGGACGAAGGCGGGTGCTCCGGAGGACCGACCCCGGCCCCGCCCCCCCGGTCAGGTCGACGAGAGGACCTCGAAATGCCGCCCCACGTGGCCGATCACGAAGCGGCTGTCCGTGACGAGCTTCGAGCTGAAGTAGATGCGGAGGCACCGGCGGGGGTTGTAGGTGGCGCCCAGGGCAATGTGCTCGAAGCACTCGACCCCTTCCCCGCCCTCGAGGTGGAAGAGGTACTGTTTCCGGAGCCGCTCGGGGGTGGAGGTGGCGATCCCGCCCCGGTAGTCCACCCCGAAGGCCTCGAAGGCCTCCTTGAGCCCGGTCCCGAGGGAGCCCTCCTGCCGCCTCCGGGACACGGCGGCCATGGCCCTGAGGATCTCCCGGACCCGCTCCGGATCCTCGTAGGGGCTGTCGCGCGCCGCATCCACCGCGCTCGGCAGGATGAGAAGGGCGTCGGCGTGGCGCTCCTCGGCGCTTCGGACCACGTCTTCGAGGGTGTCGGAGCGGCTCTCGGGGGGGGCGCCCTCCCGCTCCGCGTCTTCGGCGCCGGCTCGCCCCCCTCCCTTCGCGGGGGCGTCGGCACCCGGCGCATCCGGGTCGGGGAAGCTCCGTTCGAGAATGTCCTCGATGCGCACGAGCCTGCGCTCCACGTGGGCGGTGCTCGCGTTCCGGAGGCCCGAGACGGTGGCCAGCCGCTCGACTTCGCCCCGGAGCTCCGCCACCCCGGACCGAAGCGCCTGGAGCTCGCGGACGGTGGCCTCGGCCTGCCGGAGGAGCGCCTCCGCGAGGGCGCCGAACCCGGGGTCGGGGGCGGGCGTGGGAGGGGGGGCGGGTGCCGGGGTTTCGGGTGCCTGGGATGCGGAGTCCTGGGCCCCACCGTCGACCCGGGCCTCCTGCGGCACCTGTTCGGGTGGCGGCCCGTCCGCCGCCGCAGCCCGCTCCCCCGCATCCGGCTTCGGCAGGGGTTCCGGGACCTGTGCCGCAGAGGGCGCTCCAGCCCGGTCGGGCGCCGGCTCGGGTGACGGCTCGGGCACCGGCTCGGGAAGTGCCTCTTCCTCCGGCGCCTCGATCCCCTCCGGGAGCTTCTGGTCCGGGGCCGTCCGCCGGCCGATCTCCCCCAGGAAGGCCGCGCGCATGAGGGGGTCCGAGAGCCGGTCCGCCACGAGGAGGGTGTGGTCCATCGGGTCGTCGTGGCGGGTGAACCCCGGGTAGTAGACCCGGGCCGCGCCGAAGAAGGCCGACAGGCGCCGGTCTCCGAGCCCGTCGGTGATCCGGAAGGTCTGGCGGTGGTCCCGGATCACGTAGAGCTGGGCTCGCCCGAGGAGGTCCCGGGCGAGTGCCTCGGGATCCACGACGAAGGTGCCGTCTTCGTGGGGGGTGAGGAGCACCACCGGCACCGGCCGGGCGGGGGCCTCGAGGACACTCCGTATGAAGTCGGGCTCGTCTCCCGGAAGGAGGGTCCGAGGGCGGAGGGGGGACCCCATCCAGGTGACCTGGAGGGTCTCGTGGAGGGCGTCGACGAAGGGGGGGGTCACCTGCCCTGCCCCGACGTCGCCCCGGACGGACCCGGCCCCGTCGTCGGCCCACACGGCGGCCGAGAGGCGGATGAAGGAGCGCATTTCCTCGAGGAGCACCCGGATGGTGAGGGGCGCGCCCGGTACCCTGGGGTGCACGGTGCGAAAGAGCGCCTCGCCCCGCCAGGCCTTGCCCGGGGCGGGATCCACCCGCCAGCTCACCCCCCCGAAGCGGGAGGCGGGGTGCTCGAACCCCTCGTCCCGCCGGGGGAGGGGGGCATCGGGCCACCCCTTCCGCAGGTCCCGGGCCAGCGCCTCGAGCACCCGGTCCACGGCGTTCACCCCGGAGCGCCGGGGCTCCAGGGTGCAGCTCACCGCCCAGATGAGGTTCGCGGGCGCTCCGGGCCGTACCCGGTCGTGTGCGGACCCCGACGACGCCCCGCCCGGCCCCGACAGGTACGCCCCCGCCCCTTCCCCCACGATCCTCCACCCGGTGGGGGTGACGACTTCGGGGGAGGATCGGGAAGAGGGCATGGGCGGTGCGCCTTGGGCAACGGGGATGCAGGGGTGGGGGGAGGAGCTTCAAGGTATCAGCCCTCGGGCGCGCCCGCCTCGGGTCGGCCGGAGGGAGGGCCGGATCAGGGTGCCGGCGGCGGGGGCAGGTGGGGCTCCTGCAGGAGCCGGAGGGGCACCTCGGCGCGGGCGTTCACCCCGAGGCGAAGGAAGACCGTCTCGGTGTAGCGGCGGGCCGTGGAGGGCCGGATCCCGAGGGCCTCCGCCACCTCCCGGTTGCTTCGCCCCCGGGCGAGGAGGCGGGCGACCCGGGCCTGCTGGGGGGTGAGGCCCCAGCGCTCCCGGATCTCCCGGTGGGTGGGAAGGACCGGATCGGTGGGCTCCACCTGCACCAGGGTGGCCGAGCGCCCGAGCGCAGGGTAACCGGAGAGGAGGGACGCCCAGATCCGGTACCCCCCCGCGCGCGTGTGGTGGGTGGCATGCGCGGCGGAGAGCCCGCCTGGCACGGCGACCTCGGCGGGGGTCCCGCGGATGGAGGCCAGCGAGGCGGCCACCCGGGTCATTTCCCCCTCGATGGCCCGGGCCTCCGGATCCTCCGAGAGGAGGTGCTCGAGCGCCGGGTTCCGGTGAAGGACCCTTCCCTCGGCATCCACCACCATGGCCCCCACCCGTGCATGCCCGAGGACCTGGGCCACGGCGGCCATGGCCCCGGCATGCCGGGCCACGGTGAGTACTCCGGCTTCGGCCGCGGGCTGAAGCATCCGCAGGAGCATGAGGGCCCGGTCGCCGAAGGCCTCGCTCCCGTAGGTGCGGCGAAAGCAGGTGAGCATGGCGGGAAGGCCCCGGCAGGGGGACGGGGCGCCGGCCTCCCCGTCGGCCGTCGGCCCGACGCCCGGGCGGTGGACCGCCTCGAGGGTGGTCATGAAGCCCACCGCCTCCTCCAGGCCGTACCGGGCGTAGAAGTTCCGGTACTCGGGCATGGCGAACCAGTCGTCGGGCATGCGGAGCCCCGCCCGGGCCCCCACGAGCCGGGTGCTCCAGACCTTGGGGACACCGTCGCGCACCCA
>JBJHCE010000255.1:0-3501 GCA_050485865.1 Gemmatimonadales bacterium | reverse complement strand
CTCCAGGCCAGTCCGGAGGAAGACCCCGCCGCCGGAGTTCCACGCGACACATAACGCCCTGGCGCTAACCTGCGCCGCGCGAAGCGCGGTGACAGGTTCAGCGCTTCGTTATCTGGCGAAGGCCTCCAGCGCACTCCCGCTCGAATCATCCTCGCTCAGATGTCAAGCCGATGCGTCCCCGCGCTGCTTGGGAAGGCGCTCTTGAGGCTCGGTAACCACCGGCTGATCGACGAGGATGCATGAGGAAATGCACTTGATCGTGCCAGTGTGAGAGCTCGCCACGCGCCAAGGTCAATACGGAATTCGGGCCTCCTCCAGCCTCTTAAAGGATCGCGCCACGCCCGAACGGATGTCCTGAAGCAAGCGCAAGACCTCAGTATGGAGGCATCCCAACCCTAGTTCGCTTGCACCTTCGGGTCCGAAAATCGCCCTGGTCCCATTGGGCACCATGAGGGACGAACGGGCGACCCGGTTCCCCAAGAGATACCGCAGGTATGATTCAGCCCGTTCAACGAGAAGAAGATCCTGGTATTGAGGAAACCTCAGGTCGCCCTCGGGCATGGAGTGTGCGATTGCCGCGATATCGTAGCTAGATATGGGCACCTCGCTGTCGGCGTCATACTTCAGCGATTTCAAGAGTCGGATCACCCTCCTGAGGCCCCCTCCCACACGCGCATCCATTTCGTCGATCCTGTGATTGTGCAGGAATGGTTTATTATAGACGACTCCGTGTATATTGTAGTCGTACACTCTCACCCCCCGGAAATAGCTCCTATCCAGCGTGATGTACGCATCGGTGTGCCACCAGTTCGCGATCACCACGTCGATCTTCCGCCGGAGGGAGCCACCGGAAAGGGACACGGCCTTTCCACCGCTTTCGTCCAAATCAACAGCCGGAAAACCATTTCTGATGAGTTCCACCGCCGTCAGCCGCAGAGACCGTAACTCTGCGAGTGAATCTCCCTGATACGGATAGGACGGGCGATGCGGGAGCTCGATGGACTGGAAAGCAGAATGGATCGCGAGCAAATCAATGTCGCTGTGGGCCCGGATGTGTGTATCGTTTGTAACGGAGCCCTGATACGCGAACTCAGCTGAGATTCCCCGAAGCGGGAGGCCCTTCATCAGGTGGGACTGGATGCGACCCCCCTCGGCGTAGGTGTTGGCGGTGTACTCCGGCGCGATCGGCTGCATAGCCCCAATTGCGTATCGCACCGCGTCATCTTCGGCGATACGTTCATACGCCTCGTTCACTGCTTTGGCAGGAAAGTGGGGATCAGTGCGTCGCGCCCGGAGCTTCTCAATCCGCTTTGTGGTCACCTATGGTCCCTCCCTCCTGGGGAACACTTCGTTCAGCTCCTTCTCCCACTTGCCGTAGGAGTCGCGGCCAAGAACATAGAGCTTTCGGAGCTTGGTCGGGTCGGCTTCAAGCAGGTCCGTTGCGTACTGCTGATCAGGATACGCCTCATCAACGCGGATGCATGCGACCTCAGGGAATAGGACCCGACGTAGGCCCTCGATTGTGTTCGTGTTGGTGACAAACATTCGCTGGATCAGCTCAAAGGGCCACATCCAAAAGAGGACTCGATGGAAGATAGTTCGGTTAGGTTCCTTATACTGACCCACGCCAACACTGAGGACTCGGAGATCCTCCAGCGGAAACCCCATCGCTCCGTGGGCGTCCGCGATCGAGAGGAGCGTTGGGTTGTTGGCCGCAAAGCCTCCATCAAGAAGCACCGGGTCGCCTTGGTTCTCGGTGCGAACCTGCCACTTCTCAAAGAACGGGAAGGCAGCGGAACTCGCGACTACCGCATCCGCAACCGTGCAGCCAAATCCTGGCTTGAAGCTCGCCTTTAGGCCGTGGGACAGGCCCACGTGGGACTTGAAGACCATTGGCTTCTGTGCATCGTATCCGACAGCGACGATTCCAACATGGGTCTTGAAGTCAGCGAACGTGGCGGTCCCAAACACCTCACGAGCTCGGCGAACCAACGCTTCTGAACGAGTCTTCCTGCGCTTGTTGGCCATGACCGCCGGAATCAGATCGAAGTACAGGTCCTCGATTGCCTGAACCGGGTGACCTAAGGCTAGGAGCGATGCGATAATCGCGCCCGTGCTCGTTCCGTAGATCAGATCAAAGTACTCGTGCAGCGGTTCACCAAGGTGCTGTTCCAACTCGTTCAGCACCCCGAGCGAGTAGACGCCCTTCGCGCCGCCACCGTCCAACGAAAGCACGTTCATACCACCTCTCCTATGAAGCGGGCTCCGTGAGCCGGCACATCGAACCTACCGTCTACAGGCCGCCGTGGGCCAGCCGGTTCGAATGGCTTCAGGGCATCCTCCAGAATCGGACGCATTCTCCCGTGGCAATTAGGAGCTAGATAACGCCAATTCTGCCGCCCCGAGCGCCTCGATACTGGACCTGCGGGGCCCGCACATATCCTGCCCCCGACGTAGCCCATCGAAGGGCCCGACTTCGGCCAAGAATGCCTCCCTGCGGGGATTTTCGCAAGGAATGACGCCTTCGGGTCAGAACCGGATCGGCGCCCCACGCGCAAGGACCGCGCGCTCGCCGGGTGCCACCTTATCCTGCGTCCAGCCTGCGGCGGACATCACCGACCGAATCGTGCGCGAGACACCGGAACCGTTGAACGGCAGGGCACCGCTCGATCGGAGCCCGCCACAGCCCTCCAGACCGACTGGCCATGGACAGGCCGGTTGTTGCTACATGTAGTAACAAGATGGTCGACCGGTCAGCGGCTCCTACCCTGTCCCCCCTGCCCCATCACCTCCCCAATCCTCCCCACCACCCCCCGCACGTCGAACACCTCCTCCGCCCGCCGCCTGGCAGCTCCGGCGAAGCCCGCCACCCGCCCCGGGTTCTCCACGAACCACCGCATTGCCTCCTCGAGGGCCGCGGCGTCCCGGGGTGGGACCAGGAGCCCCGACTCCCCGGGAACGATCGTGTGCCTGCACCCCGGCGCATCCGTCGTGATGATGGCCCTCCCGGTGCTCATGGCCTCGAGCACGGCGTGCGGGGTGCCTTCGGCGTAGGAGGCGTGGCAGAGGACTGAGCACCACGCTAGGTGCGGACGTACGTCGTCCGCGTGGCCCGCGAACTCGACCACCCCCATTTCCTTCCACCGCTCGAGCTCGGCCTGCGGGACAGAGGCGGGGTGCGCCTCCTTCCAGCTTCCTTTCGGGGATGCACGCGGCGCGGCAAGAAAGGCGGGGCCGCCTGCGTGGGGCCGCCCGACCCCCTCCCCGCCGCCAAACGAAAGGAGGGGCCGCGGCGGGCCCCTCGTGGACGCATGGGTGGAACGTAAGGAACCTACCCGCCGATCATCAGAAAACGATCAGCGCCGGTCCCTACCCTGGAGCTCCCCCATTTCAGTGGACAGATGAGAACTGAGGAACCGTGATTACCTGCCCCCCTTCTACCCGTGGGGTCAGAGGGCTCCGCTGCGGAGCAGCGGAGTGGAGCGCAGAGCCTTCCGCGGG
>JBJHCE010000254.1:0-3513 GCA_050485865.1 Gemmatimonadales bacterium | reverse complement strand
TCCCGTGCTCGCTCGAGCAACCGGTTCGATTCCACGAGGTCGCCGAGGAACTCGCAGGTTACACCTGCCACGTGGTGCACCGACATCAGGTACGCGGACTCCCCCACGGATTCCGCCAGCGCCATCAGTTCGGCGGCTTGCTCCCGGGACCGGGCGAGGTCGCCCCGGATCATGTGGAAGAAGTTCAGGTTCCAGAGCACGGGAAAGAGTTCAGGCGGGTCGTTCATCGCCTGGCAGAGCTCCCGGGCCCGGGCGAAGGTGCGCTCCAGCTCAGGAGCGGCCCATCCCTTGACGCATCGAAGAGCGTGGCCCCGCATCATTTGAAGCCCCAGCTCGAGTTGGAGCCGTTCCGGGCCCTCGGCAAGGGAACGAAGGCCGTGGAGCCCCCGCTCGGCGAGGGAGAGCGCCTCCCGGTAGCCGAAGAGACCGAACGCTCGCTGCGTGGCCATGAAGTAATAGGTGGCAGCCGCAGGGAACTCGCGGGCACCCTCGTGCAGGAGCGCCAGGCGGGCGGCCACCACCCCGAGTTCAGCTCCATGATGCGTTGTCACGGTGCGGGCGAGAGCGCTGCTCAAGGCCACCCGGCGGGAAGGCCGAAGGGCCTCGAAGAGTGTGTTCTGATAGAGTACGTGAACGAACCGGTAGCGAAGGGTGAGCGTGCCGTCGGGGAGTTCGGTCTCCTCGAGCATCCGGACAAGCACGTGGACCCGCTCGAGCCGGTCGAGTCGGTCCTCCACCTCGATCGCCTCCATTCCGATGGCCTCGCCCACCGTGGAGGAGTCGAACTCCCTTCCGAGCACGCACGCCGCATCGAGAAGGGCCCGATCCTCCGGAGCCACCTGCTGGATCTTCCGGTCGATCATGGACCGGACGGTGTCGGGGAGAGACTCGGACGGAACGCTAGCGGCTCCGGCCAGTTCCCAACCGGTTTCCCCTTCCATGAACCGCCCCGTGTCCCGCAGGTACCGGATCAGGTCCGCCATGAAAAGCGGGCTTCCGTCCGTGCGCCCGTGGATCCGGGCCGCGAGGTCTCCAGGGAACGCGTGCCCGGGGAACCGGAGGTCCAGGTAGGACTGGACATCCTCGGGAAGCAGGAATCCGAGCTCGATTTCGTCGAGGAGCCCGCGGGACCGAAGGTCATTGCGTATCCCGAGAAAGGGATGCCTCGAGAGCGCCATGTCGGAGGGCCGGTACCCGGCAAGCACCATGACGCGAAGAGACGAAAACCGGCCCGCAAGGTGGGTCAGCATGTCGACCGTCGAGATGTCCGCCCAGTGGAGGTCTTCGATGACCAAAACCACCGGGCGATGCCGGGATAGCTCTTCCAGGAGGGCACCGAGTTCGCGCTTGAGCCGATCCGGAGAGGCGGCCGGCGCTGCCTCCTCCGTCTCGGACCCTGTTTCCTGCACGTTGCCGGAAGCCACCTGGGCGTACCAGGTAGGTGCCGTGCCGCGGAAGATCCTGTCGAGGGCTCCTCCCGATGCTCCGCTTCGAAGCGCCTCCAGGGCCTCCAGAACCGGGAGGTATGCCTCGGCGCCCGAGAGGCTTTCGGAGCAGTGCCCCCGGAGTACCAGCGGGTCCTCTCCTCGATGGACGAGCTCGGAGAGGAAGGAATCGATCACCGTGGACTTGCCGATTCCGGGCTCGCCCGTGACGGCGACCATCCGTCCCGCGATGTCCCTGGAGTGGCGGTACCCCGCCAGCAGACGCTCCTGCTCGGCGTCCCGTCCCACCATCACGGTCGAGCTCGGCCGGATCGTCGGGATGCTCGCCTGGGGGACGTCGCCCGGCGTTCCGGAAACGATGGCGCCCAGGGTGTACTCGATCTCCTGGGCAGACGGCCGTTCGCCGGGATCCGTCGCGATCATGCGGTCCACGAGATCGACCAAAGTCACCGGGGCGTCGGGTCGGAGCGAGGCGAGGGGATGAGGGGAGGACGTGAGGAGCTGCGCGAGGACCGCGAGGGGGGAGTTCCCTGAAAACGGTCGCGTACCCGAGAGAAGCTCGTAGAGCATCACGCCAAGGCTGAAGACGTCTGAGGCAGACCCCACCTCCTCTTCGGACGCATGCTCGGGAGACATGTACGCCGGGGTGCCGAGGTAGACACCGACCTCGGTGTCGGGCCTCCGCGCATCCTCGTCGGAGTCGCGCAGTCCACCCAGCCGTGCAAGCCCGAAATCGAGAACCTTGACCAGCCCGTCCTCGCGCAGCATCACGTTCTCGGGCTTCATGTCGCGGTGCGTGATGCCCGCCTCATGGGCCGCAGCAAGGGCCCGGGCGATCTGGCGGCCGATGTTCGCAACATCGGTGGGGCTGGGCGACGCGCCGACCATGAACCGGAGTGTCCGTCCCTCGATCAGCTCGAGGACGATGTAGGGCTCGCCTGCCTCCGTCTCTCCGATTTCGTGAATGGTCACGATGTTCGGATGGTTGAGCGCCGAGGCTGCCCGGGCTTCCCGCAGGAAGCGCCGTGCGGCGGTGGGGTCGGACTTCGTTGCATCCGCCTTCAGGAACTTGATCGCGACGGAACGTCTGAGGCGCGTGTCCACGGCCCGAAAGACCTCGCCCATCCCGCCCCGGTCGAGGCAGTCCCCGAGTTCGTAGTGCCGGAGCCGCGTCATCTGGACCCCCTTGCGACCGCCAAGGGACCGCCGTTCGTGAATAGCGAGTCGGCGGTGTGCCGCCCGAGCACCCGGTAGCTCTCGAACTGGGCCTCGGTGTAGAACTGCTGCCCGGTCGGCTCGTGGGGAAACGCAGGGTGCGACCGGGCGTAGTTCACCACATCTGACGGTTCATCGCCGGTCAGAGTGGCCTTCAGGTACACGAGCACCCCGTCCGGAGCGCCCGGCCCATCCGCTTCCGAATACCCGATCCGCCCAACAGCGAAGTGGCCTCCGGACCCGGAGTCTACGAACGGGAGGCCGTCGGGGAAGTCGATGGGGATCGAGAAGTCGACCCGGATCGTCCGGATCGCGTTCGAGAGATCCCCGAACAGGTACCGGGGATCGCAGCTCGCATCGCTCACGACGATGAGGCGACAACGCCTTCGCACCATCTCGTAGAGACCGAGGTTCTCGAAATGGCCCCCATCGGACAGGAAGACATACGGGGTCCGCTCGTTCGTCGCTCCGGCCAGCTCCCGGAGGAGTAGGAACGGGCCGAACCGGGGCTCGGCGTCGCGCCAGCTCCCTTCTCCCGGTGCGCCCGGGTTCCCGAACCATGCTCCAAGCCGCGCATTGAACAGCGTGAGGAGGAAGGTGAGCGCCGGCGATGATCGGCTCCCCATGTTTGGGCTCGCTGCGGCTCCCGAGACCGTGGCCGCCGTACCAAGGCTCACCCCTCCTCCTCCCGTCCGCCCCCCCGCATACGCTCCGGTGGGCCGGTATCCCAGCTTCCACGAGCCACAGTGCAGGGGCGTGAAGGTGAAGGGCTGGGCCTTTCGTTCCTGCATGGAAAGGGAGTGGTCGGCGACCTCGTTCAGCGTCGCGTTCAACACGTGAAGGGGCTTTCCCA
>JBJHCE010000253.1:0-3548 GCA_050485865.1 Gemmatimonadales bacterium | reverse complement strand
GAGCTCGCCACGGGGTTCCTGGCCCGTACGGCAGGGTGGCTCACCGGAATCCTCCGGCGCGCCGAGATCGATGCCACGGCACCCGGAAGCAGCCCGATCCGCCAGGCGGTGAAGCTCCCCATCGACTGCGTGCGGGGCTTCTTCGAGGTGGGCGTCCCCGCCGGGGTCCTCTACCTGGTCCTGGGTCTCGCCCTCATCTTCCTCGCCCTCACCTTCATCACGCACAACATGCGGCGCCTCGTGGCCGGCGGGGTGCAGAAGGCCATGAACCGCTTCATCGGCAAGGGAGGCGGAAGCTTCGGGATCGTCGTCGGCATCGGGGTGACGATCGCGGTCCAGTCCTCGTCGATCACGACCTCGATCCTGGTCCCCCTCGTGGCCGCGGGGGTCCTCACGCTCCGGAGCGCCTACCCGATCACGGTGGGGGCGAACATCGGGACCACCGTCACCGCCCTCATCGCGTCCCTCGCCGTCCTCCTCCCCGCGGGACTCACCATTGCCCTCGTGCACACGCTCTTCAACCTCGCGGCGATGCTCGTGATCTTCCCGGTGGAACGCATCCGGAACATCCCCATCGCCGCCGCCGAACGGATGTCGGCGATCGCGACCCGCAACCACACCCTGGTCGCGGTCTACGTCCTCGGGCTTTTCGTCGTCGTGCCCCTGCTCGGTATCTTTCTGATTCCCTGACCCCCCGCCCGGAACCCCGGAGGAAGGCCCGCCATGTCCATGTTCTTCCGTCTCTTCCGCGGAGAGGAATCCACCCGCCTCTCCGAGATCGAGGAGAAGGTTCAGCGGATGCTCGCGAACGACCGCCGGGAGTACGACCTGGCCATGTCGGCGCTCCTCGGCGACGTCCCCTGGCAGGAGGTGAACGACGAGCTCCGAGGGCTCGACCGCGAGGTGAACCGCCTGGAGCGCGAGATCCGCCGTCACCTGATCGTCCACGCCTCGGTTTTCGGCGCCATCGAGACCCCCGCCGTCCTCGTCTACATGTCCATCGTCAAGGACATCGAGCGGATCGGCGACTACGCGAAGAACCTCATCGACCTGGCCCGCGACGGGGCGAACTTCAAGGGACTCCCCACGGAGGATACCTGGCGCACCTACTGGTGGAAGGAGGTGTCGGAGTTCATCGGCGAGGCCGCCGCCGCCTTCGGCGCGTGGGATGGGGAGCGCTGCCGCGTCCTCATCGCCCGGGGGGAGACCTTCCTCGATCGATGCGATGAGCGGGTCTCCGCCATCGTGCGGGGCGAGGACCTGGATGAGCACCAGGTGGCCCGGGCCCTCGCGCTCCGGTTCATCAAGCGGGTCGTGGCCCACGTGATGAACCTCCTCACCGCGGTGGTCATGCCCATGGACCAGCTCGACTACTTCGACGAGGACCCGGAGGACCGGCGGGACAACACCGGTCGGGGGTCCAGGGGGGGCTGACGCGCCCGGGCGCCCGGGCGCGCGGGAACACCCCGCGTCCGAAAATCCCTGACCGGGAGCAGAACCGGCACCATGGGTGGGGAAGCGACCCGACCCGCGCCGTCCTCCCTCTCCCCTGCCCCGGAGGTGACCCATGGGGAGCCGCCCATCGTTCCGAAAGGCCCCGGGATCCCCCCTTCTCGCGGCAGCCGCCGTCCTGGCCCTCTCCCTCCCCACCCCTGCCGGCGCCCAGGACGGGCGCCTGGGGGACGGCCTCCTGCTCCGCGCCCCTGAACTCCAGCGCCTCCTGACCACCCTGTCCTGGAGCGCCCTCGCCGCCGCAGCCCGGGGCGAGGGGCCTCCGGTGCCCCTCGAGCTCGTCCTCGAGACGGAAGGGATCGTGTTCGAGGTCCGGGGGAGCATCGGTCCGCCTCGGCCCTGAGGCGCGTCCGTTTCACGCCCGGGGCCCGCAGATCCGGAATCCCCCCCGGGCGGCCGCGGTCGAAGAACCTTGACGGGGCAGCACCTCCGGGGGAATCGTGGGGCCGAGTCCGCTCCGGCCCCGCCGGGTGCGCGGCCGTCCCCTCGAGCCCGGAGCGTCGCCGTGTCCAGAACCCTCCGCATCACCCTCTGGATCCTCGGTGGGATCCTGGTCCTCACCCTCGGCGCGGTGGGCGCCGTGTACGGGATGTCGGAGTTCCAGCTCAGGAAGAGCTGGAACGTCCCGGTGGGCGCGTTCACACTCGACGGATGGGAGGTGGACCTCGCGGAGGGGGAGCGCCTGGCCCGGATCGGGGGATGCTTCGGCGGATGCCACGGCGACGAGCTCGGGGGCCGCGTGTTCTTCGACGAGCCCCGGGTGGCACGGGTGGTGGCTCCGGACCTGACCCGGATCGCACGGGAGTACTCCGATGCCGAGCTCGAGCGGGTGATCCGCAAGGGCGTGCGCCGCGACGGACGGAGCGTCTTCGCCATGCCCTCGCCCATGTACGCGGCCATGGCCGACGAGGATCTGGCCCAGGTGATCGCCTTCATCAGGAGCCGGCCCGCGCTCGACGGTCCTGCCACGGAGATCCGACTCGGCCCCCTCGGGCGCGTCGGGGTGGCCGTCGGGGAGTTCCCGCCGCTGGCCGGGCACATCCGCGAGACCCCGCCCCGACTCGTGCCCCGGGACGACCCGGAGGCCTGGGGGCAGTACCTGGCCCTGACCGCCTGTTCCGAGTGCCATGGGCATGACCTCCGCGGCGATCCGGCGGGGGGCACCCCGGGGCTCCAGGTGGCGGCGGCGTACCCGGAGGCGGACTGGATGCGCCTCCTCCGCGAGGGGCGGGGGCTCGGCGACCGGGAGCTCGGACTCATGTCCGCCGTGGCACGGTCGCGCTTCCTGCACCTGACCGATTCAGAGGTCGAGATCCTTCGGGGGTACCTGGCGGGGCTCGGGGAGAGGTAGGCCACGAGACGCCCCCGTGCCGCGCGGGCCGGCTGGAGTCCCCCTACCGCACCGGCACCCTGAATTCCAGGATCCCCGTATCCTGCCGCCGCACCGCGAGGAAGACCCGCCCGCCCTCGATCCGGAGCTCGTCCTCTGCCGCGAGGCGGATTGCGGTGGGATCCGGGGTCGCCCGCTCGAAGCTGATCCGGACCTTCCGATCCCCCGGCGGGAGGGGGATGCGCTCGTATACCGTGAGGGGGCGGTCCCCCCGGAGGCCGCCGCCCTCCACCAGGCGCTCGGCAAGGACCGCCCCGTCCACCTCGACCCGGAGGCGGTAGGGCGGAAGGGCCCCGGCGCAGGCGCCCGGGTTTCGCATGTGGAGGGGGAGGCCCGCGTCCGCCCCTTCCCCGGTACGAGCCTCTCCCAGAAGGCAGGCCCCCGCCTCCTCTCCGCGGAGACGCCAGTCCAGGAGGAGGATCCCGTGGTCGGCCACGTTCCGCTCGCCGGTGGGGATCCGGAGCGACGACCCCACGGCGAGCCCCCCGAGGAGAAGGGCGGTGACGAGCCCGGCCACCACGTACCGGAGGGGGCTCATGGGAGCGGCTCCCCGGACCTGGCTGCGGACCCGGCCACGGACGCCGGCTCCGGCCGGTCGCACTCGGTGTCGATCTCCGGGTCCGCCTCGGCACCCGTGGGGGCCATG
>JBJHCE010000252.1:0-3576 GCA_050485865.1 Gemmatimonadales bacterium | reverse complement strand
TTCGCCGACGGGACCCAGGAGCGACGCTCCGGATCATGGGTCTCGTCGAGGGGAGAGGACGGGTGGACGGGGTTTGAAGGCTGGGTCACGGAAGGGTCCGGGTCAGGCGGATCGGAAGACTTCGGGCTCCGTACGATAGGGAAGCCCCGGGGGAGGGTCCAGCCATGCCCCGGGGACCGGTCCGTCAACCGACCCGAGGGCCCGGCGCCCCGGTCAGAGCACCTGGAATGCCCCGGGGCCGGGCAGCGCGCTGAAAAACCGGCTTCCGGGCTTCCGGAAGGGGAACCGCTCCAGGTAGGTCTGGCGCCAGGCCCCGAGGAACCGGGACGCCTCCTGCTCCTCTACGAGGGCCCAGACCGCACCCCCGAACCCGGCACCGAAGGCGGAGGCCGCGGCGGCGCCGTACTCCCGGGCCAGGCGGACGAGGGCCACGGTTTCCGGCACCTGGTTCCTGAGCACCGATTCGGCCATGGCCTGGGACCGGCCCACGAGCCTTCCCAGCGCCTCGACTCCGGTCGCTTCGAGCGTGCCCTCGTTCAGGAGATCGAAGACCCCCGGCACCACCTCGGTACACTCGACCCGGAACTGTTCGACCCGGGCACCCAGGGTGGCGTCGGAGAAGGAGGGCGCCTCGAGGGGAAGGGCGGCGCCCAGGTGGGGGAGGCTCCCTTCCGGACCTGGCCACCGCGCCGCCGCATCCGCCGCTTCCCGGGAGAGCCGATTGTAGGCGCCCCGTGCCCCGGCGGCCTTGGCGGCCCTCACCCCGCTCACTCCCACGACCAGGGTCCATCCGGCAGGGAAGGGGGCGCGCCCCTCGAGACGGAGCGGGCGGTAGCCGAGGCGGGTCACCATGCCGGCGCGCGCGCCGAGGACCGCCGCGTGATCCTGGCTCCCCCCCTCGGTGCCGACCCCGGGGTCGTGGGCGTCGCCCCGTTCCACCGAGGCGAGACGGGCGGCGAGTGCAAGGCGAGCCGCGTCGTTGCCCACTGCGCCGCCCTGGCCCAGCTCGTCGATGCCGTACCGGGCGGCGAGGGCCAGGTGGAGCGCCACCACCAGTGCACTCGAGCTCGAGAGCCCCGCGGCCGAGGGCAGGGAACTGGAGAAGGCGACCGCCACCCCGCCTCCGGCTGGGCCCGCCTCCGTGGCACCGGGTGGCGGGAACCGCCGCACCACCGCGTCCGCGTACCTCTCCCAGCCGTGCGAACCCGCGGCATTGGAAGAAACGAAGCGGAGCTCCGACGCCGGGGCGGCGACAATCGAGAAGCCCTGCTCCACCGCGGTCACGAGGCTCCGCCCCCCGGCGTAGTCCACGTGCTTTCCCACGAGCTCGATCCGGCCCGGAACGAAGTACGCCGAGAGGGGCGCATCCCGGTCCACGCCGTCGAGCCTGGCGAGGTCCGCCCCCGCCCTTGCCATGTGGCGCGCCGCCCGGCGGGCCCCCCGGGGCGAGAGCCCCCCTTCCTCGAGCCGCTTCCGGATCCACTCGGGGGGCGGGAGCCTCACCACGCTGCGCTCCGTCCGCGAAGGGCCTCCCCCACCCGGGGAACGTCCTCCGGGGAGGTCAGGTCCACGACCTCCGCATCCACGGGGAGGACCCGAACGCGCTCCACGCCCGTTCGGACCCGGTCCAGGACCGCCGTGGGAAGCTCGTATTCCCCCCGTGTCGAGGGACGGGCCGCGGCGCACGCCTCGAGGATCCCGGGGGTGAAGCGCCAGCAGTTCATGCTCACGAGGGGGTCGTTCCCGAACCGGTTCCGGGCCTCTGGGTCGGGCTTCTCCACGATGTCGGAAAGGCAACCGTCCGGGTCCACTTCCAGGAGCGCGAAGGAGGCGATCCGGTGGGCCGGGATCCGCCCGCCCGAAAGGAGGCCGGAGGCCCGGAAGCCCGCGAGTCCGCTCCCCGGAACCCGCGCCACCCCTGCCAGGACCTCCGGGGGGTAGACGTTGTCGGCGTTCACGAGGAGGAAGGGATCCGAGCCCACCCAGTCGGAGGCGGCGAGGAGGGCCCGGGCGGAGCCCTCGGGGCGAGACTGTACGGCAAATTCGACGGTGAGGCTCCGGCCTCCCTCGACCGCCGCGGCCCGGGCCCAGGCGCGGATGGGGTCGGCGCGGTCCGGCCGCACCACGAGGCACACCTCCCGGATCCCGGCCTCGGCGAGGGCAGCGAGCCCGTAGGCCAGGAGGGGAGCGCCGTGGAAGGGGACGAGGGGCTTGAGCCCCCGCTCGGCCGCCCACACCTGGTGGGCATCGAGGTGGGAGCGTCCCTCCCCCGAGCCCTTCATCGCCACGTTCGCACTCAGCCGGGACCCTCGGCCGGCGGCGAGGACCACGGCCCGGGTCGTGGAGGGTGGTTGCAGAGGCATGGGCGGAACGTACCGGAGCGCCCCTCCGGCCGCCACGTATTCATCCGCCCGCGATCCATCCCTTCCAGGCGGCCTCGTCGCATCCCAGCGTCAGGCGCTCCTGGAAGCGGACGAGGGGGGTGCGGAGGAGGTCGGGCTCCTCCGAGAGCGTCTCGACCCACCACGCGTCCCCCCGGTGCGCCGAGGCGAGTCCCAGCTCGCCGAAGCGCGTTCCGCCCCGGTCCACCAGCGCCTCCACCCCGAACTTCTGGACGAAGCGCCGGAGCTCACCCGGCGAGGCGGCGCGTTCCTTCAGGTCGACGAAATGCACCCGGATCCGCCGCTCCTTGAAGAACCGGAGCGCCTTGCGGGTCTCGGGGCACTTCTTCGTGCCGAAGACCTGGACCTGGGTCATCCCCCGTGGGTGGGCTCGGTGTCCTCGTAGCCCCAGGGCGCCGGGGGGGGAGCGATGGGGGTCCGGAGGTCGAAGGCCCAGCGAAGCGCGCTGTCGAAGGTGGTTCGAGTCAGGCGGTAGGCGAAGACCTCGCCGGGGGTGATCTCCATGCGCCAGATGTTCCGGTCGGCCCCCCGAACGAGCTCGCCGATGACCTCGCGGGTGAAGGCGTCCGCCGGAAAGGTCTGGATCCCGGGGGTGCCCACCTCGTCGGTGTCTCCGCCGTACTGGGTGACCTCTTCCTCGCGCCCGTCGGGGTAGCGATGGTCGTGCTTGAGGCGGATCCCGTCCGGGGTCCGGGTCAGGATCCAGGTCCGGGAGCGGTTCCAGCTTCCGTCCTCCTCGTTCCCCACGTGGACCGGGATCCGGATCTCGTCGGGATAGCACTGGCGTACGTGCATCACGTACTGCGCGTCGATCCGCGCAAAGGCCTTCCCGCAAAGCTCGAGGATCGAGCTCCAGAAGGCGTCCTGTTCCGCCGGGAGGGTGTGCCGGGACTCGGCCAGGAGTTCCTGCTGCGCCGAGGCGGGGGCGGCACTCCAGGCGAAACCGAGGGCACCGAGGGCGAGTACTCCACCCAGGGCCACGGTGGAGGTGGCGCTTCGGGGGGTTCGGGTCGGGTGATCGAGGGGCATGAAGGGCTCCGGAGGAGAAGAGCGGTCAGGAGTCGAGAGGGGGCCAGCGGCGCCGGTCCCCCTCCTCGGGAATCACGGTGAGGGTGTCGCCCCGGATCTCCAGGACTTCGCGGGGACCCCCGTAGTACTCGGCCATCCCGATGTC
>JBJHCE010000251.1:0-3650 GCA_050485865.1 Gemmatimonadales bacterium | reverse complement strand
ATGATCCGCTCGAGGGTCCCGTCTTCCGCGTAGACCCGCACCTCTCCGGTCATCGGCTCGCCGAACCAGACCCGACTCCCCTGGACGGCCCGGAGCCCCTGGTGGCGGAGACCGTCCCAGCTCATCCGGGATCCGTCGGCCACCGTGCTGACCGACCGGGAGAAGTTGTGGTCCCCGAAGCGCCCCAGGATCCGGCCCTCCGCGTCGGCGCGCACGAACTCCGCGGTGAGGACCTCGAGGTTGATGGGGCTCCCCCGGTCCAGGGCGATCTCGGTGAACTCCCACGGCCGCGACATGGCCAGGAGCGCGGTCCCGTCGGCGAAGATCCCCTGGAGGGAAGGGCTCGAGCCGGGGCGGTCCCACCCCGCCACCGTCGGCCACTGGTGGCGCACGAACCGGCCGTCGGGCCCGAGGATCGACCACCGCCCTCCCTCGAAGTCCGCGACCAGGACCGAGTCGCCCCGGAAGGCCCGCACCCCGCCAAGGTTCAGGAACTCGCCGGGCCCCGGGCCGGGGCGCCCCACCGTTTCCAGGAACGCCCCGTCGGGGCCGAAGATCCGGATCCGGGGGCCGATCCCGTCGCCCACCATGAACCGCCCGTCCGGAAGGGGCACGAACCCCGCGACCCGCCCGAAGAGCGCGTCCGGGTCGCCCTCTTCCCGGCCAATGGTGATGGCGCGGTCGAGCTCCGCCACCCACGACGTCGAGTCCTCCACCACGAGGGGGCCGTGCTCCACGATCACGACTCCGGCGCTGTCCCGGACGATCACGGCGCCGGGAACGGGCTCCCCGTCGGACCCCCGCTCTCCCGTGCATCCCGTGCCCAGGGCCGCCATGAGCGCCGGGACGAGCAGGAGGACGCCCCCGGAACGGAGGGGGCGCGCGGGAGTGTCGGGTCCTCTGGACATGGATCGGACGCCTCTCGGTGTGGGCAAACCCGGCGGGGCGGGAAGAGTGGGCCCCGGGCGGACCCCGGGCAAGGCAGCGCCGGATTTGACGCCCCCCGCGCTTCCCCTCACTTTCGACGTGACCCTGGAACCCCCCGTTCCGGTAGATGCCCGGGCTCCGGCCTGTGGGCGCCTCCCGAGCTCCCCGTGTCTCTCGACCCTGAAGTCATGACTGATTTCGATCGGGACCCCGAGTTCGAGGACATCGTGGAACTGGTCCGGGAGGCGCTGGGCGTCCCCGTGGTCCTCCTGTTCGTCGTGGAGGACGGAACCCTCCGCCTCCGGGCGGGGGACCGCCGCGAACCGCCAGGGTCGGAAGGGCCCGGATCGGGCGGTCCGGCCGGATTCGCCGAGCCCCCCGAACCCTGCCTCCGCGCCCTTTCCACCGGACGCCCCGTGGTCCTCGAGGACGCGGGAGAGGGCGCGACCCCGGGACTCCGCGCCTGGCTCGTGGTTCCCTTCGGCGCAGGAGAGGCCCCTGCCTCCGGGGTCCTCGCCGCCGCGCACCCCGCATCCCACCCGTGGACCGACACCCAGCTCGCGCTGATCCACGGCCTTGCCCGCACCGCGGACCGGCGCACCCAGCTCCTCTCCCGCCTCGGCGCCCTCGAGGAGGAGGGGGCCGCCGTTCGGCGCAGGAGGGACCGGCTCCAGGACCTCGTGGACCGCGCCGATGACGCGGTGGCGATCCTCGATCGGCGTGGCCGGCTCCGGAGCCGATCGCCGGCCTTCATCGACCTCCTGGGCCCGGAGGTCCACCCGGAGGAAGGGCTCGCGGGACCCGAGTTCTGGTCCCGGATCGACCCCGGCGACCTCCCGGTGATCCGTACCCGCTACCGCGAGGCGCTCCGCCACCCGAACCGGCCCATCCGGGTCCTCTTCCGGTACGATCGGGGCGACGGGCAGCTCCGCCGCATCGCCGCCACCGGTGTGAACCTCCTGGACGACCCGGCGGTCGAGGGGGTGCTCCTGAACCTCCGGGAGGTGGATCTCCAGTTCCACCCGGTGAAGGGCGCCGAGCAGCAGCGGCGCCTGGAGGTCATCGGCCAGCTCACCGCCGGGATCGCCCACGACTTCAACAACCTCCTTTCCGTCGTGATCGCCAACGCCGAGCTCCTGAGGGAGTCCCTCCCCCCCGACGCCCGGGAGGCCAACCAGGACCTGGAGGACCTCCGGGCCGCGGCACGGGGCGGGGCGGAACTCGTCCGGGGGCTGATCGCCCTCGGACGCGCCGATGAACTCGACATCCGGCCCGTGGACCTGGGCGAGGTCGCGCTCGAAAGCGCCCGGATGTTCCGACGCATCCTCCCCTCGGCCATCGAGGTGGTCTGCGAGGTGGAGCCGGGACTTCCCCCCGCCCGTGTGGACCGGGGCGCGGTGGAGCAGGTGCTTCTTTCCCTCGCCACGAACGCCCGCGATGCGATGCGCACCGGAGGCTCGCTCGTGGTCCGCGTCCGCTCCGGCCACCTGGGCGAGGAAGGAGAGGGCGACGGATCCCACGCCCCGGACGACGCCGGGCTGGAACACGACCCCCGGCCCCGCCACCGCCCCCCCATGGACCGCCCGGAGCGAAGCGGCCCGGCGCTTCGCATCGAGCTCGAGGACGCGGGCGACGGGATGTCCGGATCCGTCATGGCCACCGCCTTCGAGCCCTTCTTCTCCACCAAGACCCCCGGCAGGGGCGCGGGCCTCGGCCTCGCCATGGCCCGGCAGATCGTGGAACGGCACGGGGGGCGCATCGAGCTCCGCAGCGCACCCGGCAAGGGTACGGTGGTCGCCCTCCTCTTCCCGGCGGCCCAGGGTGCCGACCCCGAGCGCCCCGTCCGGTCCCTGGCAGAGCTCCCCGGCGGAAGCGAGACAATCCTCCTCGTGGAAGACGAGGAGGCCCTTCGCCGGACCGCCCACCGGATCCTCCGCCGCATGGGGTACCGGGTGGTGGAGGCCCTCGACGGCCGCGCCGCCCTCGACTACTTCGAGCTCCACGGCGGCGGGGTGGACCTGGTCTTCTCCGACGTGGACATGCCGCGCCTGTCGGGGATCGGCCTCCTCGACGAGCTCCGGGCATCCGGCTCCCGGGTCCCCGTCCTCCTCACCACCGGGTACACGGTCCGGAGCCTCTTCCCCGCCGGCCCTTTCCCCGACGGGGTGCGCTTCCTCCCGAAGCCCTGGTCCCTCGAGGAGATGGTCCGTCTCGTCCGGGAAATGCTGGACGCGGTCGGGGCGAAGGAGTAGCGCGGTCTTCCCCGCCGCGTGACTCCGTCACCCAAGGGCTTCTCCCACGGTTCGTTACACCCTCGCCTCCCACCCCTTGCGAAATCCCGAAAACACACAAAGATTTGCTTAAGCACAGATTACTGTGCATCCATCCACCCATCCCGGGAGCCGCATGCGCACGCCGAACGCCCCGGAGAGCTTCCTCCGCCACCCCACGAGCACCCTCCTCGCCACCCCGGGATCGGTGCGCGTACTCCGCGAACTCCTGGAGTCCGACACCCCCCTCCCGGTCTCGACCCTGGCCGAGCGGACACGGCTGAGCACCCAGGGGGTCCGGAACACCCTCGGTGCCCTGCGGCGCACCGGGATCGTGGAGCAGCTCGGCGAGGGACGAAGCCGCCTCTTCCGCCCCGACGTGGGGCACCCCCTCTACCTCCCCCTGGGC
This sequence comes from Gemmatimonadales bacterium, assembly GCA_050485865.1. Classification (GTDB taxonomy): domain Bacteria; phylum Gemmatimonadota; class Gemmatimonadetes; order Longimicrobiales; family Gaopeijiaceae; genus SKNW01. Next base: position 44 of record JBJHCE010000251.1, on the reverse strand, counting down.
TCCCTTTTCCTGGCCGAGCGCGACCGCTTCGAGACCGTCGTCGA
>JBJHCE010000250.1:0-3684 GCA_050485865.1 Gemmatimonadales bacterium | reverse complement strand
CTGGGGCCTGCGGCCGATCCTGCGGCTGTAGAAGAGCTGTCCGCCGCTGGTATTGCCCGTGAACTGGAAGATCTCGCTCCCCTCGACGAAGAAGGGGCGGCGCTCCGGGAAGAAGGTCTCGTAGACGCCGAGCTCGACCACGGCCGGATCCACCTCCACCTGGCCGAAGTCCGGGTTCAGGGTCGCGTTCAGCGTGAGGTCGGGCGTGAGCCGGTAGCGGAGGTCGGCCCCTGCGCTGAAGGCGTGCTCCCGGTCGTCGCGGAACGGGTTCGCACCCCGGTCCACGTACTCGCCGCGTGCCACCACGTAGGGAAGGAGCTCGAGACGGTTGCGGGGCTCGATCCCCTCGAGACCCACGAGATGCCTGTAGATGGGGACCCCGCCGGGCTCGCTCTTCGGAACGAAGGCGAAATGCGCGACCTCGCCCCGGCGCCCGATCACGCGCTCGATCTGGAGGCCCCAGGTCGGATCGTCGACGTCCCTGAAGCGGAGCTGGCTGAACGGGATGCGCATCTCGACGGTCCACCCGTCGTCATCGACCCGGGTCGCCACGTCCCATACCGCGTCCCAGGAAAGGTCCTCCTGCTCCCCTCCGGTCCCCATGGTCACCACGGCGTCACGCTGCACCCCCCCGGGGTTCGCGGCGAACCGGAAACCGGTGCGCCGGTCATGGTAGCTGTCGAAGGTCACGGTGAGCCAGTCCGAGTCGAGGAGGGCCATGTCCCGGCGGCCGAGCCGGGTCGTGACGCGCCCGGAGTCGCCCAAGCGCGCTCCGACGTAGATCGCCTCGTCGTCGAAGAGGATGCGGACCTCCGTGGGCTGGCTCGCCGGGGCGCCCTCGTCGGGGTCCCGCTGGGTGAACGACCGGATCACCGGCGCGGCTCCCCAGGCGGCCTCGTCGAGGCGTCCATCGACGGTAATGGGACCGGAGGCACGTACCGCCCGCACGGCCCCGGGGTCGGCCGGCTGGAGCGCGGCGGCGGGGGATGCTGCGAGGAGGAGCGCGAAGGCGGCCGCAGCGGACGGCCGGGCCGAACCTGCCGCGGGAAGGTGTGCTCCCAGGGGATGGGGTCTCATGGTTTTCTACCGTGGAAGGGATGCGACCCGGTCGGGTGGAGTGAACCGCGATCTCCCACGTCAGGACGTAAGGAAAGGGGTGAAAGGTTGCAAATCAGGGATGGGGCGAGGCGCGATTGCCGCGTTCCAGGCGCCCTGACGGGGCCGGGAGCAACCCGCCCGGCCTCACTCCCCGCCCGAAAGCGCCCTGAGCCGCTCCCGTGCCGCCTGGACCTGGGCCTGGAGCTCCGGGTCGGCCTGGGCCCGGTGTGCGATGAAGGCGCGGTAGCCCTCCACGGCGAGCGCCGTGTCCCCCACCACCTCGGCGAGCCGCGCCACCTCGAGGTGGGCCACGGGCAGGAGCGCCAGGGCGTGGTTCCAGTTGTCGAGCGGGCGGAGCCGGAGATCCTGCCATGCCTCGATGGCGTCTGCGTGGCGGCCGGCCATTTCCAGGAACCGGGGCCGGAGATCCCCCAGGCACCGGGGGCAATCGTGGCCGATCTCGTACCGGTCCAGCGCCTCGAGCATCCCTTCCGGGTCGTCCTGTCCCCCGCCCAGCCAGCGGCGGTACAGGGACCTGAGGGTCGCCTGCGAGGCCAGGCCCTCCGGATCCTCCGTGGGGGGGGTCGCATCCCAGCGGTCCAGGAGCTCCTCGAGCCCGGCGTCGTCGCCACGGGTGAACCGGACCAGGGCATGCACCCAGAAGGGGGTGGCCTCCGGACCGAGGGGCTCGGGTGGGCCCTCCCTCCAGAGGCGCTCCTCCCGGATCCGTGCGATGTCAGGGTCGCGCACGGTGACCCCGATGACCCCCATGTGCATCGTACGGTCCATGTACTCCTCTGCGGGACCGAAGTGGGTTCGGGCGAGGGATGCTGCGGCCTCGGCGTGACGGTCCGACTCGGCAAGCCGCCCCTGCGAGGCCAGGGCCTGGGCCAGGGCCCTCGTTCCCGCGCGGCGGCGGGTGGGCGGAAGATCCGGGTCGTCGGCCAGGCTTCGGGCCAGCGCCGACGCACCCTCCACGTCTCCCGAGAAGGTGAGCGCCCAGAATCCCGAAAGCGCGAGGCGGGGGTCTTCGGGAAGCGTCTCCTCGAAGGCGTGAAGCACCTCCACCGCCTCGTCGAGCTTCCCCTGGAACAGGAGGGCCGAAATCAGGTTCTGGTAGGTGACTCCCGAGGGGGCGGCCCGGCCCTCGATGCTCTGCCGGTAGAGCTCCTCGGCCCGATCGTACCGCCCCTGGCGCGAGTAGAGGAGCGCGAGGTTGTTGAGCGCGTTCCCCTCGAGCGGGGCGAGGCGGAGGACGTTCTCGTAGGCCTGCTGCTCCGCCCCCTCGTCGCCGGTGACGCGGCGGTGATAGAAGGCCTCGGCCATGAAGCGCTCCACTTCGGTGAGGCGATCCCGGAGCGCGTAGGCCCGCTCCGCTGCCTCCGTGGCGCGCTCCGCCTCGATCCCGAGGTTTCCGAGGGCCACCGACAGTTTCCGCCAGGCCATGGCGAACTCGGGATCGAGGGCCACCGCCTGCTCGAGCAGTGCAATGGCCCCGCGTTCATCCCCCCGGTCGAAGAGCCGCTCCCCCTCGGTGAAGCGCTGAAGGGCGTCGAGGGACCGGGTGGTGACCTGGCTCAGGCGTGGACCGCTCCTGATGGCCCTGAGCGACTCCCCGGCTCTCTCCCGGATGTCCCGGGAGAGGGCGTCAATGGCGTCGATCACTTCGTCCGGACCCCGGGCGGTGCTCCGGAAGGAGGCCAGTACCGCCCCATCGGAGGCCGCCACCAGCGCGGCGGTGATGATGTACCCTGACCCGACCGCCCCGATCTCTCCCTCGAGGACCGCCTGCACCCCCTCCCTCAGGGCCACCTCCCGGGCCAGGGGACCATGAAGGGGGATCTCGGGGTCCCGCTCCATCCGCTGGAGGGCCTGCCGGACCTGTCCGTCGGGGACGAGGGTGAGCACGGGGGAGGAGGCCAGGTCGGTCCTGAGGGCGCCGGTGACCACCGGCCCCAGGCGGGGGTCGTCGGAGGCGTTCTCGAAGTCGGCCAGGACAATCGGCTCGCCGGCCTCGATGGCCCCCTGCGCCACGAGCGAAGCCACCGGCCCGATCCCGGCGACGCGCATCACGAAGTACCCGGTGACCGCCACCCCGAGAAAGGCAAAGGCCAGGATGCCCCCGAGGATCGCCCGGTACCAGGTCAGGTGGCGCTCGAGAAAGGTGGGGCCGGGAGGGGGCGGCGAAGCGGTGGGCGCAGCCGGGGCGGCAGATGCCCGGGGCGGCTCGGCGGCAGCGGGGCCGCCCTCCTGAACCACCGCCGTGGCCATGACGATCGGCAGCCCGATGATCAGGAGCACGAGCGCCACCGGGGGAACCCACTCGGGGAGGCCCGCGGTCTGGGTCAGGAGCCCCACCACCTGGAGCGCGATCCACGACCCCGCGGCATAGACGGCAAGGACCTGCCAGAGGGAGCGGCGGTGGACCTCGCGGATGAGGCGCCTCAGGGTGTCCATGCGGAGGCAAGGTAGAGTCGGGTGCATGGCCGAGCAAGCCAACCTGATGCCGGTGATGGCGGGGGCTTTCCGGGCGATGGGAGGATCCGTGGCATGGGGCTGGTCGAAGGCGCGCGGGTCCCACGGCGG
>JBJHCE010000249.1:0-3712 GCA_050485865.1 Gemmatimonadales bacterium | reverse complement strand
CGCCCCGGACGGAACACGCCTCGATCACCGGGGCGAGAGCCGGGATGACCCCGGTCTCGGAGTTCACGGCCTGAACGGAGACAAGGGCCGGGGGCACATCGGCGCCCAGGAACTCCGAGAGGGACTCGGGCTCCACCGACGCGTCGGGGCGGACCGGAAGGGTGGTGACCGGGGTTCCTTCGGCGGCAAGGGCGCGGGCGGGCTCCCGAACGGCCGAGTGCTCGAGGGCGGAGATCGCCACCGGTCGCCCGGGGGCGGCGCGGGCACACCCGAGGATCGCCAGGTTGTTCGACTCCGTGCCGCCCCGGGTGAAGACGATCCACGATGCGGGAGCGCCGAGGGCATGCGCCACGCCCACCCGGGCACCCTCGAGCACCCGCCGGGCCCCGCGCCCCTCGGCATGGGGAGAGGAGGGGTTTCCCGGGGCCTCCTCCCACGCCCGCGCCATCGCCTCCGCCACCTCGGGGCGGAGGGGTGTGGTGGCCGCGTGGTCCAGGTAGATGCGCTCCATCGTCGAGAACGGGTCCGGGGAAGGCTCGGTGGTGGGGTCGGAGGGGAAGGGGTAATTTACAACGGCAGCCCACGTCCCCGAACCACGGCCCCGAACCACGCCCCCAGGGATCCCGCCCTCCGTGCCCTCCCCTCCCCGAACGAATCCCTTTCCCGACGGTCGCCCACCCCGGTTCCGGGCCACCGTGCATGGAACGGTCTTCGGGTCACGGAGTGACTGGGTGGACCGCCTGAGCGCCGGCGACGACGTGACCCTCCTTCCGGACCCTCCCATGGAGGAGGAGCCCCGGGTGTGGGTGCATCTCCCCACCGGAGAGCCGGTGGGCCACCTTCCCCCGGAGATCGGCGCCTGGCTCGCCCCCTGGCTCCTGGGGGGCGGGGGCGCCGAGGCCACGGTACTCCGGGTCTCGGGTCCCGACACGCCGAGCTGGCGCCGCCTCCTGGTGGAAGTGGCGTGCCACACCGGGCGCTGACCCGGAAGCGGAGCCGGGTCAGAAGGTCGGGACGCCAAGCCCGCCCAGCGAGGGGACGGCCACCGTCTCCCGCGTGACGAAGGGTTCCCCCGCTCGAGCCCGGATCCGCGAGCCGTCTACCGCCATGTGCGCCCGGATCTGCTCCATGAGGGGGCGGTCGCCGGCGGGGAAGATCTCGCCGATCCCGGAGGCGCCCTCGAACTGCGACCGGTAGCAGGCCAGGGCCTCGAGCTTGCGTTCCACGAAGTCCGAGACGTCCACCACGAAGCTGGGGGGCGGGGCATCCTCCCGGAACGCGGTGGCGTAGACCACCTTGGTCGGCCGGAAGGGCTCGAGGTCGGGCTCGAGCTTCCGGAGTCCGGCGAGGAAGGCACCGTGGGTCACGAGGGCCGAAGCGGCCCGGTGGTCCGGGTGGCGCCCCCGTTGCCAGTGCGTCACCACGACCCGGGGCCTGAGCTGCCGGATCACCGCGGCCACCCGCCGCCGCGCGTCGTGGGAGTCTTCCAGGCGGCCGTCGGGGAGCCCGACGCTCCGGCGGAGTTCCACCCCCAGGACCGCGGCGGCGGCTGCGGCTTCCTCGGCGCGGAGGTCGGCGGTTCCCCGGCTCCCCATTTCCCCGCGGGTCAGGTCCACGATCCCGACCCGTTCTCCCCGGGCCACCCCTGCGGCCAGGGTGCCGCCACAGAGGAGCTCCGCGTCGTCGGGGTGGGCGAAAATGGCGAGCACGTCCAGTTCGTGGCTCATGGGGCTCCCGGGATCCGGGTCGGTGTGAGGGTCGGGGTGCGTTTCATTCGTGACCAAGGGCGTCCACCGGTGTCATCCGGGCGGCCCGCATCGCCGGCACGAGTCCGAAGACCATTCCGGTCACGAGGGACGCAGCAAGTGCCACCGCCACGGACCAGAGGGGGACGGTGGCGGGCACGGGGGTGAAGGATCGAAGGAGCCAGGCTCCACCCCCTCCGATGAGGAGGCCGAGCGCTCCGCCGAGAAGGGTCAGCACCCCCGCCTCCACCAGGAACTGCCAGAGGATCTCCCCCCGGGTGGCGCCCACCGCCTTCCGGATCCCGATCTCCCGGGTCCGTTCCGTGACCGAGATGAGCATCATCCCCACCACCCCCACCCCTCCGACCACGAGCCCCACCGACGAGAGGGCGAGCATCACCACGAAGAAGACGGCAGTGAAGCGATCGAACAGCTCGAGGATCTGGGTGGCGCGAAGGACCGAGAAGTCGTTCTCGGTACCCGGCGGAAGCCCGCGCAGGGTGCGGAGGGCGGCGATCACCGCATCCTCCACTGCGTCCGGGGCGTACCCCGGCGCCGGAACCACGGTGAACCCCTCGAGTTCGGAACCGGTCCGGTAACGCCGGATCGCCGTCGTGTGGGGGACCACGGCCCGGTAGCCCGTGGCCTCCTCGAAGGGGATTTCCACCGGCTGGAAAACCCCAACCACGGTGAGGGGAAGGGCGCGACCCTGCGCATGGAGGAGGACCCGCCTTCCCACGAGAGAGGCGTCCGGGTCGAGGGAGCGGGCCACCCGCTCGGAGAGGACGACCACGTGCCGGGCCTCGTCGAACTCGACGGAGACGAAATCCCGGCCCTCGATGAAGGTCGCGTGGTTCGCAGCCTGCCACCCCGGGCCCTCACCGGTGGTGAAGATCCCCGTCACCTCCACCGTGCCCGCGCGGAGCCTGGTCCCGCCTCCGCCGCCGGGGTCCGCGAGCACGTACTGGGGGAGGACCTGGCCTACTCCCTCGACCCGGGAGACCCGGTCGACCTCCTCGAGGGTGAAGAGGGGGCGGTCCTCCCAGGCCTGACGGGTGCCGGCGGCGTTCACGAGCTGGACCTCGTCGGGGGAGACCCGGAGGAGGCTGAAGTTGTGTGGCCCCGCCGCCTCGATCCCCTCCTGGATCGAACCCCGGACCCCGGAAATGAGGGCCGCCATCAGCACGACCACGCAGACCCCGACCCCCACCCCGAGGACCGTGAGGGCGGAGCGGAAGGGATTCGTGCGGAGCGCCGTGAAGGCGATGCCCACCCCCTCCCGGGCCCCGAAGAGGAGCCGCGCCGCGTCCGGGCCGGTCGACCGGGGCTCACTCATGGCGGAGCGCATCCACCGGGTCCAGGGCGGAGGCCCGGATCGCGGGGTAGACGCCGGCGGCGATCCCGACGCTCACCCCCAGGAGCACCCCGACCCCGATCCATCCCGGGGCTACCACTGCGGGAAGGGGCGTGAAGATGCGCACGAGGGCGGCGAGTCCCGTGCCAAGCCCGACCCCGAGCAGGGCGCCGAACACCGACAGGGTCGTGGCCTCCACCAGGAACTGGCCGATGATGTCGCCCCGCCGTGCGCCCAGCGCCTTCCGGATCCCGATCTCCCGGGTCCGTTCGATCACCGAGACCAGCATGATGTTCATGATCACGATCCCACCCACGATGAGCGAGATCCCCACGAGCCCCGGAAGGGCCACGTAGAGCACCCTCGAGATCGTGTCCCAGAAGGCCAGCGACTCCTCGGCGGTCTCGAGGGCGAAGTCGTTCTCCTCCGCCGGGTGAAGGCGGCGGTGGGCCCGGAGCGAGGCCTCGATGTCGAGACGGGCCGTGTCCAGGTTCCGGGGGTCATCGACCTGCACCACGATGGCGCTCACCTGGTCTCGCCCCGGAAGGATCCGGCCGGCGCGGGAGAGAGCCGGGACGAGGACCCGGTTGTTCATCTGGATGCCGAGGACCGT
>JBJHCE010000248.1:0-3718 GCA_050485865.1 Gemmatimonadales bacterium | reverse complement strand
AGGCCCTCACCGCGGCCCGAAGGCATACTCCATGTACCAGGCCACGAGGGCGTCGCCGACGAGGTAGGTGGCCGCGCCGCCCAGCGCGAGGAAGATCCCGAAGGGCACGAGCTTCCCGGTCTTCCACGAGATGGGCCCGAAGATCGCCGCGCCCAGGAACGACCCGAGGAAGAGGGTGAGGAGGACCCCGGGTACCCCGAGAAAGGCCCCCAGGAGCGCCATCATCTTGATGTCGCCGCCCCCCATGGCCTCCTTCCGGAACGCCTTCTCGCCCGCCCACGCCACGAACCAGAGGAGGAAGAATCCCACCGCCGCGCCGGCCAGCGCCTGGAGCCAGTCGATTCCCCCGGGGAGGAAGGCGAGCACGAACCCGAGCACCGCACCCCCCACCGAGAACTGGTCGGGAATGATGTAGAACCGCGCGTCGGACACCGCGATCCCGAGGAGGAGGGTGAGGAGGATCGCCCCTCGAAGCGCCTCCCACTCGGGGCCGTGGAGAAGGACCATGCCCGCCCACGAGAGGCCGGTGGCGAGCTCCACCATCGGGTACTGGATCGAGATCCCCGCGCCACACCGGCGGCAGCGCCCGCGCAGCAGGAGCCAGCTCAGCACCGGGACGTTGTCGTACCACGCGATGGCCGCGCCGCACCCGGGGCAGCTCGATCGGGGGCGGATCACCGAGCGGTCCTCGGGCCACCGCAGCGCGCAGACATTCAGGAACGAGCCCAGCAGGAGCCCGAAGGCCCCGGCCACGAGGGCGATCAGGTGCGTGTCGGTGAGGGTCACGGCGCGGGGGGGTGGGAGTGAGGGTGAGGGCGAGGGTTCGCGGACGGGGAGTCCGCCCTTGGCACCGGTCGAACCGCGGCAGGCCCGAGGGCCCAGAGGAGGATCGAGCCCGCCATGGCGGCGTTCAGCGACTCGACGCCGGGGGCCAGCGGGAGGGCCACCACCTGGTCGGCGGCGGCAAGGGCCTCGGCGCGGGGGCCCTGCCCCTCGTTCCCCACGAGGAGGGCGAGGGGGCGGGCCGGGTCCGGGGGCGGAAGGTGGCGCACGTCGGTGCCGGAAGCGTCGGCCAGGAGGAGTGGGATGCGATGCTCCCGACGCCACACGTCGAAGTCGGACCACGCGGTGCGCACCACCGGGAGGCGGAAGGATTCGCCTGCGGACGCGCGCACCGCCTTCGGGTTCCATGGGTCGACGGTGCCGTCGAGGGCGACGACGCCGGCGGCGCCGAAGGCTGCGGCGGTTCGAACGAGGGCGCCGGCGTTTCCGGGGTCCTGGATGCGGTCGAGGACCAGGAGGAGTCGGACGCCCGCGCCCGGGCCCGCGGGGGCGGGTTGGGGGGCCGGTGTGTCGGTGGCGGGGGTGGGGGCGGGGGCGGTGGCGGGGGCGGGGGCGGGCGCGGTGGCGCTGGCGGGGGCGGGCGCGGGGGCGCTGGCGGGGGCGAGGAGGGCGGTGAGCTCGGCGCGGGGCTCCTCCACCACCGCGAGGATTCCCTGCGGGGTCTCGGTGTCGGCGGCCGCGGCGAGGTCGGCGGGGTCGAGGAAGGCGAGTTCGACCCTGGCCTCGATCAGCGCGGCGAGGAGCCCGGGCGCCGGAGCGTCGCTCACGACGGCGAAGCGGAAGCGGGCCCCGGCGTCGAGGGCGGTGGCCACGGCGCGGGGGCCTTCGACCAGGACGAGTCCCTCGCGCTCGCGGAGCTTCCGGGAGCGGAGGCGGGCCAGGAGCTTCCGGCGAGGGTTGCTCAGGGCCGGGGGAGGAGGCGAGGTCGGGTTCACGGCGCCGCCGGGTCCGGGTAAGTTGGGTTCAAGCTCGATGTCTCCTCGTTCCCTCGTCTGGTTCGCGCCGTCCTCGCCCCAAGGCCATGCCCACCTCCCCCTTCACCCCTTCCACCCCTTCCGCTCCCGCGGGACCGATCCCGGTGGCTCTCACCATTGCCGGAAGTGACAGCGGTGGGGGGGCGGGGATCCAGGCGGACCTGAAGACGTTCCATGCCTTTGGCGTCTTCGGGACCAGCGCCCTCACGGCGTTGACCGCGCAAGATACCACGGGGGTGTGGGGTGTGCACCCGGTTCCCCTCGATTTCGTCCGCGCGCAGGTGGACGCGGTGGTGAAGGACCTGGAGCCGCGGGCGGTGAAGACCGGGATGCTCGCCACCGCCGAGCTCGTGGGGGTCGTGGCGGAGCTCATTGCCGGGCACGACCTCGAAGCGTACGTGCTGGACCCGGTCATGGTGGCCACCTCGGGGGACCGGCTCCTGGACCTGGATGCGGAGGGTGCGGTGGCGGAGCGGCTCGTGCCCCTCGCCGCCCTCGTGACCCCGAACCTGGACGAGGCGCGGATCCTGACCGGGCTCCCGGTGAAGGGAGAGGACGGCCAGCGGGAGGCGGCGCAGGCCCTCGTGGAAATGGGGGCCGGTGCCGCACTCGTGAAGGGGGGGCACGGCGAGGGCGAGGAGCTCGTGGACCTTCTCTGGGACGGGCACGCCGAGCGGGTGTGGCGGCGCCCCCGCCTCCGGACCCGGAACACCCACGGCACCGGGTGCACCCTCTCGGCGGGGATCGCCGCGGGGCTCGCCCGGGGCGACGCGCTGGAGGCGGCGGTGGACCGGGCCCTGGACTTCGTGGCGCGGGCGATCGCCGCCGCCCCGGGGCTCGGGCGGGGAAACGGCCCGGTGAATCACTTCGTCGGGGTGGGGTGAGGGGTCGGTTGGGGGGTCGGTTGGGGGGTCGGTTGGGGGGTCGGGTCCCCTCGGGACCGATCAAGATTCAGCGTTCGACCCCTGGCGGAACCTCGAGATCGTCTCACGTGCCGGATTCCGGGAAGGATTCAGCTTTCGACCCGGAAATGCCCGCCGAGCGCTGAAAAGTTCTCGAATTCCGGGCCGAAATCCGATCTCGACCTCCCCCGCCACGTCGAAAGCTGAATTTTTCTCGCAATGGGAGCCTCCGGCTCACCTTCGACGCACCCGCGCGCCGGGCAACACACGCCCCTCGGGTCGGTTCCCCGGCCAGCCCGGCCCCCCTGCCACCCCGGCTCCCCTGCCAGCCCGGCCGGGGTCGAGACGGGGATCCCGTGCCCCCGGAAGCCCTCCAGGTCGCGGGTGACCACGCGGGTGCATCCCGATGCGCGGGCCACGGCAACCTGGACGGCGTCGTCGAAGTCGCGTACCTCTGACGCGAGGGCATCCTCCAGCGCCTCCCCGCTTCCGGGGTGCGCGCACCGCCCACCTCCGGACGACTCCCCGAGGTGCTTCCCGACCAGGTGCGCCTCCCGGTCGGCGAGGGTCCCGCGCCCGCCAAGGACGCCATGGAAGCGACGCAGGTCAGGATCGAGTTCGTCGAAGACCCCGTCGTCCACGTCGGGGAGTCCGGCCATGAACCGACTCACGCGACCCGACACGGCCTGCCCCGTGGATCCGGCGTAGCGCCGGGCCCGGTCGAGCGCCTCCGGGTCCACCGTGCCGTCGATGCGTTCGCGGTTCCTGCGCCTCGTGCTCACCTGTTCCTCCGGGGGGGGGTGGGACCGGCGTGTGGGCGGATCGGTGGGTGGGTGGGTGGGTGGGTGGACCGGATGGGGCCGGGCGCGCCAGGGAATCCTCCCGCGCGCCCCCCCCCCCCCCCCCCCGGGACCCCCCCCCCCCCCCCCCCCCCCCCCCCCGCCCCCCCGGGCCCCCCCCCCCCCCCCCCCCCCGGCCCCCCCCCCGGGGGAAGGGGCG
>JBJHCE010000247.1:0-3838 GCA_050485865.1 Gemmatimonadales bacterium | reverse complement strand
TTCGAGAACGCCCAGGTGGACGGGTTCAGCTTCCGTGACGAGACCGGCGCCACCGTGCGGTACTCTACCTCGAAGCTCCCGGACGCGAACCCCCTCTTCTCCCCCCGCCTCGGCTTCAACTGGGATGTGGGCGGGGAGCGGATGACCCAGGTTCGCGGCGGCACCGGGATCTTCACCGGGCGCCCGGCCTACGTGTGGATCTCGAACCAGATCGGCGAAAACGGGGTGCTCACCGGTTTCGAGCAGATCAACGATACGAACACGCGGCCCTTCAATCCCGACCCGAACCGGTACAAGCCGTCGTCGGTGAGTGGAAACCCGGCGGCCTCCTATGGGCTCGCGTTTACCGAGCCCTCGTTCCGCTTCCCGCAGCTGTGGCGAACGAACGTGGCGGTGGACCGGGTCCTTCCCTACGGGATGGTCGGAACGGCCGAGTTCATCTACGCCCGTGACGTGAACGGGGTCTACTACATCAACGCGAACCTCGCGCAGCCGAGCACGGCTTTCTCCGGACCCGACAACCGCCCCCGCTGGGCGGCCGGAAACCGGATCAACTCGAACGTGACGAGCGCCGTGGTGCTCAAGAACCAGAACGTGGGTCGCGCGTGGAGCACCTCCGTCTCCCTCGAGCGCCCCTTCGAGAGCGGGCTCTTCGTGAAGGCGGCCTACAACTACGGCGAGAACAGGAACACCGTGGACCCGGGCTCCATCGCCTTCGGTTCCTGGAACAACAACCCCCACGCGGGCGACCCGAACAACCCCGGACTCGCCTACGCGGTGGACTCCCCGGGGCACCGGTTCTTCGCGGTGGCCTCGCTCCGGCGTGACTTCCTCCCCATCGGCGCCACGACGATCTCGATCTTCACCGAGGGTCGGACCCCCGGACGGGCGAGCTACCGCTTCGCCGGCGACATCAACGGGGACGGCGGCACGTCGAACGACCTGATCTACATCCACCGCGACGTCTCGGAAATGAACTTCCAGACGTACAGCGCCGGCGGAAATACCTTCACCGCGGAGCAGCAGGCCCAGGCCTGGAACGCCTACATCGAGCAGGACCCCTACCTGAGCAGGAACCGGGGGAGCTATGCCGAGCGCAACGCGGCCACCCTCCCGATGCGCTGGCTCACCGACGTGACGATCGAGCAGGCGTTCGCCCAGGAGTTTGGCGGGCGCCGGCACCAGGTCTCCATGCGGGCCACGATCCAGAACGTCATGAACCTTCTCAACAGCGACTGGGGTGTGGGGCAGACCTGGGTGAACACCCAGCCCCTGATCGTGCCTACCGCAGCGCAGGGTGGCCCGGTCGACGGACAGGGACGCCCGCAGTACCGCCTCCGGAACGTCGGCGGCCAACTGATGGATTCGAGCTTCCGGGACACCGCCGGGATCGGCGATGTCTGGCGGATCCAGATCGGACTTCGCTACATCTTCAACTGACCCGCCGCGGCCCCACGGCCGCATGACAGGACGAGGGCCCGGGGGATCGCTCCCCCGGGCCCTTCGTCGTTCGGTTCCCTGGCTCCGGGCGCGTCAGTGCGGGTCCGCCACCCAGACCGTCTTCACGTTCACGAACTCCCGGATCCCCCACTTCCCGAGTTCCCGGCCGTACCCGCTCTCCCGGACCCCACCGAAGGGGAGCGCGGGATGCGAGCGCACCTGGTCGTTCACGAACGCGCACCCCACGTGGAGGGCGTCGGCGGCGAGGCGCTCCGCCCGGGGGAGGTCGGCCGAGAACACGGCGGCCCCGAGGCCGTAGACCGAGTCGTTCGCGACCCGGACCGCTTCGGCCTCGTCGGCCACCGGGATCACCGCCGCCACCGGCCCGAAGAGCTCCTCGTCGTAGGCGGGCTGCCCCGGGGCCACGTCGGTGAGTACCGTGGGTGGGTAGAACCAACCGGGTCGGTCCGGGATCTCTCCCCCGAGGAGGACCCGCGCGCCCTTCTCCACCGAGCGGCGGAGCTGGTCGTGGAGCTCGTCCCGGAGATCTTCCCGGGCCTGGGGGCCCACCTCCACCCCCTCTTCCGTGGGCGGACCCATCTTCGCCGCCGCCATCCGGGCCACGAGCTTCTCCTCGAAGGCCTCGCGCACCGCCTCGACCACGACGAAGCGCTTTGCCGCCACGCACGACTGCCCCGAGTTCACAAGCCGCCCCGCGGCACAGGCTGCCGCCGCGGCGTCCAGGTCGGCGTCCTCCAGGACGAGGTACGGGTCACTCCCGCCGAGTTCCAGCACCGTCTTCTTGAGCGCCCCTCCGGCCCGGGCGCCCACCGACTTCCCCGCCCGGGTGCTTCCGGTCAGGGTCACCGCGGCGACGGCCGGGTCCTCGATGAGCTCCCCCGCGCGGTCGTTGTCCAGGTAGAGGGTGCGGAAGAGCCCGTCGGGAGCGCCCGCCTGCCGGAAGATCCCCTCGATGGCGCCCGCGCTTCCGGGAACGTTCGAGGCGTGCTTCAGGAGCACCGCGTTTCCGGCCATGAGCGCCGGAGCGGCGAAGCGGAAGACCTGCCAGAAGGGGAAGTTCCAGGGCATGATGCTGAGGACCACCCCCAGGGGCCGGTACGCCACGTACGCTCGGGCCCCCTCCACCGCTACCGGCTCGTCGGCCAGGTACCGCGCCCCGTGCTCGGCGTAGTGGCGGCAGGCCCAGGCACACTTTCTCGCCTCTCCCCTTCCCTGCTCCAGGGGCTTTCCCATTTCCTCGGCCATGAGCTCGGCCCACCGGTCGGCCCGTTCCTCCAGGATCGCCGCGGCCCGCTCGAGGACCCGGGCGCGCTGATCGAGGGACTGGAGGGCCCACGCACCCTGCGCCGCCACGGCCTTGCGGACGGCCTCCTGAACCACCTCGGGGGAATCCAGCGGAACGGTGCGGAGTTCCCGCCCGGTGGAGGGGTCGATGACGCGCTGCATGTTCTGGCTCCGGAATCGTGGAGGGGTGTCCTTGCGGTCGACGGCGATGCCCCTTCGAGGACCCCGGAGCGAGGGAGGAGTTTCGGAGCGCCTGGCCCGGTGCGGTGTCACCCCCCCGCCGGCCACCACTCCACCACGGGGACATCCAGGTCGCCCGGCCGGACCAGGAGCACGCCCTCGTCCGAGGCCCAGAGGGGCCGGCTCCGCGGGGGGAGTCGCACGGCCCCCACCACCCCGCCGTCGGGCGAAAGGACGAGCCAGTCGCGCTGGTCCCGCCCCATGGCCGCAGGGAGGTTCCCCACGGGGACCTTGAGGGGACCCACCCACAGGCGCCCGCGCTGGTCGCCCCAGAGGTCCCGGATCGGGGGCACGAAGGCCGGATACTCGCGCTGGGCCTGCGATGCCAGGAGCGTCTCCCGGGCCTCAGGGGTCGTCACCCGCTCCAGCTCGTCGGCGTGGATCCGGGCCACGATCTCGGGCGTGAAGCGCTGAGGGGGGTCCTGGAACCGCACGATGCGTGCGGGCGAGCCGTCCTCTCCCCGGAGGGCCACCTCCGCGGTCATGCCGTCGGTGTGCCAGACCCCCCGCGCCCCATGCGCGGGGGCGGTGAGGAGGTTCGCAGCGTACCACGGGGTCGAAAAGAGGATCGCCACCCTCCCTCCGCCCTGGTCGATCACCTCGTAGACCGTCGTCTCCCCGGGGAAGGTGTCGATCCGGGTCGCCGTTCCGTCCGGATCGACCCGGTGGAGGTGCGCGTCGGACCGCACCTCGCCCTCCGGAAGCCCTTCACCCGGGGCCATCGCCGCGCTCCCCACGGTGAACAGTCCCCCCCCCGGCCCCGGCGCGATTCCGGAAGTCCGGCCGCCGAAGTCCGCATCGGGGAGGGCGTGCTCCCGGACGAGGCTGCCGTCGGGGGCGCGGAGGTGGATCC
>JBJHCE010000246.1:0-3934 GCA_050485865.1 Gemmatimonadales bacterium | reverse complement strand
GGCCATCTTCTTTATCCACCCGTTGGGTTGAGTGCGGCGCGATCCGCAGTTGGTCGTACTTGTCGGTACACCAACAACTTAACTCAGCGGGTGTTTTGTTTCCAGCTACCAAATCGCTCAGGTTAGGCGTAAGGAACTGGACGACTTCGTAGAACGACTCCGCCTGCCTTGACGAAGACGGGGGAGGGCGCTCTTCTCCGCCTTTCTCCTTGCCGTTCGTCGGGCAAAACCAAGCCAACCCCAGGCCACGACCGAAGACTTAACCGAAATGGCCCATGCTCTGCTGTCCCCGCTGACCGATGACTTTTCCCGAATGCGTCAAAGAACTTTTCCGTCCGCCCAGTCTGTTGGGCGGGCGGGTTACGCGCCCTCCGACGCCGTCATCAGCAATCGGACCAGGTTCGTGTTGATGAAGTAGTTGTTCCTGCCGGCCCGGTGCTTCTCCACGAAGCCGGCCTTCGCCAGCCTGTGGAGGTAGCGCGCAGCGGTCTGGCGCGTGACCCCGAGGTCCTTCTGGACGTACTCGATCCGGGTGTAGGGGTGCCGGAAAAGGTTGTTCAGCAGATCCTGGCTGTAGAGCCTCGGTACCTCCGACCGCATTCTGCGCTTCGCGGACCGCATCAGTTCTCCAATTCCTTCGACCATCGTCGAGGTGGTGACTGCGGTCTCGGCGACACCGTCGAGCATGAAGACGATCCATTCCTCCCAGGCGTTTTCGTCCCGGACCGCCTGGAGCAAGCGGTAGTAGTCGCTCTTGTAGCGGATGACGTAGCGTGAGAGGTAGAGCATCGGGATGTCCAGCAGCCCCGTTCGCGTGAGGTAGAGCACGTTGAGGATTCTCCCGATCCGGCCGTTGCCGTCGGGAAACGGGTGGATGCTTTCGAACTGATGGTGGATCAGTGCCATCTTGATCAGCGGATCGAGATGCGAGGCCTCGTCGTCGTTCACGAAGCGCTCCAGCGCCGTCATGAGCGCGACGATCTCACGCGCGTCCTGCGGCGGCACGAAGACGACTTCGCCGCTCCGTTCGTTCTTCAGCGCAGTGCCCGGTGTCACCCGGAACCCGTCATCGCGGTCCTTCAGCAGCCGATACATGTCGATCAGCGTCGAGTTCGGAACGAGACCCCGGGTCTCCAGCAACCTCCGGTGCCCGAGGTGCAACGCGTCGCGGTAGCGGGCGACCTCCTTGGCTGCCGGGGACTGGGGGGCACCGGGAAAGACGTCGGCCCTGAACAGCTCGTCCTGCGTCGTCACGATGTTCTCCACCTCGGACGATGCCTTCGCCTCCTGCAGGGCGAGGGTGTCGATCAGGATCCCCTGGTTCGGGATCGTCCGTGCCATCCCCTTGAGGTCCGCCAGCGCCCGCGAGGCGCGGTTGAGCGCCTTGAGCACCGGTACGGTTTCGAGGTCAACCGATGGCGGAAGGGGGGGAGGGACGTAGGGCTTGGTTGACATGAGGGCGATGACATGTTCGAAAATTCGACTTTCGTTAACATGACGGGCCAGACATGTTCGCGAAAGCCTCCATGCGATGACACGAGCTCGGTGGCCGAGGCGGGCGCGTTGGCGCTGCGCTCGAGCACGGTCGGATCGACGCGGCGGCGGACTCGAGGTCCTCGGCGAAGCCGGACCTGCCGAACAGGAGGAGCTTCGCCTGGGCGCAATCGGCGCCATCGGCCACGAGGAGCGCTCGGGCCCGGCGGTCACTCACCGATGTGAACCCGACTTCTCCGACCGCCCCACCCGCCGTGGCCTCCGAGGCGTACCGGCGAACCCACTCCCGCGAGAGGTGCTCGAAGTGAGGTCCGAGCACCTGGGACCTGAAGGTGGGGCCCGATGCCCTCCAGGCGTCGTCGAATCGCCGCTCCTCGAACTGCCAGAGGCGCGGACGGGTGATGAGCTGGTGGAACCGAACGATCGGATCCGCAACGCGAAGGGCGGCGTTTCGTTGCTTGCGGATATCCTCGGCCGAGACGAGATCCCCGGACGACACGAGGACCCCGATGGGGTGGGACAGCGCGGTGCGCTCCCGGCCCACCGCCCCTCCGATCGCCGTGGGCGATGACTTGCCTCCGCTCACCGCCTGAAGGATCGCATGGTACGGTGCACGGTCCTGGATCCTGGGGTCTTCGCGGAGCAGGAAGTCCGACTCGGTGAAGAGCGCCGATGACGGGGTTCAGGACCGTGTCCGACAGCCAGCCGGGGAAATCCTCGGGCCGCTGCGGGAGCGCGACCTGAACGAGATCCCTGTATCCCGCCGTCCCGCCGAACACGGCGTCCGTGAGGAAGGCGAGCTCCGGCTCCTCCGCGCCCCAGTACCGTGCCGACGTCCGGTAGTCGAACGGCTTGAGACGCAGCTCCAGCTGCGTGCGGCCGCGGAGAGGCCCCGAGCCACTCGGGAGTTCCTCCATCACGGAGATCGCGGATCCACACAGAAGGATCCGGAGGGGCGGCAGCCCGGGGTCATCCCTCCTCTCGTCGCAGACCGCCTGGAGGACGGAGGGGAGCTCGGGGCTGTGCCGGAGGAGATACGGAACCTCGTCGATGACGAGGGTTCGATGACCGGCACGGACCAGCGCCCTCGACACCACCCTCGGCGCCTCCTCCCATTCGGAGAGCTGGACCCGGAGGTCCGGTAGCCCGGACGCTTCCTCGACCGCGTGGGCGAACCGACCCAGGGCCGATCGCCGGTCGTGCTCGAGGGCCATGGTGTAGATTCCTCCCGCGGCCCGGACGAGGCGGGTGTCCCGCGCGTGGTCGTCCACGCCCTTCACCGGAGCTCCGAGCCATGACCTACGTCTCCCTGATCGGGATGCTCGCTCTCGTGGGCTACCTCAAGTACCGCCACACCCGGGGCGCGGAAGGCCGGAACCGCGAGGTGGTCGTGGAGCTCGCGCAGGGGCTCCTGGGGGGTGCCGGGCCGCTGCCTGTCCAGGACGGCACGTACTTTGTGGATACACGGAGGCTCCTCAACGACACACCTCCACGTGTCCCCAGGAGCCCTGGGCCCCGCGTGCGTGATGTCGACTCGGGGCTCGCGGGTCGTGGCCGGCCGTTGCCGAGGATTCCCGTCTGCCCGGAGGGCTTGCTGAGTGTCGCGGCAAGGCCCCCCGCCCCCCCCGAGACCAGGGTTGAATCGGTAGTATCGTCCGATCGCCCGACCCGGAACTGGACCATCGCGGCAGTCGCGCTCGCAGGGTTCCTGAGCCTTGCGGCGTGCAAGGATTCCCCGACCGGAAGCGACATGGCGCCGGACCGGGCCGTTCCCGAAACCGCCATTCCCACCGCGCAGTACTCGTCGTGCCCACACTCCCATCTTGAAGGGTGTAACGCGCTGGACTTCGAGGTGATCGCCGATATCTTGGAAGCCCTCGAAGCGGAGATCGCCAAGCTGCCGGGAGGCCCTGGCGGCGCTTGCCAAGAGGCGGTCGACGCACTCTGGCAGATCCTCCATCCCGATGGGCTCTACTACGGGGAACTCTACTCCTTCGACGATGCTCCCGGGTATTCACCGAGCACGGCCGCGCTTTCGCCACCAGGCGGTGATTTCGTGGCGCTCCGAGCCGGGCACTCGGCATTCTTCGGCTCGCTCGGGTTTACGGAACATGGCCTCGGCATCTTGTTTCACGAGGGGCTCCACCTTGCAGGATACGAGCACGGAACGCTGGACGGATACACCAGTACCTCCACCCACTGCACCGGCGGGCAGCGGGTCGCATGACCCTCGCACGCGTGCCTCATTGACCTCGGAGATTTCCCATGAACCACTTTCGATCCAGTTCGGTCAACCCCGCCCGGTTCGTCGTCCTCGCCGCTGCGCTTCTGTGGGCGGCGCCGTCCGTGGCTGCGCAGGATCCGCCTCGGGACGCGACGGTCGACGCTTCCGATGCCATCGCCGTGGCCATCGAGCACCTGAAGGAGCGCTGGGGGCCCG
>JBJHCE010000245.1:0-3951 GCA_050485865.1 Gemmatimonadales bacterium | reverse complement strand
GGCGGGCTCGTGGCCGAGCGCCTGGAGAGCCCCCGGGCCACCTTCCGGGATCTCCGGGAGGCGGGGGGACCCGAGCTCCACGTGATCGGGACGAACCTCTCCACCGGCTTCTCCGAGGTCTTCTCGGTGGAGCGCCACCCCGACATGGCCCTCGTGGACGCGGTGCGGATCTCCATGTCGATCCCCCTCTTCTTCCGGGCGGTGCGCCACGGACCCCGGGACGACGTCTACGTGGACGGGGGGATGCAGCTGAACTACCCGGTCAAGCTCTTCGACCGGCTCCGCTACGTGGACCTGGAGGGAGGCGAGGGATACGCGGCGCGGAGCACCGGCTACTACAACGCCGAGAACGCCCGGATGGCGCTGGCCCGCCCGGGGCGAAGCCCGTACGTCTACAACCGGCAGACGCTGGGGATGCGCCTCGACACCACCGACGAGATCGCCCGCTACCGCTACGGGGAGCCCCTCCAGGGGCGGCCGATCCGGGGGTTCACCGGGTACGCCCGGGCCCTCTTCCGGGGGCTCCTGAACGTGCAGGAGAACCTGCACCTCCACTCCGACGACTGGCAGCGCACGGTCTACATCGACACCCTGGACGTGGGGACACTGGACTTCCGGATTCCGGACGACCGGAAGGAGGCCCTCGTGGAACAGGGGATCCTCGGGGCGGAGCGGTACTTCGCCTGGTTCGAGGATCCCGCCGAGGCGCCGGCAAACCGGATCCCCGCGACCCCGGTTCCGGAGGATGAGGAGGGGGAGGAACGCGCGGGGGACCCCGCCCCCGGCCCCGAACCCCCCGCCCGGTAACGAAATCCAGGCACCGGGTGTCCCTGATTCGTAGCCCGGAACCACTTCCCTGACCGATCCCCCGAACCCCGAGGGCATGGCCCCTTCATGACCACCTTCATCGAGCGCTTCACGAACGTCCGGAAGAACGAGGTGGCGGTCCTCTTCGCCTCGATCGCCTACTTCTTCTGCGTGCTCGCGGCGATCCAGATGCTCCGCCCCGCCCGGGAGTCACTGGGGATGCAGAGCGGCCTCGACATGGTGCGGTGGCTCTTCGTGGGAACGGCGGTGGTGACCCTCGCGGTGAACCCCGCCTTCGGGTGGCTCGTGGCGAAGTTCCGGCGCATGACCTTCATCGCCCTCACCTACACGGTCTTTGCCCTCTCCCTGATGGGCTTCTGGGCGCTCCTCGTCTTCGCGCCGGCGGCCACCGGCGAGATCTCGGGGCGGGTCTTCTACGTCTGGTTCAGCGTCTTCAACCTCTTCTCCACGATGGTCTTCTGGGCCCTCATGGCGGACCGGTTCTCTCTCGAGCAGTCGAAGCGCCTCTTCGGGATGCTGGCGGTGGGGGGAACGCTGGGCGCCATTGCCGGACCCGCCTTTGCGTGGATGTTCGCCGAGGAGGTGGGGACGGCGGGGCTCCTCCCGATCGCCGCGGGGCTCCTGATGCTCTCGGTCGTGGCGGCGAAGGTCGTGACCTGGCTCCAGCCGGAGTCACTCGACGAAACGGACCCGAACGATCCGGAGGCCTCGCCGGCGGTGGATGCCGACGCCGTGATCGGAGGGAGCATGCTGGAGGGGTTCCGGGCCATCGTGCGCTCCCGATTCCTCCTCTGGATCTGCGCCTGGGTCCTGATCATGGCGATCATGGCCACCTTCATCTACTTCACCCGCCTCGCCTTCGTGGCGGCAATGACCGAGGAGCTGGACACCCGGACCGGGATCTTCGGCCAGATCGACACGATCACCCAGGTCTCGACCCTCTTCCTCCAGCTCTTCGTCACCGGCCACGTCATGAAGCGGCTGGGGGTGGGGGTGGCCCTGGTCCTCCTCCCGGTCACCGTGTGCCTCGGGTTCATCGGGCTCGCGATCAGCGGGAGCTATGCGGCCCTGGTCTTCCTCGAGGCCTCGTACCGGGCGGTGCAGCGGGGGATCGCCCGCCCGGCCCGGGAGACCCTCTTCACCGTCGTGAGCCGGGAGGACAAGTACAAGGCGAAGGCGGTCATCGACACCTTCGTCTACCGTGCCGGCGACGTGACGGGCGCCTGGACCGAGGGGGCGCTCGGAAAGCTGGGCGGCGGGGTCGTGGCGCTCACCACCCTGGTCCTCCCCGTCGCGGTGGTCTGGGCCGGACTCTCCCTCTGGCTGGCCCGGGCCCAGACGCGGATCGCGGGCGGCGGTGCGGACGCCGATTCCCTGTACGTGCCGCTGGAGGACCCGGAGGCCCGCGTCTAGAGGGGGTCGGGAGCGGGCGCGGCGGCCTCGGGCTCCGGGTGGAGCTCGGTGTGCGACGTCGGCGGTGCCCCCGAGCCCCGGGGGAGCCAGACCGTGATCGTGGTCCCGCGTCCCGCGCGGCTTTCCACCGAGACGCCCCCCCCGGCCTGGGAGGCGATCCCGTACACGGTGGCGAGGCCGAGTCCCGTACCCTTCCCCTCGGGCTTCGTCGTGAAGAAGGGCTCGAAGATCCGCTCCCGGATCTCGTCGGGAATCCCGGTGCCCCGGTCCGCCACCTGGAGGCAGACGTAGGAGGCGTCCGGGTCGGCATGGCCGTGAGGACCGGGGGGGAGGGCGCCGCCCCGGCAGGCGAAGGTGCGCACGGAGACGAGCGCGCCGTCCGGTGAGGCGTCCCGGGCGTTCAGCACGAGGTTCAGGAGGACCTGCTCCACCTGCCCCGGGTCGGCCACCGTGGGGGCCCCCGCCGGGTCGAGGGAGATGTCCACGGTCCCCCCGGGACCGGCGAGGCGGCGGAGAAGTCCGTTCATTCCCTCCACCACCGCGTTCACGTCGATGGGGCGGGGCTGGACGAGCTGCTTCCGGCTGAAGGTCAGAAGCTGCCGGGTGAGCGCAGCGCCCCGGGCTGCCGCATCCAGGATCTCGTCGGACGCATCGCGGACGAGGCCGTCATCCCCCCGGTCCGCCCGGAGGAGGTGGGCCGAGGTGGTGACCACGGTGAGGAGGTTGTTGAAGTCGTGGGCCACGCCTCCGGCAAGCCGCCCCACCGCCTCGAGCTTCTGCGCCTCCCGGGCCCGCCGCTCGAGGCTCACCCGTTCGGTCACGTCTTCGGCGAGCCACTCCACCTCGTCCTCCCCGCCTCGCCCCAGGTGGCGGGTTGCCACCAGGCGGACGACCCGCGGACTCCCGTTCTCGGCCCCTCCGCGGGGGAGCCACTCGACCTCGCGAACCGGGCTCCCGCGTTCCGCGACCGCCTCGCGGAGGAGCGCGTCTGCCACCGCGGGATCGGCGAAGAAGGAGGCCAGCTTCCGTCCGGCGAGCCCGTCGGGCGCGGGCACGGCGAGAATCCGGGCGAGCCCCGGGTTGGCCTCGGTGATCGTTCCGTCCCCGCGGGTGACGAAGATGCCGAAGTCGGCGTGGTCGAGGATCGCCCGGACCCGGGCATGGCTCCGGAGGCGGGCCGCTTCCGAGCCCTCGAGGGCGTCCAGGGTCCGGTTGAAGCGCTCGGCGATGGTCCGGACCTCTTCCGGCCCGCGCTGGGGGATTCGCTCCGGCACCCCGGTGCCCACGCGCTCGAGGGCGGATCCGAGCTCGGCCAGGGCGCGCCGGATCCGGCGGTGGAGGAGGAGGGCGATGCCACCGATCAGGGCCAGGGCCAGGGCGATGAGGAGCGCCTTCCGGACCGCCGCCTCCCGGACCGGGGCGTACACCTCGGACTCGGGGACCCCGGCCCACGCCCGCCAGGGGGTGCCCGGGATCGCCGTGAACCCCCAGATCCGCTCGATCCCTTCGGCTCCGGCCACCCGGGTCCTCCCCTGCGGGCTCGCCAGGAGGTCGTCGTCGAGCCCGCTCGAGGGGAGGGGCCGCCCCACCCAGAGCTCGGGTTCGAGGGACCGGGAGACGACGACCCCGTCCAGGTCGTCGATGGTGAGGACCGTCCCGGGGGGCACGGTGGTGGCGGCAAGGAAGTCACGGAACCGGACCAGGTCCACG
>JBJHCE010000244.1:0-4055 GCA_050485865.1 Gemmatimonadales bacterium | reverse complement strand
CCGGAGGAGGACCCCGGAGGCGAGGGTGAGGACAAGCCACCCCCATGCGGCGCCCCGCCAGCGGTAGGGAGCCGGGAATCCCGCAGGGGGAGCGGCGGCGGAGGCTCGGGTCGAAGGATCCATGCCGCATCATGATGGCCAACCGTGCGCCTGCCGTCCAATCGTGCGATTGGGGCAGATTTGCCCACACGTCAAGGGGTGCGCTATCCTGACTCCGGAAGGGAGCCACCGCTCCCGACCGCCCGAGTCCCCTTCCCTTCCCCTCCCTTCCGTGGACCCTCCGTCCGATCTCGAAGCGGGTGGACTTCGCTCCATCCGGGCCCGGGTCGCCCTCCTCGTCTCGGGGGTGACCCTCGTGGCGATCCTCCTCTTCGCGTCTGCGGCGTGGCACGAAGTCGGGAAGGCGACGATGGCCCTCGCCGCTGAACGGATGACCGCCGCCGCCGGACCCCTCGCCACTTCGATCTCGAATACCGGGACCCAACTCCAGGGGCAGGCAGAGGTGCTGTCCACCTGGCCCGAGGCGAGCGCCTTTCTGGACTCCGGGGACGAGGCGTCGGAGGGATCCCTTCGCGCCCGGCTCCGGGAAGCGGGGATCTCCGGGGAACCGACCTTCGAGCTCAGGGACGCATCGGGCCGACGCGTCCTCGTCGAGGGGCCGATGCCACCCCCGGAGAACGCGGACCGCGGCGCCATGCCCCCCGGCGCATCTTCCCGGGTGGGACCCCTCGTCGCCCCGGAGGACCTCGAAGGCGAGGCGGGGCGGGTCCTCTTCTCCGCCACGGCACGCATTCCGGTCGGGACCGGTCCGGTGGCCGAAGGGGGAACCCTGACGATCTGGCGCGTCATGGACACCCCCGCCGGAACCCGGGAGCTCATCGAGAACCTCATCGATCCCGAAGCCCGGATCTACCTGGCCGACCTGGAGACCCGGGTGTGGAGCGATTTCTCCCGCCAGGTCTCCGGGCCGGAGATTTCCCGTGAGGCGACGACGGAGGGCCTCCTCCTGAAGGCGACCCTCGCGGACACGGGCTCCCTCTACCTGGCGGCCCTCCGGGCGCCACCCACCCCGTGGACCGTCTTCGTGGCGCTCCCGGAATCGGCGGTCCGGGCCGGGACGCAGCCGGTGCTCATCTGGTTCGTCCTGTCGGGTTCGATCCTCGTGATGTTCGCCGGGGTCGTGGGCTGGTTCCTGGCGGGCCACCTCACGAAGGGGATGAACCGACTCGCCCTGGCGGCGGGGCGGCTCAGCCGGGGCGAGGAGCGGGTCTCGGTCCCGGTCGAGGGAACGGACGAGATCCGGGCCCTCGCCCACGCCTTCAACACGATGACCGAGCGTGTGGCCCTCGCCCGGGAAGAGCTCGAGGATGCGGCGCGAGAGGCCTCCGACCGGGAAGCGGAGGCCCGGGAGATCCGGGAACGCCTCGAGCACCTGGTGACCTCGAGCCGGGCGATCCTCCTGAGCCACGAGCTCCCCCCTGCAACGGGGGAAGGAGCGGGGGTGGAGGGGTCCCTCCCACCCCTCACCGGGATCACCGACAACCTCCGCTGGATCCTGGCCCTCGAGCCCCAGGAGGCCCGGAACCCCGGGTGGTGGGAGGCCCGGGTTCACCCTGACGACATGGCGGCGGCCCGGACCGGGGTCCTCGCCCTCCGGGACGAGGAGTCGGTGGTCCTCGAGTACCGTTTCCGTCATGGCGACGGCGCCTACCGCTGGCTCCGCGATGAGCGACGTGTCCGCACCGACGCAAGCGCGGCCGGGGCCACTCGGTCGGGGCGGTCAGGGCTGGACGTGGTCGGGGTCCTCACCGACATCACGCGGAGCCGCGAGCTCGAGGACGCCCGTGCCGCAGCCGAGGGCGCGAACCTGGCCAAGTCCGAGTTCCTCTCGCGCATGAGCCACGAGCTCCGGACCCCGCTCACGGCGGTGCTGGGCTTCGGCCAGCTCCTTCATGCCGAACTGGATGGCGACGAAAGGCGGCCCCACGCGGAACAGGTCCTCAGGGCCGGTGAGCACCTCCTCGGCCTCATCGACGAGGTGCTGGATCACACCGGGGTCGAGGCCGGGCGCATTCGGGTGGAGTCGGTGCCGGTGGCCCTCGCCGAGGTGGTGGAGGAGGCGGTGGAACTCGTGCGCTTCCTGGCGCGGGACCGGGGGGTCGCCCTCTCCGTCGCACCCTTCGATGGGGACCGGGGCGCCCTCGGCGACGGCACCCGGCTTCGGCAGGTGCTCGTGAACCTCCTCACGAACGGGATCAAGTACAACCGGCCAGGGGGATCCGTCACGGTCCAGGTGAGCGGGGAGGGAGGCGGCCGGGTTCGCCTCACGGTGGCCGACACCGGGCCCGGGATCCCGGAGGCGAAGCTCGACCGCCTCTTCGTGCCCTTCGACCGTCTGGGGATGGAGGAGCGGGAGCCCGAGGGGACGGGGCTGGGACTTCCCGTCAGCCGCTCCCTCGTCGAGGCCATGGGCGGAGCGCTCACCGTGGAAAGCCGCGAGGGCGAGGGCTCCCGGTTCCTCGTGGACCTTCCCGGCGCGGACGCCCCGACCCCTCGCGAGGCCCGGAGGGCGCCCGCAGAACAGGGTCCGGGAGAGAGCCGGGGCACCGTACTCCTGGTCGAGGACCACCCGGCGAACGTGGCGCTCTTTCAGCGCATCTTCCGGAAGCGTCCAGGGATACGCCTCCTCACGGCGGAACGGGGCACCGACGGGATCCGCGTTGCCCGGGAGCACCGGCCCGACCTGGTACTCCTGGACCTGAATCTCCCCGACCTCGGAGGGGACCAGGTGCTCTCGACCCTCCGCGAGGACCCGGCCACCGCCCACGCCCACGTCGTGATGATCAGCGGAGACGCGTCGCCGGCCCAGGCGGAGCGACTCCTCGCCCTCGGGGCCCAGGAGTACCTCTTCAAGCCCTTCCGGGTCGAGGAACTCCTCAGGATCGTGGATCGGGTGCTGGGTCGCTGAACGGGGTCTCGTCGGAAGGCTCCCCCTCGGCGATCACCCGGAAGAAGTCGTCCTTCGTTACGGTGAGCACCTCGTCCTTCGGGAGCGGCCGCACCACCGCGATCCGGTGAATCCGGAGATCCTCCCCCTTGCTCAGGTCCGTGTTCTCCACGTGGTCCGCCAGGTTCCGGACGGTGCCCCGGAAGAGCTCGCGGGGGCGGAACTCCCCCGAGAAGACGTGCACGGCGAGCGAGGTCGCCCCTGCCGCCACCGCGAGCCTCAAGGCCACGCTCAGAGCCCGCCCGGGTCCGTTCACCGGCTCGATCCCTCCCGGTGGGTCCAGCACGGTGCCGAGCATCCCGAGGAGGATCGTGTCGATGGCGAGGTGGCCGAAGTGCAGGAGCCATGGCCCGAAGCCACCGGTGGGCCCCGCGAAGGCCCAGTCTCCAAGGAGCACCATCGCGACGGCAACACACCACCCGGAAAGCATGAAGGCGGCCCCGAAGGCGAAGGCCCTGGAGCTCTCGTGGAGCATGTTCAGGCTCTCCATCCGTCGCCACGGGCCCTGGTCCCCCACCTCCTCCGAGGGCAGGGGGTCCTGCGCGACCCACTCGAGCGCCCACGTGAGCATCAGGAAGAGGATCACCGCCTGGGCCGCCGAAACCAGCATCCACCAGACCCACGCGGGGGCAAGGGGACGGAGGAGCAGGAAGACCGCCGCCGGCCCCACCGAGAAGGCCACGATCATCCCGATCGCGAGGACCAGGAGGAAGAGGGCGAGCGCCACCCGGAAGCCCAGGTCGAGGACGCCGAGGGACACCCGCCGGAGCCGCCCTTCCCCGGGCTCGGGGGGCGGCACGATGGACGTGGCGAGGATCTCGAGGAGGGTGCCGTCGCGCTCGAGGAGCCATGCGTACTCCCGATCGTCATCGATCCGGAGGAGCCCGGCTCCCGGGCGCGAGGCGTCGGACATGGCCCGCTACCGCTCCGGCGCCCGCTCCACCGAGGGGACCGCCCGGGCCATTTCCCGGGCCACCTCCTCGGCGTCGCGCATGGTACCCAGGTCGAGCTCGAAGTCGGGACGTTCCACCGGCTCGAGCTTGGCCAG
>JBJHCE010000243.1:0-4112 GCA_050485865.1 Gemmatimonadales bacterium | reverse complement strand
TGTACACACGCTGCATCGGTTGCCGCGCGCCCCTGGGGCGGAACGAGGTCCTCGAGTCCTTCCCGGTGGGAAGGCGCCTCGCCTTCGATCCGGCGCAGGGCCGCCTCTGGGCGCTCTGCCCCTCCTGTCGCCAGTGGAACCTGGCTCCCCTCGAAGAGCGCTGGGAGGCAGTCGAGGGGGCGGAGCGGCTCTTCGAGGGGGCGGCCCTGGGTGCGGGCACCGGACACGTGGCCCTCGGTCGGGTGGCCGACGGCACGGAGCTCCTCCGCATCGGCGGCGCGAAGCACCCCGAGGTGGCCATGTGGCGCTACGGCGACCGGCTCCTCGGTCGCTGGCGGCGGCACCGGCGGAAGGCGCATCTGGCGCTGGGCGCGGGCGCCGTCACCGGAATGGTGCCCGTGATCGGAAGCGGGGTGGTCTGGGCCGGGGTCCTGGCCGCGAGCGGGGTCATCCTGCTTGGGGAGCGGAGGGTCGTGATGCGGACCCCGGAGGGGGAACTCGTGCGCCGTTCCGATGGAGACCGTGCGCTCCTCGTGCCCGGGATCCGCGCGCACGCCTGGGAAGTGGTCGTGCCACGACGGGGCGGGGAGGCGCTCTCCCTCTCGGGAGCCGAGGGGCTCCTTGCCCTGCGGCGCCTCCTCCCGCGGGCGAACCTCACGGGGGGAAGCCCCGACGAGATCCGGAACGCCACGGAGGAGATCCTGAAGGTGGGAAGCCCCGAGGCCGTCCTGGCGCTCGCCGCACGGGAGCTCGGAGACCCGTCCGGCATGAACCCCCGCGAGCTCTACTGGCGGAGACAACCGCACCGGATCGCCTCCGGCCATCCGGTGCTGAGGCTCGCCGTCGAAATGGCGGCGAACGACGAGACGGAGCGACGTGCCCTCGAGGGTGAGCTTGCGCTCCTCGAGCGCGAATGGCGCGAGGCCGAGGAGCTGGCCGCGATTTCCGACGACCTCCTCTTCCCTCCATCCCTCCGGGCGCGCCTCCAGGAATGGAAGCGGCCGGGTCAGGACTCCGGGTAAGGGGGGCGGAGAGGGCCGGTGGGAAGCTTGACAATGTCAAGGTTGTAGGACCGAGCCCCTCCCGTCACCCCCCGACGTCTCCGCGGAGACGTGCCCGGGAGGGGGACTCCGTGGGGGTGGCACCCCTCGGCGCAGGTGACATGGGCGGAAGCGGGGTCCGCCCCGCGCTTGCCCGCACCCCCGGGCCTACCTACCGTGAATGCAGGCGGTTGCCCCGGACCGACAGGGGGGGGGCCGTGGCCCGTCGTCCGTTCCGGAACCGGAGGTACCATGATACGTCGCGGGGTTCTCGCAGGCGCGCTCTTCATGGTCGGGCTTCTCCCGACCGCGGCCGTGGATGCACAGGTCGTGACGGGCCGCGTGGTCGCCGCGGACACCGCCCGGGGCATATCGGGGGCGTTCGTCCAGGTCTTCGACCAGGACGACGACCGGGTCGTCTTCGGGACCACCGATGCCGAGGGGCGGTTCACCCTCCAGCTCGACTCGGTGGGGGGCCCCTTTCGGCTCCAGATCGATGCGTTCGGGTACTCGAGGGCGTCGATGGAGCTCCCCCCGGTGCCCCCCGGGGACACCCTGAACCTTCCGGACGTCGCGATCCCGCCGGAGCCGATCGCCCTCGACGAGCTCGAGGTGCAGACGGACGCGCGGGGCCTCCCCCCGGGCCGGGAATGGGTGCGCCGGCACCAGCTCCTGGGGCGGGGGACCTTCCTGTCGGGTGCCTTCATCGCCCTCGACGCGCCTCACCAGCTGGGCCAGTACATTGCCGATCGAACCGAACTCTGGTTCGGCCCCAGGCCCGGGGGCGGGGGGAGGCCCGTGCTCTTCAACCCCCGTGGGGCACGGTCGCAGTGCGTGAGCGTGCGGGTGAACCGGTGGCCCCTGGGAAGGTCAGGGTTCCGGTCCATCGACGACATTCCCCTGGACTGGATCGCCGCGATCGAGATCTACGAGGCCCAGAGCGACGTCCCTGACCGGTACGCGATCGAGTGGCCGGGCAACTGCGGACTCGTCCAGGTCTGGCTCTGGAACTCCTGGTAGCCCGACCCGGGGGTCACACCTCGAAGCTGATCCCCTGCGCCAGCGGAAGTTCGGTGCTCCAGTTGATCGTGTTCGTCTGCCGGCGCATGTAGGCCTTCCAGGAGTCGGAGCCGGACTCCCGCCCGCCCCCGGTCTCCTTCTCGCCCCCGAAGGCGCCCCCGATCTCGGCGCCGCTCGTGCCGATGTTCACGTTCGCGATCCCGCAGTCCGACCCCAGGTGCGAGAGGAAGGTCTCCGCCTCCCGCATGTTGAGCGTGAAGATCGCCGAGGAGAGCCCCTGCCGGACCCCGTTGTGAAGCGCGAGCGCGCTCCTCGGGCCCTCCACGAGCTCCCGGTAGCGGATGAGGTAGAGGATCGGCGCGAAGGTTTCCTCCTGCACGATCTCGAAGTGGTTTTCCGCCTCCACGAGCGCCGGGCGCACGTAGAAGCCCGGGCGGTCGGAGAGGGCCTCCCCCCCGAAGACCACCTTCCCCCCCTCGGCCTCGACCTTCAGGAGGGCGGCCTGCATCGCGTCCACCGCGTCCTGGTCGATGAGGGGTCCCACCAGGGTCTCCGACTCGAGGGGGCTTCCGATCGTGATTCCCTCGTAGATGCGCACGAGCCGGTCCCGGACCTCGTCGAAGACCTCCTCGTGCACGATGAGGCGCCGGGTCGAGGTGCACCGCTGCCCCGCCGTTCCCACCGCCCCGAAGACCGTGGCCCGCACGGCCATTTCCAGGTCGGCGTTCGGGGTGATCACGATGGCGTTGTTCCCGCCAAGCTCCAGGAGCGAGCGCCCGAGTCGCGCCGACACCGCCTGCCCCACTGCCCGCCCCATGGGGATCGACCCGGTGGCGGACACGAGGGGAAGCCGGGGGTCGTTCGACATCCACTCCCCCACCTCGCGTCCCCCCGTCACGTAGCTGAAGACCCCTTCCGGAAGCCCGTTCCGCTCGAGCACCCGGGCCAGGATCCGCTGCACCGCCACCGAGCAGAGCGGCGTCTTCTCCGATCCCTTCCAGATCACCACGTCGCCGCACACGGCGGCGATCATCGCGTTCCAGGCCCACACCGCCACGGGGAAGTTGAAGGCCGAGATCACCCCCACCGGCCCCAGCGGGTGCCACTGCTCGTACATCCGGTGCCGGGGGCGCTCCGAGTGCATGGTGAGCCCGTAGAGCATGCGCGACTGCCCCACCGCGAAGTCGCAGATGTCGATCATCTCCTGCACCTCGCCGAGCCCCTCCTGGTAGATCTTCCCCATCTCGTACGAGACGAGGCTCCCGAGCGCCTCCTTGTGCCTGCGCAGCTCGAGCCCGATCTGCCGCACGATCTCGCCCCGTTCGGGTGCGGGCACCATGCGCCAGCTCCGGAAGGCCGCCTCCGCCGCCTCGACCACCCGGTCGTACTCGTCGCGGGTCGTCACCCCCACCGACGCGATCCTGGATCCGTCCACCGGGGTGTGGCTCGCGATCGCGCCCTCCTTCCGGGGGCGGAAGAAGTCCCGCCCGGTGGAGGTGCCGGGGTTCAGGTCGGTGAGGCCGAGGGAGGAAAGGACGTCGTGCATGGGCGGGCCTGGGGGCTTCGGTTGGCGTGCGGGAGACGGTGCCGTGCGGAAGGAGCCCGGACGCTACTCGAAACGGGGACCCGGGGGCAAGGGGGGTTTGCCCGCCCGGACCGGGAGCCGGTATGATCGAGGGTGTTCCCCTGCCCCCCAGGTCTCCGCTGGAGGTTCTTTCCGTGATGCACACGCCCCCGCCCCTTCGGCGCCGCCCGGGCGGCGCCCCGACCCGCACCGTCCTCGCCCCGGCCGCGCCCGGCGTCCTCGTCCGTTCGGCCCGGACGGTTTCGTTCGCGCTCGCGGGGCTCCTCCTCGCCACCGCCTCGGCCGGGGCACAGGCGCCCGCATCGGCGCAGGCGGCCCCCCCCGCATCTCCCCAGGAAGGAATCCGGGGGAGTGTGTCCGGAAGCGCCCTTCCCGGCGTCCGGGACGTGGAGGTCGTGGCCCTGGACCCGGAATCGGAGCTCGCGAAGGAGCTCGCCGAGGGGCTTCCCCTCGTCCCCGAGCGCCTC